>PMHH01000121.1 GCA_003156595.1 Acidimicrobiaceae bacterium
GCCGAACGGCCAAACTCGACACGGCTCCGCCAGCACGATGGTCCGGCCGACGATGACGTCGGCTCGGTCGGGCTCGACACCCAGGCGGGCGTCGGGCGGCGGTCGACTCGCCGGCGAGAGTGCACAACATGCCTTCGACCTGGGTGCTTGTGACCCTCGAATCGAGGGGCAGTCCCACCCAAGTAGGCCAACCGCACCCAGATGAGCAATCGCACTCAATCTCGGGGCGGGGGCCCAAGGCGACCCCGGCCAGTCCAGGCGGCCGCGGCCAGTCCAGCGGCCCCGGCCAATCGAAGCGGCCAGAGTCCCAACCGACGAATCCCCCTACCGGCCCGCCCGGCGCTGCCAGCGCGTCGCCTTCAGCATCTTCTTGTGTTTCTTCTTGCGCATGCGCTTGCGGCGCTTCTTGATCAGGGATCCCATGGCGGGGCGCAAACCTAGCCGCCAGCGGGGGTTCGGGCCAACCGGCCTGGACCCACTAGGTTGATCGAACATGGGGGTCAACCAGCGCAAATCAGTCCACATGAGTCCGCAGGAGGTCGAGGTCTTCCTCCACGAGGAACGGACCACGACCATGTGCTCCATGCATCCCGACGGCTCCATCCACGCCGTCGCCATGTGGTACGCCTTCATCGACGGGACCGTGGCGGTCGAGACCAAACGCAAGTCGCAGAAGGTGCAGAACCTGCGCCGTGATCCCCGTCTGACGTTCCTCGTCGAGGCCGGCGACCGCTACGAAGATCTGCGGGGGGTCGAGTTGGTCGGGCAAGCCCGCATCATCGAGGATCCCGACGCGGTCTGGGAGTTCGGAGTGTCGATGTGGGAGCGCTACATCGGCCCGTACTCAGAGGATCAACGGCCAGGGGTGGAGTTGATGATGAACAACCGTCTGGTCGTGACCGTGGACGTGAGGAAGGTGGTGTCGTGGGACCACCGAAAGCTGGCTGCGACCACGCCGACCAGCGAACCAGAGCCTCAGGCCACTACGGCCGGCTAGACCACGCCGGCCAGCGAACCAGAGCCTCAGGCCACTACCGCCGGCTAGGCCTTCGGTTTGGGGGGCGGCACTCCTAGGCGGGGCGCGGCCACCGCGGTTTCGGGCCAGCGCCGGCGCGATACCGTCGACAGCTTTCGGAGTAGCGCGATGGCGCCCGGGTCGTCGTCGCCGGGGCGGGTCTCGATGGCGCCGGCCGCGATCATCCCCTCGATGACCTCACGCCCGGCGTCGGTCCGCACCAGGGTGAGGGTCCAGTCGTCAAATGCTCCAATTCCGCCGGTCGAGATGTCGGCGTGCTCGGCGGCGAAGTCCGGGCAGGCCTTGCAACCCTCCCGGGTCCAGGCGTGGCACTCCTTGAGCGGGATCTCGTGGTACGCCCCGTCGCGCATCCAGATCTGGAAGACGCCCTTGATGTTCATCTTGACGATGTCAGCTCGACGAAGTCCGTAGTTGGCCTCGAATAGCTCCTCGAAGATGGCGTCGTCGAAGGTCTTGGAGCACAGCAGGCCGATGGACAGGCCCAGGCGCCGGCCCACCTTGCCGGCCTTGCGGGCCCGCATGACGCCCGGTACCGACGCCTGGCAACTCATGCCGACCAGGGCCAGGCGCTCCGCGCCGCTCTCGATAGCGGCCACGTAGGCCAGGGTGTTGGCCGAGTAGGTGTAGCGGGATCCCGCTGCGGCCAGGATCTCCTCCCGGGTCCGGGCCAAGCCGGGAATGGCTTTCCAGGAGCTGCCGTCGCCCTCGAGCATCGACACGAGGGCGGCGTCGATCCGATCGTTTTCCAGGCACCACAGCAGGATGGCGGACACCAGCCCGCCGTCCTGGCCTTGGCTGAGTAACTCAGGGTCGGTGGCCCGGGCCAAGAAGACGTCCTTGGCGACCCCTTCCATCTCCTCGGGTCGGCGCTCCCGTCCATAGAGGTAGCCGTCGATCTCCGTCTCCCAGTTGCGAAAGCGCGGGCAGGCTCGGGTGCAGCTGGTGCAGCCGCGCTGACCGTGCCCGCAGTCGGATGGACCGAGCTCCTCCTCGAGGTGGAACGGTCGGTACACCCCGTTCTGATCGTCGTAGCCGAGCACGTCGTGCGGGCAGGCCACCACACAACCGGCACAGCCCGTACACAGGCCGCTCGTCACCACCTCGGAGAACAGCTCGGCCCACTGCGCCCGCCAGCGCTCTTTGGTGGGGCTGGTCTCGGTTGCGGTCACCCGGGCGAGGCTAGCGGTCGTCTGTTGCGGGCGGCCACCCGCGCTAGCGAGGCGTGGCCATCCCCGCTTTGCCGGGTGCGGCGAGCGAGTCACTGCAGGGGCTGGGGGCGTCGAGGTGCCCGACGACGCGCTCGGCGATGGCCGTCAGCTGGCCGAGCTGATCGGTGTCGAGGACGTCGATGAGGTGCCGGCGTACGCTGGCAACGTGCTTGGGCGCGGCCCGTTCGATCTCGGCCAAGCCGCCGGCGGCGAGCACCGCGAAGGTGCCGCGGGCGTCCGATGGGCACTCCTCGCGCCGAACCAGGCCCCGAGCCTGCATGCGGTCCAGCTGGTGGGAGAGGCGGCTCTTGGACCAGTTGAGTCGGGCGGCCAGGTCCGTCAGGCGGATGCGGCGGCCGTCCGCCTCAGAGAGATGCACCAACACCATGTAGTCGGGGTCCGACAAGCCGGAGTCCGCCAGCAGGTCGCGGGCGATCTGGCTCCGAACGAGTTCGTTCATCGCCAGCCAGCCCCGCCAGGCTCGATCCTCGGCCGGGTCGAGCCACCTCGTCGTGTCCACGTCCGCCATTGTAGTGGTTGACATATCAACTAGGGAGGACTATCCTGATAGTTGACACATCAACCGATCGGTTGAAGGCGCAAAACGGAGGTCTTTCCATGAGCAGCACAACCGTAGAAGTCCCGGGCCTGGTCGCCGGCACCTGGACGATCGATCCGGTCCACTCGGAGGTGGGCTTCACCGTCCGGCATCTGATGGTGAGCAAGGTCAAGGGCAGCTTCAAGACCTTTGAGGGGTCCATCACCATCGCCGACAACCCCCTGGCCTCCAAGGTGGAGGTGACCATCGATGCCTCTTCGATCGACACCCGCGACGAGGGTCGAGACACCCACTTGCGTTCATCGGACTTCTTCGAGGTCGAGCAGCACCCGCAGATCACCTTCACCTCGACTGGCGTTCGCGCCGCGGGCAGCGACTACGTGGTGACCGGCGATCTGACGATCCATGGCACCACCCGGCCGGTAGACCTCGAGCTAGAGTTCAACGGCGTCGGCCCCGACCCGTGGGGCGGCACCAGGGTGGGGTTCTCGGCCAGCACCGAGATCAGCCGGGGTGACTTCGGGATCGAGTTCAACATGCCCCTGGACGGCGGGGGTGTGGTGATCGGCGACAAGATCAAGATCACCCTCGAGGTCGAGGCCATTCTTCAAAAGGCCTGAGCAGCCCGCCAACCGGGATCAAGTGGTCTAGTTTCCGTCGTCGCCCGCCCAGGCTACGAGCCAGCGGGCGTCGGCGGGCTGGCCCCGGCGCAGGAAACGCAGGTCGGCCGACAGTCGCATGGCGTCGGTGGTGGTATCGAGCGAGGCGTGCACGCGGTGGGGCGAGTGCACGGTGACGTCGCCGGCCTGGTAATCGGCCCAGCGCCACCGGCGGCCCAACCGTTCGGCCACCCAGGCCAGATCGTGGCTGATGGACCGGCTATCGCCGGGCCGATCGGTCACGGTTCGAAGCGGGTCAAACGACGAACGTTCCATGGTGTGCGTTCCTTCGAGATACACCAGCCCACCGGTGGAGCGGGGGCAGTCGCCGAGCGGGATCCACGCCGTCAACAGTTGGTCGCTGCCGGCGTCGAGGTAGCTGTAGTCGACATGGGCACGTGACGCCGTTGGGCTGGAGCGGTCGAAGTGGCGGACGATGGAGCGCGGCAGGCGCTCGACCGCCCCTGCGAGCACGTCCTGTGCCAGCGCCGCCAGCGCCGGGTCAGAGGCGAACGCCTCGAAGCGAACGCTGCGGACGAAGGCGTGGGCCGGATGGCCGTTGACCCCGTGGGACGGCAGGTCCGCGGGCCGCCGGCCCGAGAAGATCCCCTGAGCCGGGGTTGTCCCTGCCCGCAGGTACGAGGGGTGGAATTGCGAGAAGTACGCGTCCCGCACGGCGGTCACTGCATCGGGATCGAGAACGCCTCGGAGGTAGAGGTAGCCGTCCTCGGTGTAGCGGGCCCGCAACTCGTCTGGGTCCGACCTCAGGGCGGAGCTGTCACGCAGGGGCGCAAAGTACCGAGGGTCGAACGGGACAGCCACGCCGTTGGAGCTGAGGGTCAAGGTCATCGAGTTCCCAGTCATCTCGAAGAACTCGACAGCCTAGGGTGACGGCGGCCAAAAAGGCCCGCATTTGTCCGCCTCCCAAAAAGGTCGGCAGTTGTCCGCTTCGGTGCCAGCGAGGGCGCCGGTGTCCGCTGGGCGCCGGAGGCCGGGGGCGGGCTAGCCCGTGTAGTGGTAGTACCCCGCCGGTGAGCACCGGAAGCCGGTCGGGGTGGCCGGGTCGCGGACGAACTGGCCGCCCTTGACGTCGATGAGCACCCAGCAGCTCGGTGGCGTCTTGGCGACCGGGTTGTCCGGTGGGGACAGCCCGCCCGCGGTGAAGCTGGTGATCTGTTTCAAGCCGGCGAGCAGGGCCGAGCGAGTCGGGGCCCCACCCTCGTTGAGACCCTCGGCGAACAGCAGCCCCGACATCCACCCGTATACCGCATAGATGTCAGGCACCTGACCGGGATCGACTCGGCTGTACCACTGGTCGAGGGTGGCCACCATCGGGATCGACGCGGCGTCCTGGCCGTCATACAGGGCCATCGATTGTTCGATCACGGTGCCGTCGTCGCCGGGTCCGGCGTTCTGGATGTACGCAGGGTTATAGGCCGGCGGCGAGTAGTTGCCGAAGGAGATCGTCATGCCGGCCTGGTACATGGCATTGGCCAACTGGCCGATGATCGTCGACGTGGCTTGGAACTCGACGCCGGTGACGCCATCACTTTTCATTTTCTCGACATCGCCGTTGAAGGTCGGGTCGGTGGGCTGCAGGGTGAAGTCGGTGAACACGAAGTGATAGCCGATCGACTTCAACGCCGAATACATCCACTGACCGGTGGTCAGTGTTTGCGGGGTGTCCTCGACCAGCATGGCCATGTGCTGGGTGGCGCTGGCGTACTGGGGGAGACTCTTGATGTACTCGTAACCCCCAATGTTGTAGCCCGGGGCGTTCGGCTGCGGGGAGAAGTTCGTCGGTGAGTCGAACCGCTGCGAGGTGAGGGTGTCACCGACATCAGGGACGCCGGGCGCGCCTGCCGGGATACCCGAATCCTGGAGGGAAAAAGAGCCGACGAAGCCGAGCACCTGGCCCGCCATCTGCTGCGCCTCATTTTGGTCGGTGGCCTGGTCGAACTGGTCGTCGGCCGAGTCGACCACCAACTGGCGGCCGCAGACGCCGCCGAGGGAGTTGATGTAGGCGGCGACCGCCTCGGTGCCGTAGCGGGCACCGGCGAAGAGGCCGGGGACCGGCCCGTTGATGGTGGCGATGTTGCCCACCGTGATCTGGCTGGAGGTGACGCCCGGCCCCGAGCCGGCGGCCCCGGAGGGGCAGAGCTTGCCCCCCGGGCCGGCCAGCGGGTTGTTGGCTGCTGCGACGGAACCGCTGGCCGGCGACCCGCCGGTGGTGGTGCCGCCCGTCTTGGTGCCGCCGGTGGTGGTGCCGCCGGTGGTGGTGCCGCCCGTCTTGGTGGCGGCGGTGGTCGTGCCGCCCGTCTTGGTGCCGCCGGTGGTGATGCCGCCAGTCCTGGTGCCGGCGGTGCTGGTGGCGGCGATGCTGGTGCCGCCGGTGTTGGTCCCGGAGCCCGTGCCCGCGCCGGTGCCTGCCCCGCTACCCGCGCCGGAGCTGGAACTGTTGAGGGCCGCCAGCTCGGCTTTGCTCAGGCGAGCCCCGCATCCCGCCGCTACCAGTACGACGATCGCGGCAACGGCGATGGGTAACCGGGCCTTGCGGATCCGGGACCGAATTAGGGGTCGAAATGAAGTGTCGGTCATTGATCCTCTTTGCAGTAGGACGGAGGTTTCGTGTTGGCGACTGTGGGTCGCTCGCAGTTGTTCATGTCAGGACCCCGGCGGCGTCGCACATGGTGCAGTAGCCGTACCCATCGCTGCCGGCGGGGAGGGCTCGTACCCCTTCGCGCCTCGTCACCACCGGGCAGTCGGGTCGGTGCAGCAGCGAACCGTGGGGCGTCGCCACCAGCAACGAGACGCCACTTGCCGGGGTGTCATCCACGGCGGCACTGGATGGCTTGGCAGCCGCTCGGGCTCCTGCCCTCCGACGCCGGGTCCCGCCATTGGTGGTGGCAGCGGCATCTGTCGGGGGAACGGCCGCGACAGCCACCAAGGTGCCGGGGGTCGGCGCAGCCGAAGCCGGACGTATGGTCTCGCCGGTCACGATGGCGCCCTCCAGCGCCTGCTCGAGGCTCTGAAAGGCTTGGAGAATAAGGGCGCTCTGGCGCCGTGACTCGCCCAGCTGCCGGCTCAGCCAGTAGCCGAAGTACATGAACCCGCCGGCTGCGATGAACCCGACACCGAGCAGGCCGCCCGAGATCAGGTAGTCGATCTGCTCGTACGACCGGCCGGTGGTGGCCGCGCCGTGCCAGCCGAGCAGGATGAACACCACGCCGAGGGGCAACAGGATGCTGCCCCCCACCAGCAGGATGTGCTCTACGGGAATCTTGCTCCCGCGGCGGACCCGGACCCCGGCCGCGGCTGCCGTCAGAGCGGCGTGACGGCGCGATACCTCGTCACTGAGAGCGGGATCGTCAGGGTTGTACCGTCCGGCGCGTGCCGATGCTGTCACTCGTCGACCTCCTCAGAGCCGGTGCCGTGGTCGATCATGGGTTCTCCTGGCCGAGCGGGCAGATGGGAGCGGCGTCCTCGGGGAGGAGCATTCGGGCCACGAGCCACAAGCCGTAGCCGAGCGCGGCAGTGGCGAGGAGCCCGAGCACCACCAGGCCGGCCCCGAGAGGGGTCGACAGGCTGATGGGGGTGGCTACGAATGGTGTTGACGCCGGCGTGGAGCTTGGCGCCACCACCGATCCGGGGGTGCTGACCCCAGGGGTCACGACCACCGGCGTGGTGGAGCCGGGGATGGTTTGCCCGCCAGACGAGGAGGGAGGTATAACGCTGCTTGGGCTGGCTGGCGTGGTGGAGGGGACGGCGATGGTGGTGGCCGGCGTGGTCGGCAGCGGCGGTGGGGTAAAGCTGGAGTTGAACGGGGGGGAGGCGGCTGCCGAGGCGGTGGAGCGCCCGATGGTGATGGTCAGGGTGGCCCCCTGGAGCAGGCCCGGCAGGGTCGGGACGATGGCCGCCTGCGATGGGAAGTACGGCGCGAGCAGCGCGGCCGCGGCCTCGAGCGTTGTCGCGGCACCTGCCGGCGGGATTACCTCGACCTGGACGCCGCCCGACGTCACGGTGTCCGACGCCCCGCTATGGACTTGGCTGGAGGGGAACTCGGTGACCCGCAGGCCGAGGGCGCTGACGGTCTGCTGCAAGGCGGTCTGCAGGATCGAGGGAATCAGGGAGTCGAGCAGGTTCGAGCTGGTCGCAATCTTGGGCAGGACGAGCCCGTCGGTGCCGATGCTGGCCGGCTGTCCGAGCACGGTGACGCCGGCCACGTGGGTCACCGTCGAGCCCGACGAAGTGGTGCCGGTACTGGTGGCCGTGGCGGTGCTCGTCACGGAGCCGATGTCGACGAGGCCGCCCAGTAGGGAAATCCCGCCGAGATCGCTCGTTGCCGTTCCGCCCGCGGCGCTGCCGGCGGCCGACGAAGAACTCGTCCCCTTGGCCGAGCTGAAACTGATCAGGCTGGGGACGCTCTCGTCGCTCAGGGCCGCGGTGGCGGTGGTGCCGTTGGCGCCAGCGGTGGACTGCATCTCGATCGCACCCCCGGAAGCTCCGGCCGGATAGGAGGCGCTGGCCGGGCCCGAGGGGTACTGGGCGTTGGCCCTGACGGGGTCGTTGAGCTGGGAAACGAGCGGCTCGAGCTGGCTGGGGATCCCCAGCTCCTCTGACAGCGAGCCGAAGTTGCCCCCGGCCGAGCCCGGCCAGAACACCGTCGCCAGACCAGAGCCGAACGGTCCGGTCGAGAACTGCGATTCAGCCTCGGGGAAGTCCGCCTCGGTGAAGGGGTGGATTCCAGCCAGGCCGGTGGCGTTGTCGAGCACCATGTCGATGACGTTGCCGTCGGCATTGACGTTCCATCCCCCGAGCGCGGGTGCCGTGGCCGCCCGCGCCCCGGTGCCGAGCATCAGCGGCAGCAGTCCAAGCGTGCCTGCGAACGCGAGGCGAAGCAACGTCAACCGCATCGGACGCCGAATTCGGGCGGTCATGCGTTCGCTCCGAGGTAGGCCTCGGCGACGGCGTCATCGAGGTCGGCGGGTTGGCCGACGGCGGTGATCTCGCCGTGGACCATGAGGGCGGCGAAGTCGGCGATGGCGAGGGCCGTGCGGGCGAACTGCTCGACCATGAGCACCGCCATGCCGTCAGCAGACAGCTGTCCGAGAATGTCGTAGAGGTCCTTGACGATGAGCGGGGCGAGGCCCATGGACAGCTCGTCGACGAGTAGGAGAGCGGGGTCTGTCACCACGGCCCGGGCCATGGCGAGCATCTGCTGCTGTCCGCCCGACATGGTGCCGGCCAGCTGGCGCCGCCGTTCGCCGAGGATCGGGAACCGGGCATAGGCGCGGGTCTGCACCTCGTCATAGGAGAGGTTGAGCCGGCTCTGGGTCATCAACCACAGGTTCTCGGCCACGGTCAGGTTGGGAAATATGCCCCGCCCTTCGGGGACGGAACACACACCGGCCCGCGCCAGGGCGTCAGGGGTGGCGCCGCTCACGTGGCGACCGGCGATGTGGACGCAGCCCTCGCTGGTGGGGTGGCGCCCGTCGATGACCTTCAACGTGGTGGTCTTGCCGGCCCCGTTGGGGCCGAGGATGGCGACGATGCTCTCGGCCGGGACGACCAGGTCGATGCCGTGCACCACCTCGATGCGACCGTAGGCGGCCTTGAGTCCGATCAGCTCCACCGCGGGCGGGGTCGCAGTCTGACTCATTGATGGCCGCCCGCTGGCGCGCCTTCCAGCTCTTCGGGCGGAACTGCCTCATCGTCGGCACCGAGGTAAGCCGCCTGCACCCTCGGGTCGCCGCGTATCTCCGCTGGCGTCCCCTCCGCGATCTTGACGCCGAAGTCGAGGACGTGGATGCGGGTGCAGACCTGCATCACCAGCTCCATGTCGTGCTCCACCATCAAGATGCCGAGCCCCTCGGCGGCCAGTTCCCCGAGTAGGTGGCCGAAGGCCTCCGATTCGGCGGAGTCGAGCCCTGATCCGGGCTCGTCGAGCAGGAGCAACCGCGGGCTGGTGGCCAGGGCCCGGGCCAGCTCGGTGAGTCGGGCTGCGCCGGTGGAGAGGGTGTCGGCCCGCTGGTCAGAGAGGCCGGCGATCCCGGTCCGCTCCAACAGCGCCAGCGTGGTCTCTTCAACGTCGACCTTCGTCCGGCTGTAACGGCGGTGCAGCTCGACTGCCACCCGGACGTTGTCCCTGGCGCTCAGCGACCCGAACACCTCGAGCCGCTGGAACGTCCGGGCTAGCCCCAGCCGGGCCCGCTTGTGCACCGACTTCGAGGTGATGTCCCCGCCGTCGAGGAACACCCGGCCCCTCGTCGGGCTCTGCAAGCCGCTGATGACATTCATGGTGGTGGTCTTGCCGGCCCCGTTGGGACCGATGAGCCCGGTGACGCACCCCTCCTCTGCGTCGAGGTCGACGCCGCTGAGGGCGTGGATCCCTCCGAAGCGGACGACCACCTCAGCCGTCTGCAGCAGCGGCAACGCCGACCACCTCCCCGTCGGATTGGGGGAGCGTGGCCGGCCACCTGGATACTGGGTCGCCGAGGCGACCACCGAGGCGTGGCCGCACCCGTTGCCAGCCGTCGGAGATCTGCCCGATGATCCCGTTGGGGTTGCGCCCGAGGCTCACAGCCCCCAAGCCGGTCAGGATGAGGCCCAGTTGCGACCAGCGGCTTGGTAGATGCGGCACGATCTGCGGGTACAGCAGGCTCAGGGACAGCCCGCCGAGGAGGGCTCCGGCCGGTGAGCAGCACCCCCAGATATAGACGATCAGCACGAGGGACAAGCCGAGCTGGTACTCGAAGTCGAGGCTGGTCACCTCGCGCTCGACGCCCCCCCAAAGCGCACCGCCGACCCCGGCGATCGCCGTGGATGCCGCGAACAGCAGGAGCTTGACCAAGGTGAGGTTGGCGCCCAGGGTGGCGCAGGCGGCCGACGAGTCACGGGTCGCCATGAGGAGGCGTCCCATGCTGCCGCGGCGGATGGCGAGTATGCCCACGGCGAAAATGGCGAACACCACGCACTCGAAGAACAGCTCCGCCTTGCTGCCCGCGAGCGACACCCCGGGCAGGTGCACCCTGGGGACCGCGTCTTCCGCGCCCATGATGTTGGTCTGCGAGAAGAACAGGTCGTACGCCAGCTCCGCGAAAGCCAGCGTCGACAAGGCGAGATACAGGCCGGTGAGGCGCAGGGCGGGGAGTGCCACGATGGCCCCGAGCACGGCGCACACCAGGGCCACGGCGACGAGACCCAGGATCCCGCCGCCCGGGGCGAGCTTCCCGAAGAGCCAGGCGCCGAAGCCCATGAAGGCGTACTGAGCCAGGGATATCTGGCCCCCGTAGCCGGTGAGGAGCACGACCGACAGACCCACGACCCCAATGGCGACGCCCTCGCTGGCCTCCCCGATGACCACCCCGCCATGCAGGAACTGCTCCACCAAGGCGGCCGCGGCCAGGAAGGCGGCCCCGCTCGCCAGGCTCCGGCTCAAAGACGGCACCCGCAGGGCGTTGGTGACCGTCGCGGCGCCGGCTCGCAGGCGAACCGGACGGAGGATGAGCAAGATGGCGAAGAGGAAGAATGTCGGCAGCACGGGCTTGAGATTCGACAGCCACCCGCTGAGGGTGACGTAGCCGGTGAGGTACTGCGCCGCCAAGCCGAGGATCATGGCCCCGGCGAAGGTCAGGGGCAGGCTCTTGAGCCGGCCGAGCAGGGCGGCGGCGTAGGCGTTGACGACCAGGAAAGTCAGGTCGAGGACCTGCAGGCCACCGGCCGAGCCGGACTGCAGGATGCCGGCGAGGGCCCCGAGGGAAGCACCGATGGCCCACGAGAGGGCGTTGAGGCGGTACGGGTAGCCGCCGTTGAGGGCCATGAGCGGGCGGTCGTCTACCACCCCGCGCATGGCGACACCGATCCTGGTCCGGAAGAACAGGAAGCGCAGGCTGACGGCCACCGCCGCGGCCAGGCCGATGGTGATGAATTCCTGATACGGGATGCGGTTTCCGAAGAGGCGGACGAAGGCGTACGGCCCGTAAAAGGAGGGGATGGTGCGGTCGGCCGTGACCGGCCAGACGGTGTAGGCCACCCCGAGGGACATGACCAGCAAACCGATCGTGACCACCATCGTCGTACCCGTGTCACCCGGGTCGAGGGGCCGGATGAGCACCCGTTCGGTCAACACCCCGTAGAGCGGGGCCGCGACCAGCAACACCATCACCAGCGCCGCCGGCGCCGCCCAGTGCTGATGGACGCGTAGCTGCCAGTAGAGGAAGGCCATGAGCATGCCGGTGGCCCCGTGGGCGAAGTTGAACACGCCCGAGGTGGTGTAGGTGACCACCAGACCGGTGGCGGCGATGGCGTAGACCGCGCCGATGGCGATGCCGGCAATGGTGTAGCCGATGAAGACGTCCATTGTCCTCAGTCGCCCCGCGGCCGGCGCGCGCGCATGCTCGTCGCCGTGAGGAACCGGTTTGTTGCCATTCCCTCCCCTTAACGACGCCTGAGGCGCGCTAGGTCACCGTACTTGCTGGTCCATAGAGTTTCACCCCGGGAAAGAGCACTCCTGCACTCCTGGTCCCATTCATCGGAATGGGTCCGAGATGCGGAGGGCACCCGCTGACGGGTGACGCCTTGTGCGGGCAATTTTCGGCACCTCTCCGTCCATGAACGCATTCGCTTGCCGCGCTACCAGGATCCGGAGCAACGCTCCCGGGAGGGTGCCGAGGTCGACGACAGAGTCCAACACGGTGCGGGTACGCCCTCCGTGTCGCCTGGCACGGTACACCCCGTGGTCCGAACCCGCAACGAGGGTTGACCGAGTCCGCTGACGTCGACTTGGTCGGTTTGGGAGTCAGACCCAGATGACCTCGGGTGGGCCGGAATCGCTGGGGCGGTCGCAGGTCGGGCACCACCAGCGCGCCACCATCGGGGTCCCGCACGCCGGATGGGCCGGGGTGTCGGCGTCCCCGCCGCCATGGTCGGCGCTCCACTGGGCGAGGAGGCGCATGGCCCCATCCAGCGAACGGCCGGCTTCAGTCAGCTCGTAGGCAAACCGGCGGGGCCGGTTGGAGTAGGGGACCGCGATCACCATCCGGTCCGCCTCGAGGCGGCGCAATCGCTGGGTGAGCACGTTGGTGGCGATCCCCGGCACGGCCGCCTCGAGCTCGGCAAACCGGCGGGGACCGTCGCTGAGGGCGTCCACCACCAGCAGGGACCAGCGGTCACCCACCCGGGCCAACGCTCCGGAGAGGGCGCTGGCGGTCGAGAGGCTCATTATTTTTCCCCTTCCGTTATCGGCGGCCAAGGAGTAACTTGCAACTAACAAGCTACTCCCAAGGAGCCCAACATGTCATTACTCGATGAGCTGACCACCGCCACCAGCCAGGTTTTGGAGGGCGCCGGGGGCGCGGTGGTCCGCATCGGTCGGGCCGAGGGGCGGGGCGCCGGCATCGTCGTCGGCTCCGGGGTGGTCGTGACCAGCGCCCACAACCTGCGCGGGGAGGAAACCACCGTCACCTTCGCGGACGGGCGGTCGGTGACCGCGACCGTCAAAGGGGTAGACGCCGATGGAGACCTGGCCGTGCTGGCTGTCGATACCGGCGACGCCCCGCCCATCACGTGGGCCGACGACGGAGTGACGCCTCAGGGCGCCCCGGTGTTCGCCCTCGCCCTCCCGTCCGGTGGCGGCGGCGTCCGTGTCACCTTCGGCACGGTCTCCTCGGTCGGTCGCAACTTTCGGGGACCTCGGGGCCGGTTGATCACCGACGGGATCGAGCACAGCGCGCCGCTCGGGCGCGGTTCGTCCGGGGGACCCCTGGTCGACACCGAAGGGCGCCTGGTCGCCATCAACACCCACCGGCCCGGCGACGGTTTGTACCTGGCCCTGCCCGCCAGCGCCGCGCTGCGGTCCCGGGTCGATGCCCTGTCTCGGGGCGAAGCGCCCACCCGACGCCGGCTCGGCGTGGCCCTGGCCCCGCCGCACGTGGCCAGACGCCTCCGGGCCGCCGTCGGCCTCGAGCCGCGCGACGGGGTGCTGGTACGGGACGTGGCGGACGACAGCCCGGCCGCGTCGGCCGGCCTGCAGCGCGGCGACCTGATCGTGGCCGCCGGCGGTCAGCCGGTGGGTTCCATCGACGCCTTGCTGGCGGCGGTGGACGGGGTGGGGCCCGATGGGGCCCTGACGCTCCAGGTGGTGCGCGGCGTCGAGGAGCTCGACGTGGTGGTCCACTTCGAAGCGGCCTGAGTTACTGGTCCGGCGTTAGCAACGGCCCCACGACCCGGCGGAGGGACCGCCGAGCCGAGTCGGTGTCGTCGAGGTCGATGACCGAGTCCGGCATGAGGACAAAGGATACGCCCAACCGCACCAACGCCTCCGCCACCAGTTCGGCCTCGGCGAGACCCTCGGCCGGTAGCTCGGCGCCGGTCACGACCTGGTAACGCTCGACGAGCGCTCTGCGGGCCAGGGCTAATACGGGCGCGGCTGTGAGCAACGACAGGAGACCGTTGGTGTCGCGGCTCTGCGGCCCAGACATCAGCGACTGCCGGGCGAGGCGCAGGCCGACCAGGACACCCTCGACCACCTTGTCCTCGATGGCGTCGATGTGGGCCACCGCCTCAGCGATGGCCTCGAAAAAGCGGCGGGCGTCGCGCGCCAGCGTGGCGTGCACCAACTCATCACGGCTCTCGAAGCGGCGGTATACGGTGGCCCGCGCGACGCCGGACCGTTCGGCCACGTCATCCATGCTCCAACGGCGCACCCCATAGGTGGCGAGGAGGGCGCTGGTGGCGTCGAGCATGGCGGCGGTGGCCTCGTCGTCGGCGACGGCCGGGTCTTCGAGTCCGGCCAGAAAAGCCTCCACGCTGAGAGTCGGAGAGCGTCGGGGCATGTCAGGAGGCCGCGGCGCGTGGTCGTTCGGCGGCAGCCGTCCGGCGTCGTTCGGCGGCCGTCCGGCGTCCCGCGGCGGCAGTGGGCCCGTACCGCAAGCCGGGGAGCACGAACCGCCACCCCTCACGGACCGCCAGCTGCAGCACCCGGTACTCGGCCTCCTCGTCCGGTCGCCACGGGATGGCGAACCGTTTCCGGACCGCACCGGGCAGTCCCCCGATGGCGGTCAGGCGCAGGACGGGCGAGACGACCAGCGGCTGCAATGGCCTGGTCCACAACGGCAGGAACGGCAGATCTTGCGAGCCAGCGTGCAGGGCGATGTCGACCGCCCGCTCGGCCGCGGGCGTCATCTCCAAGACCTCGCCGCACTGGCGCTGCCACTCGATCCGAAAGGCCGCGTAGCCGGTCGGCACCGGACGCATGCTCACCCCGTAGCGCCGGTACCACTCAACCCCGTCGAGGTACAGGCCGTCGCGCTCGGAGGCGGTGAGGCGGTGATGGTCGAAGCGGTCGACCATTTGCTTGACCGCGTGCTGGAAGGTGGCGTGGGCGAACCAGAACGTCGCGGGGGCCAGGGCGTTGTAGGGGCGGCCTCGATGGTCGACGCCCTTGATAGTGCGGTGGTAGTCGCGCACCCGATGGCCGAGGGCCTCCGGCTCGGGGTCGTACACCACGCCGAGTATCTGTGGGATCGAGCGCAGGATCCGGTCCCAGGGGTCCTCGAAGAACGCCGAGTGCTCGGCCACCCCGGCGCCTATGGCCGGGTGCATCAACTGCAGGATGCCCGCCGACAGGCCGGTCAAGCCCAGGCGGTGGTCGCCGGCGTAGCGCCACAGCAACGATTCCGGTCCGACCGGCCGGGGTTGCCACCGACCAGGTCTGGGACCGGCGCCTGGCCGGGCGGCCGGCTCGAGCTCGCGTTGAGACATAGAGACGATCTTAGTCCCAACATACCGTCCGGGTGCGGCTGGATCAATCGGCACGTTTATTGATCATGAGCGACTTCTTCGACGGATGTTCGAGTCTCCACCACTAAATCGGCTATAAGTAGTGGGCGCGTAATCGCTATAACCCATCCAGCACTTAAGCCCAACTCCTTCTTGGTAGTGATACGCGCTGACCAGTTAGTGATACGCGCTCGTCGGCAATACGCGTTGCTCCGTATCCCAGCCCAGTGGTGGCCGGAACTCGGTTCGGGAAGCGAGCAACTAACTAAGCCATTCGGGCTATGGAACTAAGCCATTCGGGGCTATGCGAACTAAGCCATTCGGGCTATGGACAGCGAACTTCCCCGGCGCTACTGTCCGAATTAGGGATTTAGGGACGAGTCGAAGGGGTGCGACGAATTATGGGGATTCAAACGCGGTCGGGCTACGGCATTGTGCGCGTCTTGAGCCACAGAGCCGCCAGAGACGGGAAGCGGCTAGGGGCAATGACCGCAGCCTTGGGCCTGGGTGTCGCCCTCAGCCTGCCGCTGATCGGCATGAGCTCGGAGGCGTTCGCGGCGCCGGCGCATCGGGCCGTCGCCCATCCCACCGCCGCTAGGTCCCGTGACTTGGCGCGCTCCGCCGACCGTCCCGCCGCGGTGCGTCACATCGCCAGCCGTCCCGCCGCCCGACCCGATGTCGAGCAAGCGGGTCCGGCCATCCGCCCCGAAATCACCTGCTCTGACAGCTGGAAGACTGCGGCGTCAGGAGCGTGGAACACCGCCTCCAACTGGTCTACTGGCGTCGCGCCGACGACGATGGACAATGCCTGCATCACAGTCGCCGGCACCTACACGGTGACCATTTCGGGCAGCGCATCGGCGGGTACGCTGACCCTCGGCGGGACCTCCGGCACCCAGACCGTCGACGTGTCGGGGACCTCCGGCGTCAACTCCTCGCTCACCCTCGCCACTACAACGGGCAGCGACATCAACGCCCACGGCGTGTTTGAGATCGACTCCGTGTCGGGCGGTGGCTACGCCGAGGTGTACAACAACGGCACGACCGGTGTCACGTTGACCAACAACGGCACCTTCGAGACCGAAGGCGCGACCTCCAACCCCGACTACATCGAGGTCAACCTCACGAATGACAGCGGCGGTAAGGTCACCATCTCCGGCGCCACGACCGACCAGAACGACGGCACCCTGACCACCAACAACGGGTCCTTCACGGTCGGCGCCACCGCCGGCTTGGCTTTGACGGGTTCTTCGAGTTTCACGCAGAGCGCGGGCACCCTGACCGACACCGGAGCGATGACGCTGAGCGGCGGCACGTTCACCCAGTCGGGCGGGACCGAGTCGGCGCACGCGGTGGGCCTCTTCAACGGCGCCACCTTGGCTGACAGCGCCGGGGCGGGCTCGTTTACCATCGAGAACACCGACACGCTGAGCGGCACGATCCCCTCCAGCCAGACCGTTACGGTCGTCGGTGCTTCCGGGGTCAACAGCATCGCCACCCTGACCGCGAACGTCACCAACGACGGGACGTTGATCCTCGACTCCGTGCCGAGCGGCGGCTACGCCGAGTTGTACAACAACGGCACAGCCGGTGTCACGTTGACCAACAAGGGCACCTTCGAGGCCGAGGGCGCCACCTCCAACCCCGACTACATCGAGGCCAACCTCACGAATGACAGCGGGGGTACGGTCACCATCTCGGGCGAGACGACCGACCAGAACGACGACACCCTGACGACCAACAACGGGTCCTTCACCATTACGGCTGCCACCCAAAGCGTCCCTGCGGGCGACTTGGTCTTGACGAGTTCTTCCAGTTTCACGCAGGGCGCGGGCACCCTGGCCGACAGCGGGGCGCTGACGCTGAGCGGCGGCACGTTCACCCAGTCGGGCGGGACGGAGTCGGCCAACGCGGTGGGTCTGTTCAACGGCGCCGCCTTGGCTGACAGCGCCGGGGCGGGCTCGTTTACCATCGAGAACACCGACACGGTGAGCGGCACGATCCCCTCCGGCCAGATGGTGACGGTCGTCGGGGCGTCCGGCGTCAACAGCAACGCCTCCCTGGCCGGCGCGGGGGTTACCAACGACGGGACGTTCGTCCTCGACTCGGTGTCGGGGGGCGGCTACGCCGACGTCATCGGCGGCAACCTGACCAACGACGGCACCTTCGAGACTGAGGGCGCCACCTCCAACGACGACTACATCGAGGCCAACCTGATCAACAACGGCACGGTGACGCTCGGTGGTGTGTCCAACGATCAGGACGAGGGCACCCTGACCACCAACAACGGGTCCTTCACGGTCGGTTCGAGCGCCGGCTTGGCTTTGACCGGTGGTTCGAGTTTCACGCAGAGTGCGGGCACCCTGACCGACACCGGGGCGATGACGCTGAGCAACGGGACGTTCACCCAGTCGGGTGGGACCGAGTCGGCCAACGCGGTGGGTCTCTTCAACGGCTCCACCCTGGCTGACAGCGTCGGGGCGGGTTCGTTTACCATCGAGAACACCGACACGGTGAGCGGCACCATCCCCTCCGGCCAGATGGTGACGGTCGTCGGGGCCGCCGGGGNNACGGGACGTTCGTCCTCGACTCAGAGTCGGGGGGCGGGTACGCCGACGTCAACGGCGGCCCCCTGACCAACGACGGCACCTTCGTGACCGAGGGCGCCACCTCCAATGACGACTACATCGAGGCCAACCTGATCAACAACGGCACGGTGACGATCGGTGGTGTGAGCACGAAGCAGGACGAGTCCACCACGACGACCAACGCCGGGACCCTCGCGGTGTCGGACGGGGACAGCATGGCGCTGACGGGCGGTGCGGTCTACACGCAGACGTCTACGGGAACCTTCCAGGCCACCGTCGACGCCTCCACAGGTGTGTCGGGGCTGACCGGCGGCACCGACACCCTCGCCGGCACGCTCGCCATCAACACGGTGGGCTCACCGACGTTGGGCAACAGCTACGACGTGATCAGCGGCGCCACGTCAGAGAGCGGCGCCTTCTCGGCGTTTAGCTTCGGTCCCCACGCCTACAACGTCAGCTACAGCTCGACTGCGGTCATCGTCACGGTGGAAACGCCGTTCTCCCTCACAGGCAAGAACTCCCATCTCGACGAGGACATCCCCAACTCCAAGATCGAGGTGGCCGTCATCACCCCCGGCAACCAGGGCGGCCCGGTCTACAGCGCCACGATCAACTGGGGTGACGGCACGCCACCCAGCGCGGGCACCATCACCGGGACCAAGATCACCGGCTCGCACGTGTACACCACGACGGGCACCTTCACCGTCAGCACGACGGTCAGCGACCAACTCGGCACGACCCGGACCATCACGTCCAGCGCGACCGTGGTCGTCCCTCCGGCCCCCACGGTCACCGCCGTGAGCCCGGCTGATGTAGTGCAGGGCTCATCGCCGACCAAGCCCACCAAGGCCACGCTGACACTGACCGGGACCGAGTTCACCAACAACGCCACGGTGTCCTTCTCCGAGACCGGCATCACGGTGACCTCCACCACCTGGAAATCGGCCACCACTCTTTCGGTCGGCGTGAGCGTGGCTTCCAGCGCCGCGCCCGGCGCGGTCAACGTCACGGTTACGACGGTTGGAGGTCAGGGCACATGCACGGGCTGCCTGACGATCGACGCCCAACCCACGGTTACCTCCGTGAGCCCCCCGCTGGTGCCGGGATCGGCGACCACCGTGACCGTGGACGGCACCGGCTTCCAATCCGGCCTAACCGTGACTACCAACATCGCCGGGGCCACCGTGGGCGCACCCAGCTCCATTACCGCCACCTCGTTCCAAGTGACCATCACGGTGCCTCCTGGCACCGCGGCGAAGAGCACGTACGACCTGACGGTGACCAACCCCGACCACGGCAAGGTGACTTACAAGCACCTGACGGTCTCCTAGAGGAGGGCGCACTTTCGCTTCTTTGGAGACAAGCGACCTCCTTCGGTCGTGACCTCCTTCGGTCGCCGTTGGGACCAAGAATCGGAAGTGCTACCAAGAACGAGGGCCTACAAGATCAAGGGAAGGAGCACCCGTCAGCCGGCGCTTGCACCCCCCGAGTCGCCGGAAACGACCGGGTGAATCTTGATAGAGCACAGGCTGTAGTCCGACGGCAAACGAACGGATTGTGAGTCGCTGGGAGGGGTTATCTCGTACGCGGTGTAGGCCGGGCAGGCGGGCGCGCCGGCTGCCGGCCCCGTCTCACCTTCGAGAAGCGCTGATGCCGTCTGTCCTGTCGCTAGGACAACGGTTGGCACGGCTGCGGGTACTTCAGGGTTGACGTCCACAGTGCGGGAGTCGGTCGCGATCAACAACTGTCCGGCTTGGTCGTACACCGAAACCCCGAAGAAGCCTCCGATGGGGCATGACCGAGTCCCGATGTTGGTCACCTCGAATCCGTAAAACCCCGTGCCTCCACCACCGTTATGCCCAAGGAAGCTGGCTTGCAGCTGACTCGGAGAACAGAACGTAAGTGCCTGAGTAGGGGTGCTCGGCGTCGGTGAGGTAGACGCGGGGATCACCGACGCGGTTGTTGACGACGAGCTCGCCGACGCGGGCGAAGACGACGACGAGCTCGCCGTCGTGGACGTTGTGGGCGCGGCGGACTTGGAGCCTCCACCACATCCCGTCAGTCCGACCATGACCACCGCGATCAACAACGACCAGCCGAGACCCGAGCGGACACCGCGGACGCCGTCCGCTGATCGCGAAAACGTTGTGAGGGCCATTTGGGACCACCCTGGTGGACAAACGCACGTGCTTTGCGCTACCAGGGTCTGGAGCAACGCCCCCGAGACGCCGCCGACGGAGCGGCAATATCCGACACGGTGCGGGTACACCAGTCGTGTCAACCGTGGACGCTACACCTTGCGATACGCCGGTATGGGCTCGTTTCAAGGTGAGCGGCCGGTGACTAACTCACCTATCGGCAGGATCGGTAGCCACCAGCCCGTCCCACGACCAGCGAGGAATGGACAGGCCGTCAGGAACGTCGTCTGCCGAGCCGTGATACCGGGACATCGTGGTCATCGTCGCCCAAGCGAAGTAGTCGTGCAACACTTGGCGAAGCCGGTCGTCGCCCGCCAAGGCGGTGTCCAGTAGAGCCTGATCGAAGCAAGCGATCGCTCGACGATCCATCTCCTCGTGCGGGCCGTCGCCGCTATGGATGCGCACAACGGATGTCTCGTTACCATACGCCTCGGAATACCTCGTCGGACCGCCAAGTGCCTCTGCCCAGTATGCGGCGAGCCGCTCGGTGTGGTCGGGACGGTAACCGTGGCTGAAGGCGTGGCTCACCACCTCGTCAGCCATCACCCTGGCGTGCCAGGCACCAGCCAGACGCAGCAACCCATCGGCTCCGCCGGCTGCCTCATACAGGGTCTGCATGGATGCAGGATGGCAGATATGTTCAGGCCGCTTCCATCTCCAAGTCCGCCGGTATCCGCAGATCGACGACGGCCCGAGCCGGGGTGCGGACGAAGAGCACCACGATGACCAGCGCGGCCAGAGCAAAGCCGGCGCCGGCTGCGAACGTCACATCCATCCCGTGCACCAAGGCGGCCCGGGCGGCCGCGCCGGCCGCTCCTCGCAGTGCGGCCACCTGGCTGAGACCGACTGTGTGGGTGGCAGAGGTCACGGTGTCGAAGATGGTGACGAGCACGGCCAGGCCCAGGGCCGCTCCCAGCTGCTGCATCACGTTGATCAGTCCAGAGGCGGCACCCGCGTCCGAGGGTGCGACACCGGCCAAACCGGCGGTGGTCAGGCTGACGAAGGAGACGCCCATGCCGGTGCCGATCAGGATGAGGCTGGCCAGGACCTGTGGATAGGTGGAGCCGGTGTGGAGCTGGGTGGCCAGCAGCAGCCCGCCGGCTGACAGCGTGGTGCCCATGATCATGAGCACCTTGGCCGAGAGCCGGTTAACCAGCACCTTGCTGGTGACCTGAGCGGCCAGGAACACCGACATCGGGGTGGGCAGGAATCCGATCCCGGTGATCAGGGAGGATCGACCCTGGATGTCCTGCAGGAACTGGGTGAGGAAGAAGATGATCCCGTACATTCCGGCGTAGCCCAGGCCGCGGGCGGCGTTGGCGGAGGCCCGGGTGCGGTTGGCCAGGATCCGCAGGGGGAGGATCGGCTCCGTCGCGGTGGTCTCGATCAACACGAACAGCCCCAGCAGGGCGACGCCGCCGAGAAGAGAGCCAAGAGTGATGGGCGCCGTCCAACCGGAGGTCCCGGCTTCGACCAATCCGAGCACCACGGCGGTCATTCCGGCGGTGGACGTCACCGCGCCGGCCAGATCGAACCGGCCGTGCCGGCGGGGGGTCTCGATCAGCACCGCGCTGCCGACAAACAGCACGGCCAGACCGATAGGGACATTGACGAACATCACCCATCGCCATGACGCCCACTCGGTGAGCAGGCCGCCGGCGACCAAGCCGGTGGCCCCGCCAGCTGCGGAGACGGTGGTGAACAGGCCGATGGCCCGCACCCTCGCCTCCCCTTCGGCGAAGATCGTGGTCAAAAGAGCCAGCGCGGCGGGGGCCGCCATGGCTCCGCCTACACCCTGGAGGGCTCTGGCCGCCAACAGCATCGAGGCGTTGGGGGCGAAACCTCCGGCCAGCGAGCTCAAGGTGAACAGTGCGATCCCGGCCATGAACGTCCGCCGCCGACCGAGCAGGTCGCCGGCCCGGGCCCCGAGCAGGAGCAGTCCTCCGAAGGTCAGCACGTAGGCGTTGAGGACCCAGGAGAGGGACGAGCTCGAAAAGCCGAGGCTGCGCTGGATGTGGGGGAGGGCAACGTTGACGATGGTGGCGTCGANNTTAGTATACGGAGGGTGCCTCCGTTTGGCAAGGGTTTTAGAGAAAGTGGTTGGAGGCGCAGGACCGTGACCGTCCAGCACGAAGCGAACATCGAAGGGGAGACGGGGGGCCGGCCGCTTCGTGCGGACGCGCGGCGTAACTACGAACTCCTACTCGGCGCCGCCCGCAAGGTTTTCGCTGACCAGGGGGGCGGCGCATCGCTCGAGGCCATCGCCAAGCAAGCAGGGGTGGGTGTCGGCACCCTGTACCGACACTTCCCGAACCGGATCGATCTGGTAGAAGCGGTCTATCGCGATGACGTGGATGTGCTGGTGGGCTCGGCGGAGCGGGGGTTGAACGACCTCGACCCGTGGGCGGCCCTGGAGGCCTGGCTGCACGCCTACGTCGAATACGGCCGGGCCAAGCGCACCTTCCTCAACGAGCTGCACGAAGCGTTCGAGAAGAACCCCGACCTGAAATCGGCGTCGCGCGACCGCGTCTGGGCCGCGGCCAACCGGGTGCTAGCCAGGGCGCAGGGAGCGGGCCAAGCCCGATCGGACATCGACGGCGAGGACCTGATGCAGCTGGTCTCGCCCATGTGCATGAACAGCACACTCTCCGCCGAGCAGGCCGAACGGCTCGTCGCGATGGTGCTCGACGGCCTGCGNNCTCGCCGAGTCGCTAACTTCTGGCCGAGTCAGGGCGGTACTCGTTGAGCCTTCTTGACAGAGTCAATGGAGGGTCCGTCTCGCGCGTTTTGTTTGCGTCCTTGCGAGGAGGTGTTTCCCGCGGGTCTGGAGGACTGGCGCGCCGCCTGTCATCGCTTCCCGAGGTCCGGTCGCGGGGTAGCTTCACGCCTTCGGGCAACCGCCCCAGCCGGGCGGCGGTGAGGAAGTAGACGAACAGCTCCTCACGCTGCTCGACCGCGACCGTTGATGTCATCGCGGACCGCGGGCAACGCCGCCAGTCGCCGCCGCTTCGGCACCCGTCAGTCGAACTGGCTGCGGTCGAAGCCAGTCGCGGCGGCGAGCTCCTCGAAGCTGAGCCGCGTCCCGTCGTCGCCGTCGTAGCGTTCTGCCACCCTCTCGGCGATCACCAGGTCCTCGATCAGCGGCAGCAGCCGGTCTACGAGCGCCACCGGGACGACCGCGGCTCCGGCCTTGCGGTGCGAGCCGAAGAACATGGGCGCGGCGGCCTCACCTTGGCTACGGAACTCGGCCACGATCGACGTGAGACGTGATCTGGCGTCGCTGGTGGTGAGCACCTCGGTACGGGCAGGGACCGACACCCGTGTCACGCTACCCGGACTGCCGAATCATGTACAGAAACTTGTGCATGTTTGGGCAACCGAGGAAAGTCCTGCGGCGCCAAGTGGCACTACTCGCCGTTATGCCCATTGAAAGGGCTGCGTATTCGAGCGCAGCCAGAATGTCATCGCGCGCCGCTTGGAGTGCAGATCAGGAAATCGGTTGTAGGGCGGCTATGGTTGCGACGTGCACGAGGAGGGCTGGTACAAAGACCCTTACGGGCTTCACATGGACCGCTGGTACTCCGATGGCAAACCCACTGCGTTAGTTCGAGACGGCGATCGCGAACTGAAGGATCCAGCCCCCGAGTCTGAGCCGAGGATGCCGTTAGAACCGTCTCTACAGAGGGACGTTGCCCCAAAGCAGGAGTACACGCTGCCTATGAACTCCCCTGGACTATGGGGTGGACTGACAAGATTCGCCTTCTCTTCTAGCGATGGTAAAGCGCGACGAACCAAGGGTTTGGCGAAGGCACCCCTGAGACATTTTGTGGGTCGTATAGAGAAGGCACGGCAGAGCCCCGAAAACTGGGGACCTACGGACCCCGGACTGGGCAGCGGGGTTTCGAGCAACAGCGAATTCGTCGAGCAGAAAATGACGACTATTCCTGAGCAGGGGACGCAGAAAGTGCTTGCTGTCGCGATGGACCCCGCCTAGATACGAAGCTGGACGATCTGCCCGTCGATGCCGACGACAATGGCTCTACAGACGTTGCCGTCATGGTCACCGACGGTCAGGTGGCGGCCAACTTCGACGACGCCGGCCTCGACGAGCTTCAGGAGGGTCGTGGTCCGATTGTCATGGACATCGTTGAAGTCAACCCATGCCTCTCGCATCATTGGCTGACCCTCCTTCCACGCCGGCTCGGTGTCACTCCGCAGATTATCCCACCCCCATGCCGTATTGCCCGGATGAGACGACTAGGGACTCCTCCCGATAAGGCGGCCACGAAAGTAGGGACCTGGCTCTGACCTGCACCGGAGGTGGCTGGCGGGGGAGGGCTCGAACCTCCAACATCCGGATCCAAAAGTTGTAACAGGAACCTTCCCAGAGATACACCAAGGCACTCCGGTGCAGGTCACAGGCATAGTTCGGACCACCTAGCAACCTCGATGAGCACTCAAATCCATCGGGTTGTAGGGATGTTTGTAGGGATGGTTCGGACCGCCTCGTAGGCCCCATCCGAGAGAAAGCCCCGGCGCCGTGTGACCGGCCCGGGGCTCGGCCACCAGGTAAGGAGCCCTGATGACGGCAGCAACGGTAACACCCACCCCGCCGGCGGCGGCATGACCGCCCTGCTGCCGGCAATCCCTGACTCTCGCCCGTTCGGGCTTCTCACCTACGAGGCGCTCTGTGACGAGGCCCGACGGTACGCCGTGGCGTCCAAGAGCCCCCGTACCGTTCGGATCTATAGGACGGCGTGGCGGGACTTCACGGCCTGGTGCGACATCAGAGGCCTCGACGCTCTGCCGGCGACGCCCGAGACGGTCGCCTTGTACGTGTCGGATCTGGCCGGCTGGGCGAAGGTCGCGACCATCGGCGTGAAGCTGTCGGCGATCAGCCAGGCCCACCAGGCGGCCGGGCACGAGTCGCCGACCAAGACCGCCCGGGTCCGGATCACCATGCAGGGCATCCGCCGCACGCTCGGTACCGCTCAAGAGGGCAAGCTACCGATCCTGATCGAGGACCTGCGAGCAATGATGGCTGTCCTTGACGACGATCTGCTGGGGATCCGTGATCGTGCGCTGTTGTTGATCGGGTTCGCCGGCGGTTTTCGGCGGTCCGAGCTCGTCGGCCTCGACGTTGCTGACGTCGTCGAGGGCCCAAACGGTCTGACCGTCCTGATCAGACGGTCCAAGACCGATCAGGAGGGCGCTGGCCGGAAGCTGGGGGTTCCGTACCTTCCCAACCCCGATGTGTGCCCGGTGAGGGCGTATAGGGCGTGGTTGGCCGCTTCTGGCATCGAGTCCGGGCCGATCTTTCGGCCGTTCCCCCGCAAGCGCATGGGGGACAAGCGGCTGTCCGGCAAAGCCGTCGCCCTGGTGGTGAAGCGGACAATCGCCGCCACGGGGATCGACCCCGCACGTTACGCGGGCCACTCGCTCCGGGCGGCCTGGCCACGTCGGCAGCCCGTGCCGGCGCCTCGGAGCGCAGCATCATGGCGACGACCGGGCACAAGTCGGTTGCCATGCTGAGGCGTTACATCCGGGAAGGCGACCTCTTCCGGGAGAACGCCGCCACGCAGGCTATGGCCGGACTGTGACCCGGGGCCATAACTGACCAACCGACCGAAAGGAGAAATCAATGGCCAATGAACGCTGGACCATCAGTGGGTTGCTCATGGACGACTGGGATTGTGCGAACTGCCATCGGCATTTCGATGGTGGGGGCGTTGTGGTTGACAGCGGGGAAATCGACGACGAGGACGACGAGAACGAGTCCTACGAGATCACCGTCATGTTCTGCGTGGAGTGCACGGAGTCGGCGGTCCGCCAAGCCAAGGTGATCGGGTTGACAGACGAGGTGGAGGAGGAGGAGGACGGTAACGAGTGAGCCCCGGGCGATGTTGCGAGCATCCCCGGGGCGTCGCCATACCTACTAGGGGGTACGACAATGACGGACGCTAGCGAACTCGCAGAGAGCCGGGGCTGTGACGGCTAACGCGCTCGATGACGGCACGGAGGCGCCCGACCGGACTTGGTGGAGGAGTGACGGACCCTCCGAGCCGTTCAGCGCTGCCGAGCTGGACGGCGTCCGCAACGCGCTGCCCTTCTACTACAAGGACTCGCTCATCCCTCGCCTGGTGGCCACCGTCGATGCCCTCCTGGCCCACGATCCCACGTTGACGCTCGGCATGGCGCGCTTGCCGGTCGCCAACCCCCCCCGTCCACCGAAGCGCACCGACCCGGACCACCCAAACCCGAAGGAGAACCATGACCACGACCAAAGACCTGAACCGACGGCTCACCGCACTCGAGGACCTCCTCGCGCCAGCGCACGACGGCACGATCAACGTGCTCGGCTGCAACGTGGTCGACCAGTCCGGCAGGAGACGGATCCAGCTTGCGGTACGCAACGATGCCGCCGAAGTGCAGGTCACCACTGGCGACATGTCGACGATGATCCACGCGACCAACGCCGGATTTGTCCACACCGGACTGTTCGTGTCGCGTCTCGGCGATGCGGCCGTACAGATCGAGGCGTTCGACAACCGGAAAAACGCCATGGCTCTGGTGACTGGCAGTGACGGCGAGATGGTCGACCTGGCGCCGGCGAGCGCCAGGTTCCTGATGACCGCGGGCCCCGGAGAGCCCTCCGCTGACGAGCTCTACTCCGAGAAATTCGAAGAACTACGCCGGCGGCATCCCGAGTCAGACGAGTTGCTGAAGGAACTCGATTGTGTCGTCGGGGAGCGGCTCGCCGAGGCCGAAGACAGGATGGCAGAGCTGGGCAGCCGGACGATGCTGGCGCTCATCGGCAAAGGTACGGATCAACCTTCGGCGTAGTTCCCCCGGGTGTACTTCCCCCTCTCGCTGCCTTCGGCTTCGGTCGGGGGCAGCGGCGCGTCCGGGACCGCGGCAACTAGGAGGTGCCGCCGGTCGCTACGCGCTCAAGTCCGTCCTGGTTGCCGAAGTATCGACTGTGCGTGCGCTTTAGCGATTCGACATCCTCGCCGCTGAGCACGACGATCTCGTGGTTGGCGTTGTGGTCGTTCCGCTCGCGGTCGAACCTCACTCGTAGAGCTGCCAGATGATCGTCGAACTCGCGAGGCTCCTCCACGAGAGCGCCCCGGGGACGGTCGTACACCAGCAGGAAGTACTTCACGGTGTCACCGTACCGCCGTCTTCTTCGCCAAGCACTCCCGGACCCCGGTTACTCGGTAAGGGAAGGGCCGGTGCGGTTGGCACGTCGGGAAGCGTGAGCGCGTCCCGCATTACATAGACCGCCTTCCGGACCAGGTTCTCCGGGTCGATGGAGCCTGCGTTCTCATCGGCTTCGACCTGTTTGATTTGGTCGGATAGGCGAAGCCAGATCGCCCACGCCTCGCCTCTGGTATACGGAGGAGAAGTTTGAGCACCGAAGGGAGCATCAGGGTCGTTTGGTGCGTGGCCATATCGCATCTGTCTCCCCCATCGGTCAGCGAACCACTCCGTGGTCTGAGCCCAAGTGTCCTGGTAGAGAGTGCGGAGCTGGATCTCGACCCAGCGGCCGTCGACCTTTGTGTTGACGTGGACGGCGCGGTATCCGTGGCTTGGCTGCACTCGCCGATCGAGAAGCTTCGCCCCTGGGCAGACTCGGAGGATTGCCTCGGAGAGCTCAGTATGCTGATCCAGCGTCATCTTATGAACCACGCGGGTGCCCGCCAAATCGTGCACGCCTCGAAGGCTGAGCGGCCCGCGTTGCAACTTCTCGACGATGGTCCGCGATGTCTTAAGCCGCCCGTGGGGAGACAGGCCTAGTGAGCGCAGCCGATCCTCAAGAGCGAGGAGTGCCGCGGCGTGCTCACTGAGAAGCTCCTCCAATAGATCCAGATCATCGGTGGCCACCTGGTCTGAAGCCTTAAGCCGCTTCCCGAGTGAGTCAATCTGGTTACCTGATAGTGGCATTCGATTTGGGGCTCCGCTTCAACCGTAGCCCGGCAAATCAGGCTTGCCGTCCTCAACATGAGCAAAGGGGGGGCGGCAATGTGATGGTGCCGGACGCGCTTAAAACGGGCGTTGTTCAGACGAGCGAACGGAGCGCCGGGAGGTCCTTGAATTGAGGGAAGCGCTCATGGAGCAACGCCCTCTCCGTCTCGGACGGCGGTGCCGCGAACTCGACGCTGACCGGTTCGCCCGCCTCGTCCAGGTCCACCATCACCAACTCGTCGACGTGCACTGTTGAAACGACCGGGTGGTCGTTCAGCACCACGTGAAAGGCGCCCGTCTCGGTGTCCTGCTCGACCAGCACGCCCATCAGGCTATCTCGTCCCGGTCCGCGGCCGTTACTACGAGCAGGCCATCGTCAGTCTCGACAGTGATGACCTTGAGTCGTCGCCCGTCGATCGTCCTCCCCAGCACGACCAGGCGGTCAGGGTGGTCCCGGGACGGGTAGCTGGTCTCGACGAACCCGACAGCCTGGTTCACCTCGCTCTCGGTAATTCGCCGTCTTGCCATCTGACGACGGGCGTGAATGCTGTACCGGATCACGCCTGCCACGACCGGCCCACATCTTCGACCGCCACTCCTAGCAGGGCCGCTGTTTCGGCGGGATCCAGCCTCACCGCCTCCGCCATCGCCATGGCCATCGCTACCGACACCCGCCGTTCGCCGCGCTCGACCCGCGACCAGTGCCCGGCCGTACACCCCGCCAGGCGCGCAGCCCCTCGCAGGCTCAGACCCGCACCGATCCGGCGGTGGCGAAGCGCGCGCAAAGGGTGTTGTCCATGGGTTGCGGGGTCCAACGTGTTGTCCATGAGGTCACCCGCTGGTCAAGGCGCGGCCGAGGTGGTCGGCGGCGTCGACATCGGCCGCGGGGAAGAACGCGGCGTACACCCGCATCGTCAGTGACGCATCGGCGTGACCGAGGCGGCCGGCGATCGTCCGCACCGTGACGCCCGGCTGAGCGGCCAGCTGCGTGGCGGCGAAGTGGCGTAGCGAGTGCAGGTGTACGTGGCCGAGGCCGAGCTCGTCGCGGACGCGGGTGAAGAACTGCGAGACGACGTCGGGGCGCACCGGGGTCGTGCAGTCGAGCCGGGTGGAGAACACGAACGCATCCGGTGCGATCTTGGCCAGGCCGATCCGGGCCCGCTCGAGGATCTGCTCCCGGTGCAGCCGTAGCAGGGTGGTGCCGGCGTCGCCGAGGGCCAGGGTCCGGGCGGCGTGGCTCTTGGTGTCCTTCTCGATCGGCGCCTGCTCGGGTACGACGATGATGGCCCGGGCGATCTGGAGCCGGCCGGCGTCGAGGTCGACATCGGACCAGCGGAGCGCGCACAGCTCCCCGCGGCGGGCGCCGGTCAGGGCGGCGAGCATGACCAGGGCGGCCAGGATCGGGTTGCGTTCCTCGGCGGCGGCGATCAGCTGGCGGACCTGCTCGGCGGTGGGCGGCTCGACCTTCGCGATTCGGACCTTCGGCGGGGTCGCGGAGCGGGCCACGTTGGTGGTCACCCACCCCCACTTCACCGCCTGGGAGAGCGCCCCCGACAGGATGGCGTGATGCTGGCGGATCGTCGAGGCCTTCTTGCCGGCCTTGGCCAGCTTGGCGCTGAGGGCGTCGAGATCCCAGGCGGTCAGCTTGCGGACCGGGATGTCGCCCAGCTCGGGCCGGATGGTCGACCTCACGTAGCGTTCATAGGTGTCGAGCGTCTTCGGTGAGTGGCCCCGGCGGGCCAGGTCCTCGAGGTAGCGGTCGAGGAGCAGACCGACCGTGGCGGAGGTGCCGCCGAGCTTGCCCTCGGCGGCTTCGGTCTCCAGCTGGTGCTCGAGGTCGGTGACCGCCTTGGGTGGGCGACCGGTCTTGGTGCGGCCGCCGGCGTGGATGACCCGCGAGATTTGGCGGGGGTTGTTGGTGACCGGGTCGCGGCCTACGTAGACCCGGACCTCCCACACGCCGGGCTCGCGTTCACGGACGGTACCCATGCCGAGAAAGGGTAGCGGATTAGGGATATTGTAGGGATACCGCTTGCGTCTGACGTCCGACAAGCACTGGCATCGTGCCCTGTGACCTGCACTTTCGGTGGCTGGCGGGGGAGGGCTCGAACCTCCAACATCCGGATCCAAAGTCCGGTGTTCTGCCAATTGAACTACCCGCCACCGCGGGGACAAGAGCGTCGCACAAAAGTGTGCCCACCGGCAGCCTCCCGGGGTTGATAGAACAGGGGGATGCCGAGCGAGGCGACGTCCCTCTCAGCGGTGGTGCTGGCCGCGGGGGAGGGGACGCGCATGCATTCGGAGCGCCCCAAACCCCTGCATCGGTTGTGCGGCCGGCCCATGGTGGTGCATGTCCTGTTCGCCCTGGCCGAGCTGGACCTGGAGCGGGCCGTGGTGGTCGTCGGCCACGGTGGGGCGAGGGTGACCAAGACCATCGGAGAGCAGCCACCTCCCGGCCTGCACCTCGACTTCGTCGAGCAGCACGTGCAGCGGGGAACCGGGGATGCCCTCCTGGTGGCCCTCACCGCCTTCCCCGAGGAGGACGCCGACGATGGCGACATCGTCATCCTCCCGGGCGATACCCCGCTCCTGCGGCCCCCCACCCTGGCTTCTCTGGTGCGCGCCCACCGTCGGGCCGATGCCGCGGCCACCATCCTGACGGCCCGGCTGGGCAACCCGGGGGGGTACGGGCGGGTGGTGCGCGACAAGGCCGGGCGGGTGGCCCGCATCGTCGAGCACGCCGAGGCCACGGAGGAGGAACTGGCGGTCGACGAGATCAACACCTCGATCTACGTGTTTCGTCGCTCCGTCCTGGCCCCGGCCCTGCGCCGGCTCAGCCCCGACAACGCCCAGGGCGAGTACTACCTCACCGACACCATCGCGGTCCTGCACGACGCCGGTTATCCGATCGTATCCATGATCGTCGACGATCCCATGGAGGCGGCCGGGGTCAACGACCGCCACCAGCTGGCAGTCGCGGAGGCCGAGCTTCGAGACCGGATCAACGAGCGCTGGATGCGGCGGGGCGTCACCATGGTCGATCCCGAGCACACCTACGTCGACACCACGGTTGAGCTGGCTCAAGACGTGGTCCTTTACCCCGGCACCCATCTGCAGGGCAGCACCGTCGTCGCCGAGGGGGCGGAGCTGGGACCCAACACCCAACTCTCCGATTGCCTGGTCGGCGCCCACGCCGTGGTCACCGCCACCGTCGGACGCAACGCCGAGATCGGCGCCGAAGCGCAGGTCGGTCCCTGGGCCTACCTGCAGCCGGGAACCAAGCTATCTGCCGGTTCGGTCACCGGTCCGTGCTTCACTGGTGGGAGTGACGAACACGATGGCCATGACGCCTCCTGAGCACCCGGAGAGGAGGGGCCCAATGGAGTTGGTGCCCACCCGGAAACTGCACCTGCTTTCGGGTCGAACCCACCCGGACTTGGCGGCTGACATCGCCGCCAATCTCGGCGTCGAGCTCGGTGACGCTAATCTGGTCGACTTCGCCGATGGCGAGGTACGGACCCGCTTCTCGCAGTCGGTGCGCGGCGCCGACGTCTTCATCATCCAGTCCCACGGCCGCACGGGGGGGCGGTCCATCAACGATTCGCTGCTCGAGCAATGGATCATGATCGATGCAGCCAAGCGGGCGTCAGCCAAGCGGATCACGGCCGTGTGCCCGTACTACGGCTACTCCCGCCAGGACCGCAAGTCGAAGGGTCGGGAGCCCATCACGGCGCGCATGGTGTCCGATTTCTTCGCCACCGCCGGCGCCGACCGCATCATCTCCGTGGAACTCCACTCCGGGCAGATCCAGGGCTTCTTCGACGGGCCCGTCGACCATCTGACCGCCGTCCCCCTGCTAACCAATTACCTCCGCCTGCACGCCCCCTCCGGGGACTTTGTGATGGTGGCCCCCGACACCGGGCGAACGAAGGTTGCCGAGCAGGCCGCCCGCCACGCCGGCGAACGGGTCGACGTGGCGGCCGTCTACAAGCGGCGACCCAAGGACGCGGTCAACCAGGTGGAGACCCTGGGGGTGATGGGTGATGTCGACGGGCGCATGTGCGTGCTGATCGACGACATGATCGACACCGCGGGGACGATCTGCGCAGCCGCCGACCTCCTGCTCCAGAAGGGCGCGACCGAGGTGTGGGCCATGGCGACTCACGCGGTGCTGTCCGATCCGGCCACTGACCGGCTCAAGAACTCCGCCATCGCCCGGGTCGTCGTCACCGACACCCTGCCTCTACCGCCCGAGAAGCAGATCGACAAGATCGAAGTGGTTTCGGTGGCCCCGATTTTCGCCGATGCCATCCACGAGATCTTCGCCGACGGATCTGTCTCGCAGATCTTCGGCGGCGAGAACCAAACCTGAACGCCCGCTAGACTCGGTCGTCCCCTCGTTGGTGTAGTTCGTGGCAGGAGCGCGTGTCGATGGCTGAGATCACTTTGGTTGCCCAACCCGGTCGCCTCACCGGATCGGCCGAGTCGCGCCGCCTGCGCGCCTCCGGGCGAATCCCTGCCGTCGTGTACGGCCACGGCGCCGAAGGCACCTCGGTTTCCGTAGATGGCCGGGAGCTGCGCCACGCCCTGTCCGGCCAGTCCGGGCTCAACCAGCTGCTCAACTTGCAGGTCGGTACCGAGACCCATCTGGCCATGGCCCGTTTACTGCAACGGCATCCGGTCCGGCACACCGTCATCCACGTCGACTTTCAGATCGTGCGCCGGGACGAGGTCATCTCCGCCGACGTACCGATCGTGCTGATCGGCGAGGCCCGGACAGTCGAACAGGAGGGTGGTTTGGTCGAGCAGATGCTGACCGCCCTCACCGTCAACGCCACCCCGGGCCTGATCCCGACCCACATCGAGGTGGACATCTCCGAGCTGACCGTCGGCGATGGCATCCACGTCGGCGACCTGCCGCTCCCGGCTGGCGTGACCACGGACGTCAGCCCCGACGACCTGGTGGTGCTGGCTTCGATCACTCGCGCTGCTGCGGAGGAAGAGGTCCCCGAGGCCGAGGGAGCGGAGGGCGCCGAAGGCGTCGCCCCAGCCGGCGGCGAGGCCGGATCAGCTGCCGCGGGGGGCAGGGCGACCCCCTCCGAGGAGGGCTAACTGCTCGGCCGACCGCGGTCGGGCACCCCCGCCGACCTACTGGCGGTGGGGCTCGGCAATCCCGGCCCCGAGTACGCTCACACCCGGCACAACGCCGGCGCCGACACCGTGGAGCTGCTCGCCGGCCGCCACGGCGGGCGCCTCAAACGGTCCAAGGAGCACGCCGTGGTGGCCGAGGTTCGCGTCGACACCCGGAGATTGGCGTTGGCCTTCCCGCAGACGTATATGAACGACTCCGGCCGCTCGGTCGCCCCCCTGGTGCGCCGCTTCGGCATCGTCGACTTGGCCCGGTTGGTGATCGTCCACGACGAGCTGGACCTGCCCCTCGGGACCGTCCGGGTCAAGTCCGGCGGCGGTCTGGCCGGTCACAACGGACTGCGTTCCATCAAGGCCCACCTCCACTCCGACGCCTTCACCCGGGTGCGGATCGGCATCGGCAAACCCCCTGGTGGCAAGGAGCGCGGCGTCGACCACGTGCTCAAGACCCCTTCCAAGCGGGATCGCACCGAGCTCGACGTCAGCATCGAGGTGGCGGCCGACGCCGTCGAGTGCATCCTGGTTGACGGCGTCGATGCCGCCCAGAACCGGTTCAATGGCTGAAGTGGCCCCCGACACCCGAGAACCGAACGCCGCCACCCTGGCCCCCCTCCTGACCCTGCTGCGCAGCGACGAGACCTTCGCGGGACTGCGCGGCCTCCGCAGCGGGGTCCTCGCGGTTCCCGAACCGGCCCGGGCTTTCGCGGTGGCCGGCGTGGCCGAAGCCTCGGGCCGACGACCGGTCCTGGTGGCGGTACCGACCAACGCCGAAGCCGAGCGTCTGGCCCACGATCTCGGGGCCTACCTCGGGCCCGATCAGGTAGACGTCTGCCCGGCATGGGAGACCTTGCCGTTTGAACGGGTCAGCCCGAGCGTCGAAACCATGGGCCGTCGGTTGCGCGCCATGTGGCGGTTGCGCAGCGGGGGTCATGGACACCCGGAGCGACTGCCCAAGGTGGTGGTGGCGCCGGTGCGCTCCCTTCTGCAACGGCTCGGGCCCCACGTAGAGGACGTCGATCCGGTGGTCATCAGGAAGGGCCAGCAGATCGACACGGACGCCCTGGTAGCCCGGTTGGTCGGCATGGGCTACCGGCGTGAATATCAGGTCGAGCACCGTGGCGAGCTGGCGGTGCGAGGCTCGATCGTCGACGTGTTCGCCTCGACTGCCGACACCCCGGTCCGCATCGACCTGTGGGGTGACGAGGTGGACCGGCTCAGCGAGTTCTCGGTCGGCGACCAGCGTTCCACCGTGGACCTCGCCCGCGTTGAGCTGTTCGCCTGCCGGGAACTGCTCCCCACCGAGGTCGTTCGGCAGCGAGCTGACCGGCTGGTGGGCGAAGCGCCCTGGGGCCGCCAGCAGTGGGAGCGCCTCGCCGAGGGCCTGGTCTTTGACGGTATGGAGTCGTGGCTTCCCTGGCTGACCGCCGACGAGCATCTGCTCGTCGACCTGCTGCCGACCAATGCCTTGGTGCTACTGGTGGAGCCCCGCCGCATGCGGGACCGGGCCGCCGAACTGCTCGACGACGAAGCCGCCCTGGCGGCCACGCTGGCCCAGACCTGGGGCGCGGTGGGCGAGGCGTTTCCCCGCCTGCACCTCCCGTTCGAACGCCTGCTGGCCCACACCGACGCCGGCGTCCTGACCGTGACCGCCGCGCCCGAGGGGCCGGGGACCGAAGTGGTGGCGGCGACGGGTTGGGATCCCGTGGTGGGCGACGGCGAACGCCTGATGGGCCAGTTGCGCGATCTTCGTGCTCAGGGCTACCGCATCGTGGCGTGCGCCGAGGGCCGCGGCAGCGGCAACCGGCTGGCTGCCTTGCTGACCGATCATGGCCTCAACGCACCCTTCCATGACCAGACGGCTGCGGTCGCCACCCTGACCGATCCGGGAGTGCGAGTCGTCCTTCAGCCCCTCGAGCGGGGGTTCCTGTACCCGCCGCTCAAGTTGGCGGTGCTGGCCGAGACCAACCTGACGGGCCGGCGCCGGGCCCATCGCCGGCCCCGGTCGCGCGCCCGCAACTCGGAGACCTTCTTCGACGACATCACCGCCGGCGCTTACGTGGTCCACTACCAGCACGGCGTCGGCCGCTTTGGCGGGATGGTCCGCCGATCCATCGGGGGGATCGAACGCGACTACCTACTGCTCGAGTACAAGAGCGGCGACAAGCTCTACGTCCCGTCGGATCAGGTGGATCTGCTGCGGCCGTATACCGGTGGCGAATCGCCCGCGCTCAGCCGGCTCAACGGGTCGGAATGGCAGCGCACCAAGTCCCGGGTGCGCGCCGCGGTGCGGGAGATCGCGCAAGAGCTCGTGGTCCTGTACCAGAAGCGGGTCAACGCCGCGGGCCACCCGTTCGGTGCCGACACGCCCTGGCAGCGCGAGATGGAGGAGTCCTTCCCCTACTCGGAGACCCCCGATCAGCTGAAAGCCATCGAGGATGTCAAGGCCGATATGGAAGCGGATGTCCCCATGGACCGTCTGGTGTGTGGCGACGTCGGGTTCGGCAAGACCGAGGTGGCGATCCGGGCCGCCTTCAAGGCGGTGCAGGACGGCAAGCAGGTCGCGGTCCTGGTCCCCACCACCTTGCTGGCGTCTCAGCACTTCCAGACATTTTCCGACCGCTTCGCGGGCTACCCCATCCGGGTCGAGATGCTGTCGCGCTTCCTTACGCCCGCGCAGGCGCGCCGGGTCGTGGAGGGCCTCGCCGCGGGGTCGGTCGACGTGGTGATCGCCACCCATCGTCTGCTGTCGGGGGATCTCACCTTCAAGGATCTGGGCCTCCTCGTGGTCGACGAGGAGCAGCGCTTCGGTGTGAGCCACAAGGAAGCCATCAAGAAGCTGCGGGTCGACGTGGACGTGTTGACCCTCACCGCCACGCCGATCCCGCGCACCCTGGAGATGAGCCTGACCGGCATCAGGGACCTCACCTTGTTGCACACCCCGCCGGCGGACCGCCAGCCCATCCTCACCTATGTAGGTGAGTACGACGAGCGGGCGGTCGCCGAGGCGCTACGGCGCGAGCTGCTGCGCGAGGGCCAGATGTTCTACGTTCACAACCGGGTGGCCACCATCGAAAAGGTCGCCGCCGAGCTGCGGGCCCTGGTGCCCGAGGCTCGGGTGGTGGTGGCGCACGGCCAGATGGACGAAGGCGCCCTCGAGAAGGTGATCCTCGATTTCTGGGAGGGGGCCTACGACGTGCTGGTGTGCACGACCATCATCGAGTCGGGCATCGACATGCCAACAGTCAACACTCTGGTGGTCGACCGGGCCGAACGCCTCGGCCTCGGCCAGCTCCACCAGCTGCGGGGCCGGGTCGGCCGCGCCGGACAACGGGCCTACGCCTACCTCCTGTTCCCGCCCGACCAGGCCCTCTCCGAGGAGGCGTACGAGCGGCTCCGCACCATCGGCGAGCACACCGAGCTGGGATCGGGGTTCAAGATCGCCATGCGGGACCTGGAGATCCGCGGCGCCGGCAACCTGCTGGGCGGCGACCAGTCGGGCCACATCGCGGCAGTGGGATACGACCTGTACGTGCAGATGGTCACCGAAGCGGTCGCCGAGCTCAAAGGCGAGGAGATCCGCCCGCCGGCGGAGATCAAGCTGGACCTGCCGTTGACCGCCAACCTGCCGGCCGAGTACGTGGCCCGTGAGGATCTGCGCCTCGAGGCGTACCGCCGGCTCGCCACCGTGACCACCCACGCCGAAGTCGACGACATCGAGTCCGAGTGGCTCGACCGCTACGGGCCGTTGCCCGATCCCGCCACCGGGTTGCTGCGCATCGGGCACCTGAGGGCGGAGTGCGCCCGATTGGGCGTGCGCGAGATCGCCGTGGTCACCGGAGGGGTGGGGCTGTCCGCGGGCGGATTTACGGCCCGGCTCTCGCCACTGGCCCTGAAGACAAGTCAGCAGGTCCGGCTCTCGCGCCTCGTCCCCAAGGCCATCTACAAGGATGACATCGGTCAGCTGGTGATCCCCCTGCCGCGCGGCTCTGATCCGGCCGCCGACCTGGCCGCCTTGCTCGCCCAGCTGGCTCCGCCGATAGCATCTCCGGCGCCGTGAAACCTTCGCTACGAATCCTCGCAGGCGCAGCCGCGCTCCTGGTCCTGTCGATCACCGCGACCGGGTGCAGCGCGTCGCCATACGCGGCGACGGTCAACTCGCAGGTCATCAAGGAGCCCTCCCTCTACTCCACCTTGCAGGCGTGGGCTGGCAACCGCACCTACGTGTCCGATTTTGACTCCGCCCAGGCGAGTGCCGCTGGGCAATCGGGCGCCCAACCACTCACGGTTGCCGGCGAAGGGCCCGGCACTTACAACACCTCCTGGGTCGCCGGCATCCTCACCCAGATGATCGCCGCCGCCGTCGTGCACCAAAACGTGGTGGCCACGGGCCAAATCCCGAGCCCGGCCATCGTGGCCGCGGCCCGTTCGGTCAGCGAGATCGACCATCCCGGCCTCTGGGAACAGTTCCCGGCCGCCTTTCGCCAGACCCTCGCCAACCAGCTGGCGGAAGAGGCGGCGATCACCCCTCCGTCGGTCGCCCCTGCGACCCTATTGGGCCTGTACCGGCAGTATGCGCCGTACTTCTTCACCCAGGTCTGCGTCATCCAAGCCGCCGCCTTCACCCTCCAACAGGCGCAAGGCCTGGTTGCCAGCGGCATTCCGGGCGGAGCCCAGCAGTGTTACGACCAGGCCCAGTTCGAGCAGCAGTCTTCGGGCTTCCAATCGGCCGTGATGGCGCTGGCCGTTGGCAAGGTGGCGCCGGCCATCCGGACCAGCTACGGCTACCAGGTGGTGACGCTCGTCAGCCGCGACGTGCAGGCCTATACCGTCGCGGTGCAGCGCGCCCTGTCGGTAGCGGTGCTCAACGCCCAGGGCACCGCCGATTCGGTGGTGACCAGGCTGCTCGCCAAAGCTCGGGTCCGGATCAACCCGGCCTATGGCTCGTGGCAGCAGTCGCAGGTAGTGCCACCCTCCCAGCCGCAGAGCTCGAGCCCGACGACGTGACCGGGCGGGTCGTGGTCGTCGGCCTGGGGCCGGGCGACCCGCGGCTCGTGACCGTAGCCGCGGCCGAGGCCATCGCTGCCGTCGACGTCCGCTTCGTGCGCACCCGGCGGCATCCGAGCGCGGGGCTGGTCGAGCCGGCGGTCTCCTTCGACGCCCTCTACGAGCAGGCCGCGGCGATACAGGACGTCTACGCCGGCGTGGTCGAGAGGCTGGTTGACGCGGCGGCCGTCCACGGCCAAGTCCTGTACGCGGTGCCGGGCTCGCCGTCGGTCGCGGAGCGGACTGTGGAGTTGCTGCGCGCCGATGATCGGGTCGACGTAGAGGTGATGCCGGCCCTGTCGTTCCTCGATCTGACCTGGGCCCGGCTCGGCGTCGACCCGATGGCGGCCGGCGTCCGCCTGGTCGACGGCCACCGCTTCGCCGTGGAGGCGGCCGGCCAGGCCGGCCCGTTGCTCGTCGGTCAGTGCGACAGCCCGCGCGTGCTGTCGGAGATCAAGCTGTCGGTCGAGGAGGGGCCCGAAGTGACGGTGCTCCAGCGCCTGGGCCTTCCCGACGAGGCCGTCACGACCGTCCCTTGGGCCGAACTGGACCGAGCCGTCACGCCCGACCACCTGACGTGCGTGTGGATCCCGGCCCTCGCCGAGCCGGTGGCGGCCGAGCTGGCCCGGTTCGTGGAGCTCGTAGGCACGCTGCGGGCCCGGTGCCCGTGGGACCAGCAACAGACTCACCGCAGCCTCACCCGCCACCTCCTCGAAGAGACCTACGAGGTGCTCGAAGCCATCGACGAGCTCGACGCCGGACCGGCCGGCTACGACCATCTGGAGGAGGAGCTCGGCGATCTGCTGTTCCAGGTGGCCTTCCACGCCACCCTCGCCGCCGAAGCGGGGCAGTTCACCCTGGCGGATGTGGCTCGAACGGTGCACGACAAGCTGGTCGCCCGTCACCCGCACGTCTTCGGCCCGCCCGGTGAGCCCATGCCGAACTGGGAGGAGAGCAAGAAAGCCGAGAAGGGTCGAGCCAGCGTCATGGACGGGGTTCCCGGCAACCTGCCTTCCCTGCTGTACGCCTTCAAGGTGCAGGGCAAAGCGGCTTCGGTCGGTTTCGACTGGAAAAACGCGGCCGGGGCGTGGCCCAAGATCCGGGAGGAGCTCGACGAGCTGGAGGCGGCGATCGCCGCCGGCGATGGTGCCGGTCCGGCCGTCAACGAGGAACTCGGCGACGTGTTGTTCTCGGTAGTCAACGTCGCCCGCCACCTCGGCCTCGATCCCGAAGCGGCCCTGCGGGAGGCTGCCGCGAAGTTCCGGCGCCGCTTCTTGGCGATGGAGGCCCTCGCCGAGGCGCGTGGGGTGCCCGTTACCGACGACCTCTGGGACGAGGTCAAAGCGGCCGGGTCCTAGGTGTCACCGTGGGGAGGGGCAGACCGGCTAGCGTTTTAACACCAGTCACAGGAGCCTCAACAGCATCACACCACCATGAGCGAGATCGAGCAGTTGATCGGGCGGGAGATCCTCGACTCCCGGGGCAACCCCACCGTCGAGGTGGAGGTGCTGCTCGCGTCGGGTGCCATGGGCCGGGCAGCCGTGCCCTCCGGCGCGTCGACGGGAAGCCACGAGGCTGTCGAGCTTCGTGATGGCGGCGACCGTTATGGCGGCAAGGGAGTCGCCCAGGCGGTCGATCATGTCAGCGGGGAGATCTTTCGGGCCCTGGCGGGGAGCGAGGCGCTCGACCAGCGCGCCGTAGATGCCGCCCTGGTCGACCTGGACGGCACGCCCAACAAGGCCCGCCTGGGCGCCAACGCCATCCTCGGAGTGTCGCTGGCGGTCGCCCACGCCGCGGCCGAGGAGGTCGGGCTCCCGCTGTACCGCTACGTCGGGGGCACCAACGCCCACCTGCTCCCGGTCCCGATGATGAACGTCATCAACGGCGGCGCCCACGCCGACAACAACGTCGACCTCCAGGAGTTCATGCTCGTCCCGGTCGGGGCGGCGTCGTTTGCCGAGGCCATACGCTGGGGCGCCGAGACCTACCACCAGCTCAAGGCGCTGCTGCACCAACGGGGCCTGTCGACCGCGGTCGGGGACGAGGGCGGGTTCGCCCCGAATCTTTCCTCCAACGAAGATGCCGTCAAGGTCCTAGTGGAAGCCATCGAGGCGACCGGACGGACCCCGGGCGGCGACATCGCCATTGCCATCGACGCCGCGGCCAGCGAGTTCTACCGCGACGGCCAGTACCAGCTTGCCGGCGAGGACCGCTCGCTCGGCGCGGGAGAGTTCTCCGAGTACCTGGCCGAGCTGTGCGACCGCTACCCGATCATCTCGGTCGAGGACGGCATGGCCGAGGACGACTGGGACGGCTGGGTCACCCACACGGCCAGACTGGGTGACCGGGTCCAGATCGTCGGCGACGACATCTTCGTCACCAACGAGGCCCGCTTGGAGCGGGGCATCGAAGCCGGGGTCGCCAACGCCATCCTCATCAAGGTCAATCAGATCGGCACCCTGTCGGAGACCCTCGACACCATGGCCCGGGCCACCAGGGCGTCGTACGCGTCGGTGATGTCGCACCGCTCGGGCGAGACCGAGGACACCACCATCGCCGATCTGGCCGTGGCGACCGGTTGTGGCCAGATCAAGACCGGCGCCCCGGCCCGCTCGGACCGGGTTGCCAAGTACAACCAGCTGATGCGCATCGAGGGCGGGCTCGGCGCCAGCGCCCGTTATGCCGGCCGGAAGGCCTTCGAGTCCCGATGAGACCGGCGGCCGCATGAAACGGGCGGTGACAGGTCTGCTGGTGGCGGTGACCATCGGCGGCATCGTGTTGCTCTTCGTCCTCCCGGGCCGGACTTGGCTGGCTCAGGGTCGGGCCACCGCCGTGGCCCAGCGCCAAGAATCGGCGTTGTCCCAGGAGAACGCGGCGCTGACCAAGCAGGTGTCGCTGCTGCAGCAACCTGCGTACATCGAGCAGGTGGCCCGAGCGGAGTACGGCCTGACGATGCCAGGCGAGGAGGCGTTCGGGATCCTGCCGCCGACGGCCCCGCCCACCACGGACGCCCCGGCACCAGCGCCAAAGCCAAAGCCACACCATCACGACAGCTTCTGGGCAGGTCTCGAATTCTGGAACTAGCGAGCCGCGGTCCTGGGTCGTGGTCCTAGTGTCGACAGAGTGAGCATCCTCGGTAATCGGGTTCTACGCCGGGAGGACCCCAAATTCCTCACCACCGGTGGGGTATACGGAGACGATCTACCTGGCGTGGGGGCGTTGTGGGCCACCTTCGTACGATCGACGATGGCGCACGCCCGGATCGTCGCCCTCGACGCCGGCGGGGCGCTCGACCGGCCGGGCGTGGTGGCCGTCTATACCGCCGCGGATCTGGACCTGCCCCCGGTGCCGGCGGGTATGCCGGGCATTCCCGAGAGCATGTTCCGGCCCGTGCTGGCGCAGGACGTGGTCCGTTTTGTCGGGGAGCCGGTCGCGGTCGTGCTGACCGAGGAGCGCTACCAGGGTGAGGACGCGGCCGAGGCCGTCTTTGTCGACTACGAGCCTCTGCCCACCGTGGTCGACCCCGAAACGGCCCTGGCTGGCGGCACCTTGCTCTTCCCCGATCACGGGACCAACGTGGCCACAGACTTCCGGGAACCGCTGGACGAGCACTTCTTCGATGACTGCGAGGTGGTCGTCCGCCAGCGGGTCATCAACCAGCGGGTGGCACCCTGCCCGCTGGAGGTGCGCAGCGGGATGGCGTCCTGGGGGGCCGATGGTCGCCTCACCCAGTGGTTGTCGACCCAGGCGCCTCATAGCGCCAAGGACGCCCTGGCCGGCTTGTTCGCGCTGGCCGCCGACCAGGTCCGGGTGATCGCCCCCGACGTCGGCGGCGGCTTCGGAGCGAAGATCGGGCCCTATCCCGAAGACCTGGTCGTGGCCTGGTCCGCCCGGGCCCAGGGCCGCCCGGTGCGGTGGACGGAGACCCGTTCCGAGAGCATGCTGGGACTGGTCCACGGCCGGGGCCAGATCCAGGACATCGCCATCGGGGGCAACCGGGATGGTCAGGTTCTCGCCTACCGCATCGACGTCTTGCAGGACGCCGGCGCCTACCCCGCCGTCGGCGCCTACCTACCGATGCTCACCAAGTTGATGGCCCCCGGCACCTACGCCATCCCGAAGGTGTCCGCTTCGGCGTGCGCAGTGGTGACCAACACCACCTCGATCGGGGCGTACCGGGGTGCCGGCCGCCCCGAGGCCACCGCCGCCATCGAACGGGCCATGGACCTGTTCGCGGCCGAGATCGGCGCCGACCCGGCCCAGGTACGCCGCCAGAACCTGGTGAGCAAGGATTTCTTCCCGTACACCACCGCGACCGGCTTTACCTACGACATCGGTGACTACATGGGCGCGCTCGACCTGGCCCTGGAAGCGTCGGACTACGCCGGGTTGCGGGCCGAACAGGCCCGTCGCCGGGCCGAGGGCGGCCCCTGCCAGATGGGCATCGGGGTGTCCACCTACGTCGAGATCACCAACGGACTGCCTGATGCCGGAGAGTTCGCGGTGGTCGAGGTGCTGCCCACCGGCACCGCGAGGGTGTACACCGGCAGCTCGCCCCACGGCCAGGGGCACGTCACCGCCTGGTCGATGCTCGCCAGCGAGCAGCTCGGTATCCCCATGGAGGACATCGAGGTGGTGGCCAACGATACCGACCTGGTCGCCTCCGGAGGAGGGACGATGGGGTCCCGCTCCCTCCAGGCCGGCGGGTTGGCGGTCCACGAGGCGTCGATGACGTTGGTCGACGAAGCCCGCCAACTGGCCGCCGAGCTGCTCGAAGCCAACCCTGATGACGTGGTCCTCGACAAGATCGAGGGTCGCTTCCACGTGGCCGGCACGCCGGCGGTAGCCCGCTCGTGGGCCGAGGTGGCCTCCGCCGCCGAAGAGCGGGGCGGGCTCAGAGTCGAGCACAAATCGAGCCCGTCGGGGCCGACCTTTCCCTTTGGAGCCCATGTAGCCGTGGTAGAGGTGGACACCGAGACGGGCCAGGCCCGGCTGCGGCGGCTGGTCGCCGTGGACGACGCCGGTACCATCCTCAACCCCCTCCTGGCTGAGGGCCAGCGGCACGGGGGCCTCGCCCAAGGAGTGGCCCAGGCGTTGCTCGAGGAGGTCCGCTACGACGCCGACGGCAACCCCGTGACCTCCAACCTGGCCGACTATGCCATGATCTCCGCCACCGAGCTGCCGAGCTTCGAGCTGGTTTCGATGGCGACGCCCACTCCCGTGAACGCCCTCGGCGCCAAGGGGATCGGCGAGTCGGGAACCATCGGCTCCACCCCGGCGGTGCAGAGCGCAGTCGTCGACGCGGTGGCCCACCTGGGCGTGCGCCACATCGATATGCCGGCCAGCCCCCAGCGGGTCTGGCAGGTGCTACAGGATTCAGCGAGTCACAAAGGGAGCGAATGAACGTATCCATGCACGTCAACGGTGAGCGGCGGGAGTACGACGTCGAACCCCGCACCCTCCTGGTCCACTACCTGCGCGACGTGGTCGGGCTCACCGGCACCAACATCGGCTGCGACACGTCGTCGTGCGGCGCGTGCACCGTCCTCGTCGGCGGCGAGTCGGTCAAGTCCTGCACCATGCTGGCCGTGCAGGCCGACGGCTGCCAGATCACCACCATCGAGGGCCTGGCCGACGGCGACCAGATGCACCCCATGCAGGAGGCGTTTCGTGAGCATCACGGCCTGCAGTGCGGCTACTGCACCCCTGGCATGGTGATGGCGGCGGTCTCCCTGCTGGTCGAGCACCCCGACCCCACCGAGACCGAGGTGCGTGAAGGCCTCGAGGGCAATCTGTGCCGCTGCACCGGCTACCACAACATCGTCAAGGCGGTCCTGGCTGCGGCCCAGACTCCGCTTGCGAGCGCGGTGTAATGATCCCCGCAGCGTTCGACTACCGGCGGGCCCAGTCCGTCGATGAGGCCGTCGGTCTGCTCACCGAGCATGGCGAGGACGCCAAGCTGCTGGCGGGCGGCCACTCTCTCCTCCCGCTCATGAAGCTGCGCCTCGCCGCGCCGTCCGTGCTCGTCGACATCGGCCGCCTTTCCGATCTCTCATATGTCCGGGCCAACGGGGACACGGTGGCCATCGGCGCCCTGACCCGGCATCGCGACCTCGAGATCAGCTCCGTCCTGCACGAGCATGTCCCCCTGCTCGCGCATGTCGCCGGCCAGGTCGGTGACCCCCAGGTCCGTCACCGGGGCACGATTGGAGGCTCCCTCGCCCACGGCGACCCGGCCTCTGACCTGCCAGCGGCGTGCCTGGCGCTCGGGGCGACTTTTACCATGGTGGGACCCCAGGGGGAGCGGGAGATCGAGGCGGCCGATTTCTTCCAGGGATTCCTGGAGACGGCCCTCGGGCCCGACGAGGTGCTGACGGAGATCAGGGTGCCGAAGGCGGACGGTGCGGGCTGGTCCTTTCAGAAGTTCAACCGGCGGGCGCAGGACTGGGCCATCGTCGGTGTCGCCGCGGTCGCTGGGTCGCGCCCGGGGATCGGACTGGTCAACATGGGATCGGTCCCGTTGCGGGCCACGGCGGTAGAAGCGGCGCTGGCCGCTGGAGCGTCGGCATCCGAGGCCGCCGCCCACGCCGCGGACGGCCTCGATCCACCTGAGGATCTCAACGCCAGCCCCGAGTACCGCCGTCATCTGGTCCGGGTCTTGGTACGCAGGGCCCTCGAGGAGGCCGGCGCCGCCTAGCCTGAAGTGGTGACCGCGCACGCTCGGACAGACCTTTCGGTAGAGGAAGTCGCGGCCGCCCTCGCCGGTCATGGCTACCTCGCTGACGAGGGGCTGGCGACGTCGATCTTCCTGGCCATGGCTTTGCATCGCCCGTTGCTTCTCGAGGGCGAGGCCGGTGTCGGCAAGACGGAGGTGGCCAAAGTCCTGGCGGCCTGGACCGGGGGTGAGCTGCTACGGCTCCAGTGCTATGAGGGCATCGACGTCTCGCAAGCTGTCTACGAGTGGGACTACGCCCGCCAGCTCCTCCATCTCCGCGCGGTCGAGGCGGGCGGGGTGGGCGGGGTGGGCGGGGGAGCCTCCGCCAGGGGGGGAGCCTCCGCCAGCGAGGACGACGTGTACAGCGAGCGGTTCCTTGTCCGCCGGCCCCTGCTGGCCGCCATCGACCACTCCTCCGGTTCGCCGCCGGTCCTCCTCATCGACGAGGTGGACCGCTCCGACGACGAGTTCGAGGCCTTCCTCTTGGAATTCCTGTCGGACTACGCAGTGACGGTCCCCGAGCTTGGTACCTTTCGCGCCGCCGAGCCGCCGCTGGTGATCATTACCTCCAATCGCACCCGCGACGTCCATGACGCCCTCAAACGCCGTTGCTTGTACCACTGGGTCGAGCATCCGGACTTCGAGCGGGAGGTGGCGATCATCCGGCTACGCGCACCTGAGGCGGTACCCGAACTGGCGCGCCAGGTCGCGGCCGCAGTCGAGACGCTTCGGGACCAGCATCTGTACAAGCCCCCCGGTGTGGCGGAGTCCATCGACTGGGCGGCAGCTCTCGCCGCGCTGGGGTGCAGCCGGATCGACGAACGCACTCTCAACCTCACGCTCGGCACCGTCCTCAAGTACCAGGAGGATCAGGCCCGGGTCCGGGCGGTCGGCATCGACGAACTGGTCCGGGCCGCGCTGCGGCGCGGTGCCTGAGTCCCAAACCAGTGGCCGATGCCGAGGTGATCGTGGCCGGGTTTGCCCGGGCCCTGCGAGCCAACGGTCTGGCGGTGCCGACAGGGACGGCCGTCGTGTATGCCGAAGCTCTGGCCCTGGTCGGGATGGACTCGCAGAAGAAGGTGTATTGGGCCGGGCGAGCGACACTGGTCCGCCGGGCGGAGGACATACCTGTCTACGACCGGATCTTCGCCGCCTACTGGCAGGACCGGCCCGACGAGGTGATGATGCAGCCGGCGCCGGAGAGCCCGCCCCTCATGCTGGCCCTGGACTCCGACGACGCGGAGGATGCCGCGCCGGAGGACGAGGCCGACGTGGCCGCCGGCGACGTGCTGGCCGTCCGCTACTCGGCAACCGAGCTCTTGCGCCAGCGGGACCTATCTGCCCTCACCCCGGCCGAATGGGCCGAGGCTCAGCGACTCATCTCGGCGCTGGAGATCGCCTGCGAGCTGCGCCCGTCGCGCCGGACCCGCCCATCCCGGCGCCGGTCGCGGGGCCACCCGGACCTGCGCGCCACGCTCCGGCGCAATATGCGGACGGGCGGTGTCCCCATCCGGCGCTCGTGGCGGGCACCGGTGGAGCGGCCCCGGCGGCTAGTCCTCCTCCTCGACGTCTCGGGAAGCATGGAGCCCTACGCCCGGGGCTTGGCCCGCTTCGCTCATGCCGCGGTGGCGTCGCGGCGTGCGGGTCGAGTGGAGGTCTTTACCATGGGCACCCGCTTGACCCGGATCACCAGGGAACTGGCGCGCCGTGACCCCGAAGCCGCCCTGTTGTCGGCGGCCCAGTCGGTCAGCGACTGGTCCGGTGGGACCAGGATCGGCGCCAGCCTGCAGGAGTTCAACGACCAGTGGGGCGTGCGGGGCCTGGCCCGGGGCGCCGTGGTGGTCATCTGCAGCGACGGCTGGGACCGGGGCGACCCCGACCTGATCGGGTCCGAGATGGCCCGGATGGCCCGAGTGGCCCGCCGAGTGGTGTGGGTCAACCCCCTGAAAGCCTCGCCCGGGTATGCCCCGCTGGCGCGTGGGATGGCCGCCGCGCTCCCGTATGTTGATCAGTTCGTGGAGGGTCATGCGGTGTCGTCGTTGGAACGCCTGGCGGAGATCATCGCGGGCCACGACCGAAGGGACGTGCAGTCGTGAAGGACCTACTGGCAGACATCGAACGTTGGCGAGGGCAGGGCAAGCGGGTGGCCCTGGCCCGAGTGGTGGGCCTCGACGGGTCCGGACCTCGGCTTCCGGGGGCCGCCATGGTCGTGTCGGACGCGGGCGAGGTGGCCGGCTCGGTGTCGGGTGGTTGCGTCGAGGGCGCGGTGGTGACCGAGGCCCTCGATGTGCTGTCCGGCGACGGCCGGCCCAGGTTGTGCACGTTCGGCTACTCCGACAACGAGGCCTTCGCCGTCGGGCTGACCTGCGGCGGCACCATCCGCATCTTCGTGGAACCGCTGGACTGGTGACTTCGCTCTTCGAGGCCCTGGCCTCGGCGCTGCGGGACGAGGAGCCCGCGGCTCTGGCTTCGATCATCGAGGGCCCCCCCGAGATGCTGGGGGCCAACCTGCTGCTGCTACCGGGCCGAGCGGCGCAGGTGTTGGGCAGCGTCGGCGATCCGGACCTGGACCGGGTGATCGCCCGCGACGCCCACGGCGAGCTGGCCGCCGGTCTGACGAGCATTCGCCACTACGGCCGCCACGGAGAGGCGCGCGGGCGGGAGATCTCGGTGTTCATCGAGTCGTTCGCGCCACCGCCCCGGATGATCATCTTCGGCGCCGTCGATTTTACCGCGGCCCTGGCCAAGGTGGCCAAGATCCTCGGCTACCGAGTCACCGTCTGTGACGCCAGGCCGATCTTTGCCACCCGGGCGCGGTTCCCGATGGCCGACGAAGTGGTGGTGGCCTGGCCCGACAAGCACCTGGCCGAGGTTGGGGCCGACCTCGGACCGAGAGACGCCGTGTGCGTGCTCACCCACGACCCGAAATTCGACGTCCCGGCCGTCGTCGCCGCCCTGGACACCGACGTGGGGTACCTGGGGGCGATGGGCTCCCGCCGGACCCATGAGGACCGGATGGCCCGGCTGCTCGAGGCGGGAGTGGACGGCGACGCCCTCAGTCGGGTCATGGGCCCGATCGGCCTGGACATCGGGGCTCGTACGCCCGAAGAGACGGCAGTGGCCATCTGCGCCGAGATCATTGCCCTGCGCACCGGCCGCGAGGCCCCGTCGCTCAAGGATCGGGAGGGGCCTATCCATCGAGATCTGGTCCGTCGGGATCTGGCTGTGACCGGGGAGCCCGGCTGAGCGGGGCGGTCGGGCCGGTCGGGCGGGTCGGGCCGGTCGGTCGGGCCGGGCCGGTCGGGCCGGTCGGGCGGGTCGGGTCGGTCGGTCGGGCCGGTCGGGCCGGGCCGGTCGGG
>PMHH01000118.1 GCA_003156595.1 Acidimicrobiaceae bacterium
CCCAGCCGGCCCGGCGCCGCGCCGGCGCCGGCCGGCGCCCGACCTATGCGGTCATCTGGATGTCGGCGGGCGGGTTCTTGGGCGGCCGGCCGCGGCGCCGCTTCTGCGCCAGCACCTTGCCGTTGAGGAACAACTGGCCGCCCCAGACGCCCCACGGCTCGCGCCGCTCGAGAGCCCCCTCGAGGCAGGGGACGATCAGCGGGCAGGTGAGGCAGATGGCCTTGGCGTGCACGATGTCGGGGATCTGATCCGAGAAGAACAGCTCCGGCAGGCCCCCGGTCTCGGCCCGGCAGCTGGCGTCAGCCCACTCGTCAGCCGGCTCGCTGGTCTCGATCAACTCCTGGCGCAACTCGAAGGCGAACATCTCGCCGTTCCTTTCGTCGTGGTCCCTGCAGTGGTGTATCCCGGAAAACGAAGAGGCCGCCGGGGATTCCCGGCGGCCTCTGAGCCTTGCTTCGGAACTGGTGGTGGACTATCCAGTCGACCAGTCCTGAGGGCTCAGTGGCCACACGTTGATGGTGGTGGCGGTCATGCCAAAGCGCTCGTGCGTCTGCTTGGCGGACGCTGCCGGCCCGGACGGCGAGGCAACGAGTGCGGCGGCGGCGGCGCCTGCATTGCCGGCAGCACCCGCGGCTTGCGACGCGATGGAGCACGGGCACATGGTGAGCTTGGCGTAGAGATCGCTCGTCACATCGCACTCCTTTCGCATCAACTGGCTTGGTGTGGAGGGCCCGGATATTGAGAGCCCGACTGGGCACCCGCCATCAGGGACCTTCCCTGCCAGGACTAATCCCATCACGGTCCGTGGCCCGCGTCAAACTATTTATTCCTTTAGGACCGATGCCGACGGTCACTCAGTGACATAGACGCAGGCCAGACACCGAATCCTACGTAGGAGTCCGTTCCTCGTGGGCCCACGGGGCGCCGCTGTCGGCTAGGAGATCGAGGAACGGTTCGGGCGGAAGGGCCTCCGGTCCGAGCAGCCCGACACCCGACCAGATACCGGAGGCGATGAGCTCGAGGGCCAGGGCCGGATTTATGGCGGTCTGCCACACGACGGCCTGGGAACCGTACTCAGACATGGTCCAGTCGTTGTCAACGAGGTGGTAGAGGTAGACCTCCCGGGGAGATCCGTCCTTGCCGGCGCCTTTGACCCAGGTCCCGGCACAGGTGAGGCCGTGCATCAGATGGCCGATTTCGGCGGGATCGGGAAGGCAGGCCGCCACCATGTCTCTCGGTGAGACCTGGACGCCACCCACCGACACTGGCCTTGTCGAATCTAGTCCGAGCATGTGAATCGTCTTCAGCACAGCAATGAACTCTTCCCCGAGGCCGTACTTGAAGGTGACCCGATTCGCGTCGACCCAGCGCGGCACGAGCAGGACCTCTTCATGCTCCACGTTGACGCATTCGACCGGGCCGATACCGCCCGGGAAGTCGAAGGTCTCCAGCTCGCTGAAGGGCTCGGTCGTAAACCATCCCCGGCCCTTCTCCCAGATCACCGGAGGGTTGAGGCACTCCTCGATGGTGGTCCAGATCGAGAAGGTCGGACAAAAGGTGTAGCCATCGACTACGAGGTTGCCACCGTCCCGAACGCCAACCTCGTCGATCGAGGAGAAGAGCACGTCCGAAGCGTGTCGGGCGAAGACGTCTGACAACCCTGGCTCGACGCCCATGCCGACGAGCGCGAGCAGCCCGCCCTCCTCCCACTTCGGGGCCAGCTCGAATTGCTCGTCGCCGAGCTTGACACCGGTCTTCTCGTGTGGGTGGTCGGGGTGGGGATGTGACAGTGACATCGCCATGTCCACGTAAGTGATGCCTTCTGCGAGAGCGGCGCGGTAGATCGGCATCACGAAGCGTGGGTCGACGGCGTTGAGAACTGCGTCGCAATGCTCGGTGCGAATCAGTTCCCTGAGTGACGACTCGTCCGAGGCATCCACCTGTACACCCCGGAAATGATCGGCTGCAGACTGGGCCGCCCTCTCGGCTCGAGCCAGGTCGTAGTCAGCGATGACCACGGCCTCGAAGCTGTCGCGACGCGCCGCGATCTGCGCGAAGGCGTTTCCGACCCCTCCTGCTCCGATGACGAGCACTCTCATCCGATTGTCCTCCCGACGCCCCGAGGTGGGCTCGCCGGCGACGAACGTGATGATACCTGACCGCTTTTCCAGGGCTGATTTGCGGCGGTGGGGAGTTTTCCTGAAGATCCACCCCTCGTCGTCCGATACCGCCAAGGTGGTGTCGTCTCTCGGGTCCCTACCCGTAACTCCAAAGGCCGAAGTCGGCTTGGTCTCGACGGCACGGCGCCCGGTGGACGCGGGGTCGACGGACTACTCGACACATCCGGACCTGCTTGGTCTGCTGTCGCGGGTTGGCTGCCATGTGTACAGCGGAGAGGTTCTACCGGACGGCGAGTACCGGGAGATCTTCACCGGCCCTGGCCTCGAGGAACTTGTCGGCGTCCTGGTTGGTCCGGGCGTTGATGCCACCGCCGTCTTCCACGCCGCAGTTCATCCGGATGACTGGGATGTGTATCTCCTGTTCGGGACCCAAATGGCAACTGACTCCACCGCGTCGATCGAATACCGACTGGTGCAGGGCGATGGGACTGTCCGCTGGGTGCTCGACCGGATGTGGCTCCGCGAGCGGCTCCCGAACGGAGCCTCGATCGTCGACGGTGTGATCGCGGACGTCACCGAACTCAGAGCACGGACTGACGAGGCACGCGCGGCCCTACGAGCAGTCCAGCGAGTCAACGCGGAGCTCGAACGGGCGAGAGCCGAGGTGGTGGAGGCGACTGCCTGGTTGGAGGCTGCCGTCACGGCGACTCCGGCCGCGCTCATCCTGCTCGATCGTGACTTCCGGACCCAGCTATGGAATCCCGCAGCCGAGCGGATGTTCGGCTGGTCACGAGACGAAGCCCTGGGACAGGTAGCGCCCCATGTTCCGCCCGAGCAGTGGCCACACCTCCGCGGACTCGTTGATCGCTTTCTCGCCGGCGAGTCGCTCATTGAGTCCGAAGAATTGCGGTCGGGTCGCGACGGGCACCCCCGTCAAGTATCGATGGTTTCGGTGCCCGTTCGCGGCACCGGGGGCAAAATCACGGGAATCCTGGGTGTCATCACCGACATCACCAACCGCAAGGAGATGGAGACCCGGCTTCGCTACCTGGCCCACAACGACACGTTGACCGGCCTGGCGAACCGCGTCGCGCTCACGGCCCGCATCGACGAGGCTCTGGCCCGGCGCGCGTCCGTCGCCCAGCAGGTAAGCGTTCTGCTACTGGATCTCGATGGCTTCAAAGCGGTCAACGACAGCTTCGGCCACGGAACGGGCGATGAGCTCCTGACGGCCGTATCCCAACGGCTGTCTGCCTGCTTGCGAACCGGCGACGTCGCGGCGCGTCTCGGTGGCGACGAGTTTGCGGTACTGCTCGAGACCTCGACCCGGGCCGAGGCCATGGCTGTGAGCGCAAGAGTCCTGCGGGCGCTAAGCGGACCGGTTGCCCTCGGCCGAGCCCAGGTCGTAGTGACCGCCAGCATCGGTGTCGTGCACGCGGGCAAACACCAAACCACTCAGGAGCTCCTACGTGACGCCGACGTAGCCATGTACACGGCCAAGACCTCGGGCAAGAACCGATTGGTCGTGTTCAAACCGGCCATGCAGCAGCGGGTAGCCAAGCGCCTCCACCTGGAGACCCAGCTCCGCCGAGCCGTCGAGTTGAGCCACTTCCAACTTCATTACCAGCCATTCCAGGACCTCACCTCCGGTCGAATTGTCGGAGTGGAGGCACTCGTTCGTTGGCGTCATCCCCGCCGCGGGCTGCTACCACCCTCCGAATTCATCTCGACGACCGAGGAAACCGGGTTGATCGTGCCCCTCGGTCGCTGGATCCTCGAGGCAGCCTGCACTGAGGCGGCCCGATGGCGCTCGCGCTACGGCGCCGCGGCTCCTTCCGTTTCGGTCAACCTGTCGCCACGCCAGCTGCAAGATCCCGAACTGGTGACCACCCTGAGCAGAACTCTGAGCGAGGCCGGCTTGGATGGCAGCGCACTGCATGTCGAGATCACAGAGAATCTACTGATGAGCGACAGCGATCTCGCCAGCAGCAAGCTGGCCGAGCTGCGCGCCCTCGGGGTCGGTGTCGCGGTTGACGATTTCGGCACTGGTTACTCTTCGTTGGCCTACCTGCGCCGCTATCCGGTGGATGTACTCAAGATCGATCGAAGTTTTGTCGCGCCTCTTCCAGAGGGCCCCCGTCCAGCCGCGCTCGTGCGGTCCATCATCGAGCTCGCCCGAGCCCTCGATGTAGGGACCGTGGCTGAAGGAGTGGAGAATGCCGACCAGGCCCGCATCCTCCGAGACCTTGGCTGTAACGTCGCACAGGGGTTCTTCCTGTGCCGACCCCAGACCGCCGATGCTCTGGACGAGCTGCTGAAGGCGCAGTTGTCGCGGTAGCGGTAGCGGCGCGGCGGCCACTCATTTTCCCAATCCGATTCGAGCGGCCACCGCTTCAGCGAGCAACGCCGGCGTGCCCGCCGCCACGACCGTGCGGCGAGGCCACTCCCCGGGCACGACCAGGTCCCTGCCGAAGGCCTCTTGCACCAGGGCCCCGGCTTCCTGGCAGATGAGGAGCCCGCCCAAGTAGTCCCACGGAGCCAGGGACTGCCGGGCGCAGTCGATGAAGGCATCGACCTGTCCGACCGCCACGGCACACAGGTCGAGGGCGGCGGCGCCGAGGGCCCGGTACTGGTTCCAGCCCAGCCAGTGCTTGGGGTAGCCCGAGAGGGCCACGATGGCGCGGCGCATCGACTGGCACGACGTCGGGGTGATCGGCCGGCCGTCGCAGCGGGCCCCTCCGCCCCGAACGGCCTCGAATCGGGTGCCGGTCGCCTGGTTGGCCACCACCGCGGCCAGCGGCCCGTCGGCGTCGAGGGCGCACACGCTGGTGGCCCACCAGGGCAGCCCTCGGGACGCGTTCGTCGAACCGTCCACCGGGTCGAGCACCACGCACAACGGTCGCTCCTGGTGGTGCGGGCCGGACTCCTCGGACAGCGCCCCCAGCCCGGCTCGGTCGATGACGGCCAGCGCCGCCTCGTCGGCGATCAGGTCGCTGCGGTACTGGCCGTCGCGGGTCCCAGCCAGCCCCCAGTCCTCGAGGCCCTGCAGGCTGTCGGCCACCGCGGTGACCACGTCATGGAGGACCACCAGCACGTCCGACGGCGAACGGGAAGCAGTCACGACCGGTGACCGTACCCCACCCCGGCCCCCGCGCTGGATGGAGTCTGGCCGGGTAGGGTTAGGCGCGTGGCGGTCATCGATGTCGCCGGATACGTAACCGAGCTCAAGGACCACGCCGTCGACCACGGGTTCCACGTGCACGACGAACGGCATTTCGTGGAGACCTACTCACTGCGACAGGCATGGGAGGTGGACCTGCACCCCGAAGAGGGCTGCAACGGTCCCCTCGACCTCCACCTGGCTCTCGAGGTCGACCCGAGAGTCCTGCTCGCTTTCGAGGACGTGGTCGTCGATCTACCCGACGGGGAGGACCCGCCCGACGAGTTCCAGTTTCCGTTGACCTTCACCTGGGCCCTGCCGCCCCTACGCCACGGCCCCGATCTGCTGCGCCTGGCCATCGACCTGGCCGGCGTCGGGGGGGTCGAGCTGCCCCTCGAGTCGTCGGCCATAGACAGCTACGCCTCCGCCACCGACCCGGCCGAACGACGGATCACCATCGTGGCCCGCCAGCAGGTCTCGCTGGCTCGGGTGCTGGCCGGCGAGGAGCTGCTCTGCGAGACCTTCGACAAGGCGCTAGCGGTCAGCCAGTTCCTCCTGGAGCGGGCCCCGGCCTGGCTCAACGGGGAGTAAGCGCCGGACCTAACCGGCTTGACGCAGCAGGGTTTCCGGGGTGTCGTCGCCGTAGGATTCGAGAAACAAACTCAGCCGATCCTGCAACTCCGCCGCTGAGGACCACACGTACAGGACGGGCTGGAAGCGGGTGATGTCGTACTCGGCCCGGCCCATCGCGGCCAGGTCGACGGGACGCAGATCGGCATCGCGGAAGCTGGCGGTCTCGCCGACCGAGGACAGGATCCCGGCGCCGAACGCCCGCAGCTCGCCGTCCTCGCGGACCACACCGAACTCCATGGTGTACCAGAAGACGTGCGACAGGAACCGCAAGGCCGCCTCGCCGCGGGTCCGCTCGACCGCCGCGCCGACCAGCCGGTACATCTCGGCATAACCGGGGCCGGCCAGCTGGTTGGCGTGGCCCATCACCTCGTGGATGATGTCCGGCTCGGGGGTGTACAGCGGAACGGACGGGTGGCGGAGGTACTGCGTCGACCAAAACACGCCTCCGGCGAAGGACGCGTAGAAGTCCCGCAAGGGGGCCAGACCGGCCACGGGGTGGTAACGAAAACCGGCCACCGGTTGCAGCCGGGCGGTCACCTCGGTGAGCTGGGGCACGCGCTCGGTCGGCAGTTGGATGGCGTCCTTGCCATTCAGGAAGGCGCGGCAGGCGTACTGCTCGTGCAGGCTTTCCAGCGAGGCGCTCACCTCCCGCCACACGCCGTGCTCCTGGTCGGTGTAGTCGGGGGTCGGCACCGGCTGGCCTGGTACCCAGGCGGCCGCCAACCCGGCAAGGTGGTCGCGGCGGGCCCGGTAGACCGGGTCGGTGACCCCCGGATGGTCGCCGGCGAGCTCGACGGTCACCCGGCCGTCCGGCTCGGTGTGCACCGGGGAGTACCGGGTCGGGATCACTCCCATGGTGCGATCACGGTCGGGGTCTACGGTCAAGTCCACCTCCTCATTCTGCGTGCACCACGTGCCGGTTGCGGGGCGCGATGCGGGTGGCCAGCACCAGTGACGTCGTCGTCCGGGCGACGCCCGGAACTTCCAGGATGCGGCTGATGACGTGGCCGAGGTGGTCGTTGTCGCGGGCGACCACCCGGCACAGCAGATCGGACGGACCCGTCGTCATGTACGCCTCGACCACTTCAGGGATCGCTTCGAGGTGCTGATCGACGGCAGGCTCTCGCCCCTGGGCGATCTCGAGGGAGACGAAGGCGGACACGGTGTAGCCCACCCGGCGGAGGTCCAGGTCCGGACCGAAGCCGGTGATGACCCCGACCGCCAGCAGACGGTCCAAACGGGCCTGGGCCGTGTTGCGAGCCACTCCCACCTCTCGAGCCAGCTGCAGCATGCCAGCTCGGGGAAAGGACGCCAGCGCCGCGATCAAACGCTCATCCACGCGATCCAGCTCGTACGGCTGCATGATTTGCTCATCATATCAGGGTTACGCTGATCAATCAGTAGTGTAATCTGCGCAGATATTGACCTCTGCGGCGCGCCTGGGCGCATAATGAGGGATGGCGCACACCGCTCTAGTCGAAACCGCCCCTACGGTGGCCTCCCGCTTGCTCGGCTGGGACCACCTCGAATGGTGGGTGGGCAACGCCCGGGCCGTGACGGCCTGGCTCACCTCCGGCTTCGGCTTCGAAGTGGTTGCCTATGCCGGGCCAGAGACCGGGGTGGCAGACCGGGTGTCGTACGTGCTCGCCCAAGGGGACGTCCGGTTTGTGGTCACGGCCGGCTTGGCGGCCGACAGCGAGGTCTCGCGTCATGTGCTGCGCCACGGCGACGGCATCCGCCACTTGGCCTGGCGGGTGGAGGATGCTTCTGCGGTGGCGACGGGTGCCGCCGCGAAGGGTGCGACGGTCGTGGCCGAGCCCGCCAGCGTCAATGGAGACGCCGGTTCGGTCACGACCGCTGCCATCGCCACATACGGGGAGACCAGGCACCTCTTCGTCGAACGCTCCGGATGGCACGGCGTATGGGGCCCGGGTTTCTCAGCCGAGCGACTCCCGCCCCGTCCCGCCGGCGCCCCGGTCGGAGTGGCGTCCATCGACCACGTGGTGGGCAACGTGGAGCAGGGCCGCCTCGACGAGTGGGTGGCATGGTACGTCGAGGTGCTCGGCTTCTCCGAGATGCGGCACTTCGACGCGGAGCAGATCTCTACCCAGTACTCGGCCCTCCGCTCGACCGTCGTGCACAATGGCGCCGGCGTGGTGATGCCCATCAACGAACCGGCCCCTGGTCTCAAGCGGAGCCAGATCCAGGAGTACCTCGACAGCTACCAAGGTCCGGGTGTGCAGCATATTGCCTTGGCCACGCCGAACATTGTCACCGCGGTAGGGGCCATGCGGTCCCGGGGAGTCCGCTTCCTGCAGATGCCGGCGACCTACTACGAGGACGCCAAGATGCGAGTAACCGGATTCGAGTTGCCCTGGGCCGACCTCGAGAGCCTCGACATCGAGGTGGACGTCGACGCCGGCGGTTACTTGCTGCAGATCTTCACCGAGACGGTGACGGACCGGCCGACCCTCTTCGTGGAGGTCATCCAGCGGGAAGGCGCCAGCGGGTTCGGAGAGGGCAACTTCAAGGCCCTTTTTGAAGCGATCGAGCGCGAGCAGGCCAGACGCGGCAATCTTTGACCCATGAGCCCTGACGACGCCGGGTTCGGCGCCGACAACCTTCCTTACGGAGTGGACGAGGCCGGTCACGTGGTGGTGGCCTGGCGCCACGAGGTGATCGACCTGGTGCACGCCACCGGGTTGGATGTGGGTCCCGAGGTCTGGGCGTCCGGTTCGCTCAATGCCTTCTTCGCCCTCGGGCCGGACGCCTGGGCCGCGACCAGGGCCCAGCTGCAGGCCGGCCTCGCGGATCAGCCGGACCGGGCTCGCCGGCCCCGCCACCAGGTGCGGCTGGTCCTGCCGTGGGAGGTGGGCGACTACGCCGACTTCTACGCCTCCCTCGAGCACGCCTCCAACATGGGGCGTATCCTGCGCCCGGACGGCGAACCGCTGCCGCCGGCCTGGCGCCACCTGCCGATCGGCTACCACGGCCGGGCCGGCACCGTGGTGGCGAGCGGCTCGGAGATCCCCCGCCCGGCCGGGCTCATCGGGCCGGGCGACCCGGCCGCCGCCCACGACCAGCCCGGACAGCAGCCGGAGTTCGGCCCCACCCGCCGACTCGACGTGGAGGTCGAGCTCGGCTTCGTGATCGGTTCGGGCGTGGCCAGGGGGCAGTCCATCCCGGTCACCGACGCCGAACGGCACGTCTTCGGCGTCGTCCTCGTCAACGACTGGAGCGCCCGCGACATCCAGGCGTTCGAGTACCAACCACTCGGGCCGTTCCTCGGCAAGTCGTTCGCCACGTCGGTGTCACCTTGGGTGGTGCCGCTGGCCGCCCTCGAGCCCTGGCGGGTCGACGGCCCTGTGCAGCAGCCGGAACCGTCCGCCTACCTCAAGGCCGGTGAGCCGCGCGGCTACGACGTGGGTCTCCAGCTGTCGATCAATGACCAGGTGGTGTCGACGACCAGCTCTGCCGGGCTGTACTGGTCGATGGCCCAGCAGCTGGCCCACCTGACGGTCAACGGGTCCGGCGTCCGCGCTGGTGACCTCTTGGCGTCGGGGACCATCTCGGGTCCGACGGCGGGGACGGAGGGTTCGTTGATGGAGCTGACAGGCGGCGGCCGGCGGGCCCTGCGTCTGGGGGACGGGACCACTCGCACATGGTTGGCCGACGGTGACAAGGCGACGATCCGCGGATGGTGCGGGCCGCGTGGGGGACCCGGGTGGCTGTCGCTCGGCGACGTCAACGGGACCGTCGTGCCATGCGGGCAGGAGGTGACGCCCCCATGACCTACTACATGCGCGTCGGTGACGTGCCCCGCAAGCGGCACACCTGGCACCGGGGGGCCGACGGGCGTCGCCTGGCCGAGGAGCTGATGGGGGAGGAGGGCTTCAGCGGGGCGTCCAGCCTGCTGTACCACCTCCATTCGCCCAGTGCCATCACCGGGGTGGAACCGGTCCGCTTGGAACGTTCCGCGCTCGCGACCAACGATCCGTTGCTCCCGTGGCACCTCCAGGCCCCTCTGCTGGCGGGAGGCGGCGACCCGGTAACCGGCCGGCAGGTATTACTTGGCAACACCAGTGTCACCCTCTGCTGGGTCGATGCCGACCAGAGCAGCGAGCTGTACCGCAACGCCGCCGGCGACGAGCTGGTCTACCTCCACACCGGGTCGGCCACGTTGCAGTCGGTCTTCGGGGCCATCGAGGTCGGAGCCGGCGACTACGTCGTGATCCCCGCGTCGACCACGCACCGTTGGGTCCTGCCCGAAGACGGCCACCTACAAGCATTGGTGCTGGAGGCGGCCGGACATGTCAGCATCCCGAGTCGCTACCTGACGCCGACCGGTCAGCTGCGGGAGGGCGCACCCTTCTCGGAGCGGGATCTCCGGCCGCCTCTCGAACCCCTCGTAGCCGACCAGGACGGTCCCGCTCCAGTACTGGTCCGCAGCCGGCAGGGTTGGTCCCGGCACTGTCACGCCAATCATCCCTTTGACGTGGTCGGTTGGGACGGCTGCGCGTATCCCTTTGCCCTGTCGATCCGGGACTTCGAGCCCTTGGTCGGTCGCATCCACCAGCCCCCGCCGGTGCACCAGACGTTTGCGGGGCCCGGCTTCGTGGTGTGCAGCTTCGTGCCCCGCCCCTACGACTTCGATCCAGAGTCGGTCAAGGTTCCGTACCACCACGCCAACGTGGACTCCGACGAAGTGCTGTTCTACGCGGCGGGGGATTTCATGAGCCGGCGCGGGTCGGGTGTCGGGGTGGGGTCGCTTACGTTGCACCCGTCGGGGTTTGTTCACGGCCCGCAGCCGGGGAGCGTGGAGGCGTCAGTCGACGCCACCCGGACAGACGAGACGGCGGTGATGATCGACACCTTCGCCCCCTTGGAGATCAGCGCCGCGTCCCGCTCGGTGGCCGACCTCAGCTATCCGTGGAGCTGGGCCCGGCCCCCCAGCTAGAGCGAACAAGGGCCGCGCTCAGCGGCGGCGCGAGCCTGACGCCCCTCAGGCCATGGTGGCCAGGATCTCCTCGACGATGTCGAGAGTGGTGTCGGGATGCAGGAACGCCAGGCGGGCCACCGTGTCCCCTTCCCACTTGGTAGGCGTGACGAAGCCGATCTGGTCGGCGAGCAGCTTGGCCGACCAGGCGTAGTAGTCCTCGGCAGCCCAGCCCGTCCGGCGGTAGAGCACGACGGACAGCTCTGGCGGAAGCAGCAGCTCGAGGTGCGGGGTGTCCTCGATCAGCGCCGCCGTCAGACGGGCCAGCTCCAGGGCCGCCTCGACCGCGTCGCGGTACGCGTCGGTGCCGTTGACCGCCAGGGAGAACCACAGGGGAAGCCCTCTCGCCCGCCGGGTGAGGTGGTAGGCGTAGTCGCTCGGGTTCCATTCGTCGGGGGCTTCGGTGTGGAGCACGTCCAGATAGCTGGCGTCCTGGGTATGGACGGCGCGCGCCAGTTGCGGGTGGCGGTAAATGAGTGCGGCGCAGTCGAAAGGCGCGAACAGCCATTTGTGCGGATCGACGACAAATGAATCAGCTCGCTCGATCCCGGCGAAGCGATCCCGCGCCGATGGCGCGAAGAGGGCCGCCCCACCATAGGCGGCGTCGACGTGTAGCCACAGCCGGCGGGACTCCGCGACGACAGAGACGCTGGCTAGGTCGTCGATGATCCCGGCGTTGGTCGTGCCGGCCGTCGCCACGACCGCGACCACACTGGCCGGATCCGCATCGGTCGCCAACGCCTCTTCCAGAGCGGCCCCGGTAAAGCGGTGATCGTCGGTGTTGACGACCAGTGCATCCATACCGATTACCCGGAGCGCATTCACGATCGACGAGTGGGCTTGATCGCTGACGGCCACCCTCAGACGAGCTGGGCTACCGGTGCCGAGCCGGTGGGCGCCGGTCTCCCGAGCCACCACCAAGGCGGACAGGTTGCCGGCGCTGCCGCCCGACACGAAGCAGCCGCCAGCAGAGGAGGGCAGCCCCGCCATGTCTGCGAGCAACCGCAAGGCCTGGTTCTCTGCGGCCACCGCCCCGGCCGCTTCGAGCCAGGACGTCCCTTGTAGCGACGAGCACGACACGACCATGTCGAACAGCAGGGACGCCTTCGTCGGAGCCGCGGGGATGAAGGCCAGGAAGCGGGGGCTGTCGCACGAGATGACCGCCGGGGCCAGCTGTTCCGCGAAGAGCTTGAGGATCGAAGCGGGGTCTTGCGGGCGCGGTCCCAGCACCCCGTCCAGGGCTTTATCGAGTTCGGCCTTGTCGCCGGGTAGGTCGAGGTCCACCGGGTCGAGGGCCAGCCGCTCCTGGCAGTATTCGAAGATCAGCGACGCCAGCTGGTCATCTGGGACGAACATCGGGTTGCGCACCCGCCCAGCTTGCCGCACGCAGGAGCCCGCCAGCCCGGAATGCCACCTCGGCGCCGAGTCGCCCGCCGCGGGTGGCCTTCGACGCGGCCTCGCTACGCCTGCCTCCTCGGTGCTCCCCGCCGGCGCCGGCACCGGGCCTCCTCGCTGCCCGCCGCCGGCGCCGGTACCGGCTCCCGGAGCCCGGAAAACCTATTTTGTGCAATATTGGACATCTATAAGGTATCGGATATCACAAAAAGATATGAATACCGGGCGCGGTCAGAAACCGGTCGGCTCCCGGCCTCGACCGGCCTGGTACTCGGCTGCCGCTCGGAGATCGTCGACGCGGGTGGGGTCGAAGCGGGCAAACTCACCGTCGTCGCCTACCACCACCGAGATGGCGCGGGCATCGCGGCGCTTTACTATCCACCCTTCGTCGAAACGGGTCACCCGGCCGATGTCTCCGGCCGCATACCCCAGCGCCCCCAGCCGGTCGACGACAGCCGGGTCCAGCCCGGAGGACGCGACCGCCCGCAGATGCGGATCCGCGACCACGCGGATCTCGCCGCGGTCGATTGCCGCGTTGTGCCGGTCCGTGCGGTTCTTGATGTACACGACGGTCGCGGCGCCCACGCCCCCCACGAAGACGGCCATCACCACCCCGAGAGTGATGCTGGCGACGAAACAGAGCCCGACCACCAGCAGGGGAACGGCCACGACCGTGTAACGGATCCCTAGGGGGACTCGCAGCCACTGCTTCCGCAGCGGCGGCAAGCGGCCCGGATAGGGCTCGCCCTTCGCGAGTGGCTCGATCATCGCCGGGTGTCAGGATCGATTGGAATAGATGCGTTGCGGATGGACCAATACGGCAGCTCGTCGTTCCTCGCTCATTACCCGATCGAAGGTCGCCCAGTCGTCGTGGGTTCCCCCGGCGGCCCGAAAGACCGACCGCAGCAACTCGGGGAGTCCCGAGGGATCGAACCCGGCGAACGGATCGTCGGGGCCGATGATGTCAGCGGGTCCTTCGACAGTCGCCCACTGCCATCCGGACCGGAAGACAACCGTCGCCCGCGGCCTGGACCGCAGGTTGGACAACTTTGCCTTGCCGTAGGTGGCGAACGCCACGACTTGCTGTGCTGAGACCGGGTGCGCCATCACGCCGGCGTTCACGAGCGACCCCTGCACCGTCCCATCGGAGCGAGTGGTGGCGACGACGGCAAGATAGTGGTCCTGGGCGCCGAGGAGGTCTACGTCGGTCAACTCCACGGGTACGACTATCCCACGCCGGCGACCGGAACGCCGGCGCCTGTCGCCGGACGCCGAGTCCCGGACTCCCGACGCCGGACTCCAGTGCACTGTGGTGGGCCCGGCAGGGATCGAACCTGCGACCAAAGGATTATGAGTCCCCCGCTCTGACCACTGAGCTACGGGCCCGACGCGTGCTGTTACTGGTACGTCAATAGCACGCAGTCAGTAGGGGGGTCTAGCTGGTAATGGTGATGTTGGTTGGCGCTGAAGTCCCGTTGCCAACGATGCGGTAGGTGCCAGCGGGCACCTGGGTGCCCGGACACTTCGGATTCCCCTTGCCCGGGCCGGCGGTCTCGTCGCTGGCGCACTCACCCTGGCTCCAGAGGAGTTTCTGGGTGTTCGAGTAGTGCGCCGGCCAACTCGGACCTGGCGCGGGCGTGTACGGACAGGTGATCTGGCCTGGGATGGTCTTGCTCGCGCCGTAATCCCAGACGTCTTCGCCAGCCGAATTGTAGGCCGACGCAAACGCCTGCAAGGATCCGCACCATTGCGGCGGGAGGCCATGACAGGTCGGTCCTTCGTTTGTCTGGGTCACGCTGATGATCACGATCTGGCCGGGTGCATAGCTCGACGCGTTGGTGCTCACCGTCGTCACAAAGTGCTCGCAAGAGCCGGCGGCGGCAATCGTCGTGATCGTGTTGGATCCGTCCGAACCTGCCACAGCCGATGACGTCGGGGGGCTCTGCTGAACCGTTGTGCCCGTGACCGTCGTTGCCCTCACATGGCTGCAGGCGGTGGCTCCGGACGCCAGTGCAATCACTGCCAACGGCACAGCCCAACCACGCGGGCCGGGAATCGCACCCCGGACATAGCCGCGTAGGCGAGGATGAGCAAGGCCGCCAGCAACGTGCCGGCGGCCTTGGCTCCGTCTAGTCATCACCCTCTCAGTGAGGTTGGCAATCCCCTAGCTAGCTAGGACCAGGGGCGGTGGAACAGGTCGCAGAGGGGGGATTGATGACAGTACTGCTGTCGTTGGTCTCTTTGAAGACGCTAATCGGGTAGTTGTACGTACCGGGTTCGTAGTGGGTGCGAACCAGGCTGAGGTTGTTGGTCTCACCGGTGGTACCGGCGATCTCACACGCGGGAGCCGATTCCGACGTGTCTCCGACCAACAATGTCTGGACCCATAGCGTCGAGCCAGCCGAGAAGGTGGCCTGGCCGCCCCCGGCGTCGCCAACGACGTTGAACTCGGCGGTATTCCAGTAGTCCGCAAGGTCGAGCGAGTTAGTGCTCTCGGCGGTAGAGACGGCGGTTACCCCATATTCGCCGTTGGCTTCGGTGCCCAGCTCCACTGTGTCATTGCCGGTCGTCGCGAATCCGACAAAATAGAGCTCGTGGAATTCCGACGCCGGGATAGTCCCTCCGACATAGTTGGCCGCATTGCCGTTGATCCAGCAATCACTTCCGTGGGTATTCCAGCCCGATGGGCAGGTCGTGTCATAGTCAATCAGCCAATATTGAATGAATATCGAGTTCCCATCGCTGGAATAGACGAACTGTTCCCATCCGTCGCAATCGCTCGGCGTAGCGGCTCCTGAGCACTTCGGAGGATCATTGAAGAACTGACTGTTGATCTGCAAGCTGTAAGTGTTGGGAAGCAACGGTCCCCCACCGTTGAGCGGACCCGACTCGGAGATCCCCGGGCTCACATACTGGAATTCACCTTGGACTTGGGAGAGTGTGCCTGACGTCTCAGTCGCCCAGTCGTCGCCATTGCCGACGGTAGCGGGTTGGAAGGCCATCTTTGGCGCAACTTTACACGCAGATTTCAGCCATTCCACCTTCGGATACGAGGCGTGGAAGCAGCCGCTGCTGGGCGTCCGAAGCTGCGTTATGGCCTGCTTCCACTGCGACTTTGTTATTTGCTGGGACCCATTGGCCGCAGAAGCCGACCCACTGCCCATGAGCGCCAGCCCGACAACAGTCGCGACGATCGATCGAGTGAACCACCGATACCTTCTCAAGTAGATTGCCGCCTTGGTCACCGGCCTCCCCCTTTTGGTTCCAGATTCCGTTAGCTGTGTCATTTGCGGGCGTCACCTTCTTGGTTGTTACCGGCTCGCATATATTGTGTGGCCGCTCGGGTCCGCTGACTGGCCGAGGGCGTGAAGGTGTGCTGCACCGGCTTATGGGCGCGCTGCGGTCCTGAGTTGCTCCCGGTCGTGACCACCGAATTCACCTGTATGGCCGTCATGTCCGTAGTAGCGATGCTGGCGTACGTCGTGTTAGTTAAACATTCCTCGATGACAACGGAGCCGGGATCTATTGAAAGCCTGCCGGTTTCAGTCATCGTGCCTGGCGTCGATGTGGCGTCCTGGTAGGCCCACGGTGTCGCGCTGAAGGTCGTACCGTTGGCCGAATACGTCGCCAACCTGCAAGCGAGGTATCCGTTGGCGTTGCCTCCTTTTTCCCCGGTCTGGGCGGCAGTCGCAATGAAGTTTCCGGTGTTGCACGGGCTGAGGACGCCCACGATCGTCGTGGCCCCGTTCGCGAGCGAATATGGGCTCGCTGAGGTCTCGTCCCCAGTGCCGTACATTCCACAGGTCTCCCCTGCGGGACCCGTGGCACCTTGCGCGCCAGGCGCACCCTGAGCGCCGGGCGCTCCCGTCGCACCGGTGGCGCCTTGCGCCCCGGGCTTGCCCTGGGCTCCCTGCGCACCTCCAGTGGGGCCTTGCGGGCCGACTGCGCCTTGCGCCCCGGGCTTGCCCTGGGCTCCCTGCGCACCGGCCGTTCCTTGGGCCCCGGCCTTGCCCTGGGCCCCCTGCGCACCGGCCGCTCCGGCCTTGCCTTGGGCCCCGGNNTGGGCCCCGGCCTTGCCCTGGGGTCCCTGGGGTCCTACGGCGTTCCATGACACCGACGTCTCGCCAGTGGGGCAGGTGGCCGAGGTGGCGTGAAACAACTCTTTCGTCGACGTCGAGTAGCAGGCGTAGATCGTGGAGCCGCCGGCACTTGGCGACGAACCGCCCCCAGTCGGCAGGACTGACGCCGTCGCGGCCGCCGTGCCCGTAAAGGTGACTGCCGTGAGAGCGGCGACCACCGCCCCCCTCTTCATCGTCTTCCTGGACCGACCGCTGGGCATCTCGTTCCCCCTGCCGTTGCCGATGGCTTGCGTGAACAAAGATGTGTAATCGCTGCCGGCCCAGGTTTTTAGACAAATTGTCCTTTAGTACAAGGAGTACAGAAATTCGTTCTTAAGCACGAATCTGTATCATCCGGGGCGAGCCGCTGTGATATCGCGAGGCGGTGGCGACGTGGGTAGTGGCGGGCAAGGAGCTGGTTGCGGACCTGGACTAAAATCGATGCCCGTGGCAGGTCCAACAGAATGGGTCGGACCCCACCGAGGGTCTCTTCTGCGCACCCTGGCGACGGTCGCCTTGGCGGCTATGGCGATGATCTTGAGTACCTGCTCAGGTACGACGAGAACTCGACCATCCGTGGCGGAGCTCCTCGGTTCAGGCCACGCCGCCTTCGAGCAAGGACACGACTCCGCGGCACTGCTGCTCTTCGAGCAGGCGGTGAAGACCGCACCGTCCGACGCCAGCGCGTACTTCGACCTTGGAGCGGTGTACCAGGCGGAGGGTCAGGATCGTGGGGCCCTAGAGCAATATCGGATGGCATTGCGCCTAGACCCGACCATGGTCCCGCCCCTCTTCAACGAGGCGGTGATCTATCAGGCTCGGAGCGCACCATTGGCCATCTTCCTCTACCGCAAGGTGATATCCCTCCAGCCGGACTCCCCATCAGCCTTGTTCAACCTTGGTCTCCTAGAGGCTCAGTCGCATGCTGATGCGCTCGCCGGCGCCGAGCTGCGCCAGGCAGTGCACCTCGACCCCTCGCTCGAGTCCCGCATCCCATCGTCGGCGGCGCCCGACCTGCGCCTGGCACCTCCGACCGGACGACGCAGGTCGACGTCCACGACCTCCACCCCTGGTACCGGCTCGCCCAGTCCCCCGTGAGTAGCGCGGGAGGTGCGCGCCTTTGGTGAGGTGATCAAGAATTCGGCCCCCCTGGTCCGACCACCGGGACCGCCCGGCCGCGAATGGGTTGGCGAGCGGCCACCAGTTCGTCCCATATCGGTAGGGCCAGGACCTTTTCCGGTCGGAGCGCCTGGTGGCGGCGCAGCACGGCCGCCGGGACAGCCTGGGGGTCGGGCTCCACGTAATCGCGCACGATGTCGTCGAGCGCATCGGTGAGCAGCGGGCTGGTCGAATCGACGTGGGCGACGACCAGAGTCCCGGTCGGATCGGTGTTGACCCGGATCAAGGTGAGGTCGGGGCGCCATCTCTTGAGGGCAAAGGGGATTCGGAAGACGTCGCCGGTCCACGGCATGACGTCGCGGAAGCGCGCCGCCTCCTCGACGTCACGGGGGAAGACGTCGTCGAAGGCAATGACACTGGTCGCCGCGGCGTGACGCTCTATCCCGATGAAGTCGCGCAGCGCCTGTTCGAAGTGGTGCAGCCCATCGATGAACGCAAAGTCAACGGGAAATTTGCCGAACGGTCCGGTGCGGTCACGTTCCAGGCGGGCGAAGTACGCGTCGCTGGTGGCTTTCACCAGAACAGTCGGGGTCTGCAGGCCCTCCGTCACACAGAACTGTGGGTCGATTCCGATTGAGGGACAACGGCTGAGGGCCAAGCTGTGCCCCTGGGAGATGCCGATCTCCAAGTACGTTCTCGGCCGCAGCCGCTCGTGCAGTCCGGCCAGGAAGTCGAGGTAGTGCATCGATCAGGTCTCGTCCCCGGCATCGAGCACGGCCGCGAGGGCGGCCAAGGCCCTCCGGGGCCTGGTGTCGCGCGGTTGGCTACCGGGAGCGGACTCGTACCGCACCCGACCATCGTGAATGGCTTGTCCGAGAGTGAGCTCGCCGCCGACGACCCGGACTAGCACGTCGCCGGCGCAACGGACCTTGGGGCGCTCGCTCGTCTCACCGGAGTCAACCGGCTCATCGACAAGGGTGAACCTCCCGTCGCTTCCGACGAGCATCCAGGCATCGGACCCGGCCCCGGCTCGGACCACGACATACATCGGCAGGAACGCCAGGTGGGCCCCCCCGACGGACGGCGGCCGGCGAGCCGAGAGCATCGCGACAACCTCTTCGGCGATCCGTCGAGCTTCTCCCATGGTGTCCTTGGCGCTCCTCAACCCGAGCATTCCCGCCAGGTTGCCGCGCCATCCGGCCTCGAGAGACGGGTAGTCGAGCTCGGCCAGGAGCTCGTTGATCCGGCTGACCTGACCTGGGCCGAGCAACTGGGGGATGGTGGCCCCGCGACCTATCGACTCGGCGCTGATGGACCGGGTGAAATCGATCTTGTAGTCGCCGGGGCCATGCCCGTGGTCGGAGTCGAAGGTGCGCTCGATAAGGGTGTCGTCACGTTCGAGGTCGAGGAAGTGCATGAGGTCGGTGAGGGTGCCGTTGGGATCGTCGCAAAGCAACTCGTAGTAGAGGCGAGCGTGCGCAGAGGTGCAGGTGCGCTCGAACTCGACCATCTTGGACACGCGATCGATCCAGTAGTTGCCGAGGCCGCTGACGAAGTTGGCGACGTTGCCGGCGACGTAGGGGGCGAAACCGTAGGCGTTGTAACCCCACTGGCACGCCTCGATACCCGAGGCGATGAAGTCAAGGGGGTACCGGTACAGGAAGACAAAAGACGCCGCCGGGTAGCACTGGCCCACCACCTGCAGGTGATCGACCGTGGTGAGCGACTTGTCGCAGAACACCGAAGCCCCAGTGTCATCGGCGAAGGTTCTCATGATCTCGTCGACCACCCTGCGGGCCCGCCGGCAGATCTCGGGCGGGAGGGGGGCCCCCGGTTGGAGCACGATTCCCCGCGCCTCGTTGCTTCGGGTCCATACATCGACCACGTGGGAGAGCAGACCCGAAAGGTTGAGCTCGGGCGGGCTGGCGATCTCGGGGTGAGTGTCGAGCAGATACCGCAGGAGGGTTGACCCCGAGCGGGCCAGCGACACGACGAAGATCTGGCGCAGCCGGGTCCGCCGGCCTGTCTTGGACACCGGGCGCTTCCTGGCGGGTTTCAGGGTGAGAAGGAGGGGCGAGGCGTCAGAGCCGGTCATGGCCGACGGCAGGCCCGGGACGGGTGCACCCTCCGAGCCGGCTCCTGCGCCTACTCCAGTTGGTGAACCGGGCGCCGGCGCCACCGGCGTTGGAGGAGAGAGGGTGGCGTCACCGTCCGCTGTGCCCATTGGGCAAAAGGTACAGCGCCGGACGGTGGACGTTATTGTTTCTGCTCGTGGGCCAGTCGGCGTGTCTTTCCGTGGGTAGATCGGCCCGTGCCCTGATGGCGTGCGCGGCTTTGACTGGCTCCGTCGGCGCCTGCAGCTCCGGTCACGGCTCCGCGTCGTCCCCGACAAGCAGCCCCGCCAGTTTTGAGACCCTGATCGACGCCGGGAGGCTGTTGCTGCAACAGGGCAACACGAACGCGGCCCAGCAGCTGTTTGAGCAGGCCATCAACCGAAGCCCTGACATGCCCGTCGGCTACTACGACCTCGGGGTTGTCTATCAGCAGGAAGGCCAGACGGCGCAGGCCTTGCAGTCGTATCGCCAGGCCGTTGGCGACAATCACAGTTACGTACCGGCTCTGTACAACGAGGCGGTAATCGTCACCGATAGCAACGCATCGCAGGCGATGGCGCTGTACCGGAAGATCATCGCCATCCAGCCTGATGCTCCCACGGCGCTGCTGAACCTGGGCCTGCTCGAAGCCACCGCCAACCAAACGGCGGATGCGGTGTCGGACGTGCGCCAGGCGGTCAAGCTCGAACCTTCCTTGGCGTCGAGGGTCCCGGCGTCACTGAAGGCAAAGGTGCCGGCGTCGTGACCCGGGTGTCGGTGTTCACGCCCAGCCACGACATCCGCTATCTCGACGCCGCCTACGGGTCGCTGGCGGCGCAGTCATTTGCGGACTGGGAATGGGTCGTGTTGCTCAACGGCAAGGCGGCTACCTGGGCTCCGCCGGAACGCGACGACCGGGTAAAGGTGAGCCGGGCGACCGCTAAGACACGGGGCCGGGTGGGAGCTCTGAAGCGCGCTGCCTGTGATCTGGCGTCCGGCGACATCCTTGTCGAGTTCGATCATGACGACGTGATCAGCCGAGGTTGCCTGGCCCAACTGGTGGACGCCTTCGAGGACGACAAGGTGGTGTTCGCCTATTCGGACTTCGCCCAGATCAACGAGGACGGCAGCGCCAATCACGAGCACTTCGATCCGAGCTTTGGGTGGGTATACACCCAGGGAACCTTCGAAGGGGCCACGTACGACCGTTGCCATGCGATGGTCGCCACTCCGCACAACCTGGGGTACATCTGGTATGCCCCCAACCATGTGCGCGCCTTTCGCCGCACGACATACGAAAAGGTGGGTGGCTACAACGCCGAGCTGGAAATCCTCGACGACCAGGAGTTGATGTGCCGGCTCTATCTGGAAGGCGAATTCGTACAGATCAAGCGCTGCCTGTACCTACAGCGGATCCATCCCCATAACACCCAGCGCGAGCAGCGGATCAACGCGGCAATCCAGGAGCAGACCGTCGTCTACTACCGCCAGTTCATCGAGGACATGACCCTGGCCTGGGCGGCCCGGATGGGACTGCGCCGCCTGCGTTTGCGTTCCCCGATCTGGATCGGCGATGAGCCCGACGATCGGTTTGAGGATGTGGTAGTCGATCCGGACGAACCGAGGATCGACGCCGTTGACTCGACCGTCGCGGTTTTGAAGACCTACGACGTCTTGCAGCGGATGCCCCAGCGCGCCGCCTTCTTCAACGAGTGCCACCGGGTGCTGGCCCACGCCGGTGTGATGCTGTCCCAGACCCCGAGCACTGATGGCCGGGGGGCCTTTCAGGATCCGAGCCATACCACGTTCTACAACGAGAACAGTTTCATGTACATCACACAGAAGGACCTGCATTTCGCCATCCCCGACCTCAACTCGCGGTGGCAAGTCAGCCATCTGAGGACGTTCTTCCCTACCCCTGGCCACGTGGATATGCAGATCTCCTACGTGCAGGCCAACCTGTTGGCCATCAAAGACGGTCCCCGCCAGGGCGGTCCATTGTTGTGCTGAGGCTCACCGACCACTGTCGAACGGACCGCACCTTGCGCAGTGATCAGGAGTCCCATCTCTAACTCTCTAACGCGAGTGATCCCGCACCAACGGTTCGGGGAGACATTCGCCCGGAGCCTGGTCGGCCAGTTCTTTTATCCGAGAACTACGTCGAGCCGCTGCGGGATCCGTAAGGCCGGGGCCGGCTCGTAGCTGATCGGCGCGCCTCGAAGGAACGTGCATCGTTGCCTGATCGTGTCGACGACGCCGGCGGCGAGCGCCAGCGCTTGGGCCGAGCCGGGGCAGGGCCGAAGCCCGTATCCGAACGACAGATTCGGTTTCGGGCTCGGCCGGCCCGGCTCGAATCGTGCCGGTCGCCCGAACACGGCCGGGTCGCGATTCGCGGTCCCGATGTCGCACGTCACCGCGTCGCCCGCCGACACCTGGCAGCCACCTACGTCGATCGGTCCGCGCGCCACTCGACGGATGACCCGAGTGGGGGAACTGTGGCGGACAACCTCGGCTAGCAGCGCATCGGTCGACCAGTCGGCCGCGGCGTCTGGCCCGTCCTGGAGAGCGTTGAGCGCCCCTCCGATCAATCCAGCCGTCCCGTCGCAGGCCTGGACCATGAGTGCGATCCGGGCCACGACCACAGTCAAGTCAGCCGAGCCGAACATGCCTATCAGGTGAGCGGTCGCCGTGTCAGCCGCCTTCTGAGCGGCAGGAGACGAACCTGGGAAGTAACCAGCCGCGGTCGCGATGACCGCCATCGCGGCACCCTCGGGGTCGGCGATCCCGAGACGGCTCGCCATGGTGGCCATCGGGACCTGTCGAGCCAGCAGGACCATCGCCTCGACTCGGTCGCCGGGACGATTGGCCCCGTTCAGCGCCTCATGGCAGCGCTGAGCGGCGGCCGTTCGCAGCTCGTCGGGGTCGAGTTGCTGCAACTGTTCGAGCAGGCGGGCCCGGCGCCGATCATGTTCGGCGCCGTTGACGAAACGCGAGACCGACGACCGGAGCCACGAGATCGTCCCGACGGCGCCGGACGCGCCTACGTCGTCTGGCACCGGCACCTCGAAATGGTCGTCAGCCAGGACCAGCTGAACGTCCTCGTAGCGAGAGGCGACCCACCCAGCAGTTTCCGCCGATCTCGAGAACGCGGCTGGTCGCGGCGGGCCGTCCACCCGGGGCTCTGCGCCACTGGCGTCCACGTCAGTGTTGGTCATGATGCGACGCTAAGGCCTAATCCTTTCGGTGGGGGCCGAAGCGTGCCTGATCAGTGCGGCCGGCGTTTGTGGGCGAATTTCGCTACTTGAGGATGTTGACNNGGGTCCAGTCAGGCGGGGCGAGTTCGGGCTGGGCCATCTGTGGGAACAAGAAGTCGGGATAGGGTCGCAGGCCTCGGGCTCGGGCCACCGGGCCACCTCTGTCCCACTCCCAGTACCACAGGGCGAACACCAGGATGTTTGTGATGTACACGCTGGCGCCGCGTGACAGAAGAAGCGAGGCATGATCGCCCTCGGTACCGTTGACGAGACCCTTGATGAGCTCGGCGGACGACCAGGCA
>PMHH01000159.1 GCA_003156595.1 Acidimicrobiaceae bacterium
ACAACAACGCCACCCTGTTCGCTCAGGGTTATGACGCGGTCATGGCTTCCTATTTCGGCTCCGGCGCGTGGACCCAAGAGGCGACACCGGCTGGCACGTGGACCCCGGCCACCGCCTTGACCGAGTTCCAGCAGGCCTACACCGCCCATCCCACCTCCAACGCCGCGCTGATACCCAACGACGAGAATGGCGCGCCGATCATCTCCTACCTGCAGAGCCTGCACATACCTGCGAAGCACTTCCCCACCACCGGCCAGGACGCCACCCTGGTAGGACTGCAGAACGTGCTATCGGGTTACCAGTGCGGGACTGTGTACAAGCCCATCTACGAGGAAGCCCAGGCCACCGTGGCACTGGCCATGTTCCTCAGGGCCGGCCAGACGCCCCCGTCCAGCCTGGTCAACGGGACTGTTACCGACACCACGTCCAACACCCAGGTGCCATCGGTACTGCTGACCCCCGAATGGGTCACCCCGACCAACATGGCCTCGACCGTCATAGCGGACGGATTCGTGTCAGGGGCGCAGCTGTGCACCGCTGCCTACGCGTCTGACTGCACCGCCGCCGGGATATCGTCCTAACTCAATGCATCCAGCCAACGGCGTTGGTCGTCGGGGCCGATGAGCCTCAGCCCTGGCAACACGGCCTGGCCCGCGAACGCGGGCCAGGCCGTGGGCTCCGAGGACATCGCTTCCGACGCCGGCGGCGTGCTGCTGTCGATCGCCCGCCTGGTCAAACGCTTCGGCGCCGTGGAGGCATTGTCCGGGGTGGACCTCGAAGTCCCGGCCGGACAGGTGACGGCTCTGATCGGGGACAACGGCGCGGGAAAATCGACACTCATAAAGACCGTGTCCGGCATCTGGGAGCCTGATGCCGGACAGATACGGTGGGCTGGGGAGCCGGTGCGCATCCGCAGCCCCAAAGACGCCTCCGCCCTGGGCATCGCGACGGTGTATCAGGACCTGGCTCTCTGTGACAACCTCGACATCGTCCAAAACATGTTTCTCGGACGGGAGTACACGGAGTACCGACTCCTCGACGAGACGAAGATGGAGCGGGAAGCGAAGGCGACCCTCAGCGATCTGTCGGTGACCACGGTCAGGTCGATCCGTCAAGCGGTCGGCTCGCTGTCAGGCGGTCAGCGCCAAGCGGTCGCGGTCGCCCGAGCGGTCATGCAGAACGCCCGACTGGTAATCATGGACGAACCCACCGCCGCTCTGGGTGTGGCCCAGACGGCCATGGTGCTGGAGCTGATCCGAACGCTGCGGTCCCGCGGCATCGCCGTCCTGCTCATCTCCCACAACCTCAATGACGTGTTCGCGGTGGCCGATCGGCTTGCGGTCCTCTACCTCGGTCGAATAGCCGCGGCCGGTCCGGTGTCGGAATTCGACACCCAGTCGGCGGTCTATGCCATCACCACCGGTACCCGCCGAGAATCCTCGGCTGAGCACAGCGAGACGGCGTAACACGTGGCTTCGACATCCCGGCCGGCGCGACCGACGACAGACGAACCATCAGGTCGCGGCAGCGAGCCGCCGCTCTCGACCGTCTCGGATGAGGCGGCCCTTCGCCTGAGCCCGGAGGTCGCGGCAGAGTCCCTCCGCGACTACTTGCGTGCGTGGCTGCTCCGGATCCGTAATGGCGACAGCGGCATGCTCCCGGTCCTCGGTGGCCTGATCCTCATCGTCATCATCTTCCAAAGCCAGAAGTCCGTCTTTCTCTCGGCCGCCAACCTGACAAACCTTCTGGTGCAAGGGGCGACCTTCATGCTTCTCGGCATGGCCGAAGTGTTCGTCCTCCTGCTCGGCGAGATCGACCTGTCCATCGGTTACGTGGGCGCCGTGGGCGCCGTCGTCACCGTCGCCACCGCGGCGCCGCCGGGCAACCACCCGTGGTGGATTGCCATTCTGGCCGGTCTCGTCGTCACCTCCGCCATCGGCCTTCTCCAGGGCGCGCTGGTCACCCGACTGCGCGTGCCGTCCTTCGTGGTCACCCTGGCTGGCCTGCTCGGATGGGAGGGGATGCTGGTCTTCCTCGCCAATCGAGAGGGTGGCAAGAATGGTGGCGGCACCCTGCGGATCACCAACACCATCCTCAATGACCTGGTCAACGGAAACCTGAGCGTCGCGGCGGGTTGGATCGCCCTGATCGTGGCGGTCGCGGGTTTCGCCGTCTTCCATCTGATCCGGGATCGCCAGAGACGGGCCCACGGGCTGGTGGCGCCGCCCCCCGCGCTCACCGCTATCCGGATCCTGATCGTGGCGGCGGCCGGGTTCGCCCTGGTAGCGGTGTGCAACACGAACCGGGGGGTGCTCGCGTCCCATCCCCTGCGAGGCGTGCCTTGGGTCGTGTTGATCATCATCGGGACCTTCGGGGCGTGGACTCTCCTGCTCGGCCGGACGCGCTTCGGTCGTTACGTGTACGCCATCGGTGGTAACGCCGAAGCCGCCCGGCGGGCCGGGATCAACCTCAACCGGATCCGCCTCGCCGCCTTCACGCTCACGGGCCTCACCGCCGGCCTCGCCGGGATCATCGAGGCATCCCGGCTCGGGTCGATCTCCAGTGATGTCGACGGCGGCCAGCTGGTCCTCTATGCGGTGGCGGCCGCCGTGATCGGTGGGACGAGCCTGTTCGGTGGTAGGGGCAAGATGCTCCACGCGGTGGTCGGCGGTCTTGTCATCGCCACCATCTACAACGGGATGGGGCTCATCGGCCTCAGTGCCTCGTCGCAGTACATGGTGACCGCCCTCGTCCTGCTGGCGGCCGCCACCGTGGACGCCCTGGCCAGGCGCAGCGTCACCCGATCCTGACTGTACGGCGCGGGCGCCAGACAGCAGTCGGATCGAGGCCCGAAGGCCGTAGCGGCCCGGGCCCGTCAGGTGATGTCGAGCATGCGTTGGAGCGCCACCCTGGCGTCGGTGGCCACCTCGTCGTCAACGGTGATGCGATTGACGACCCGGCCCGCGACCAGCTCCTTGAGCACCCAGCACAGGTGGGGGGCGTCGATGCGGAACATCGTCGAGCAGGGACAGATCAGCGGATCGAGCGAGATGACCGTCAACGCAGGGTGCTCGGCCGCCAGGCGCTGCACCAGGTGGATCTCGGTGCCGATGCCCAGCACCGATCCGTCGGGAGCGCGCTCGACCGCGGCGATGATGTAGTCGGTCGAGCCGACCTCGTCGGCCACTTCGACCACTTCGTGGCTGCACTCGGGATGCACGATGACCCGGCCTCCGGGGTGCTCCTTGCGAAAGGCAGCCACGTGGTCGGGCCGGAACCGCTGGTGGACCGAACAGTGGCCCTTCCAGAGCAGGAAGCGCACTTCCTTGACCGTCCGATCCTCGAGGCCCCCGGTGTCCCGGCGGGGGTCCCACACGGCCATGTCGGTGGATCCGTAGCCGAGCTGGAAAGCGGTGTTGCGGCCCAGGTGCTGATCCGGGAAGAAGAGCACCTTGATATCGGCGGCTGAGCCGGCGCCGGCAGTGCCGCCCGGGCCGCCCCGGCCGAGGGCCCATGTCAGCACCGCTCGGGCGTTGGAGGATGTGCACACGGCCCCACCGTGGCGGCCCACGAAGGCCTTGAGGGCGGCGGAGGAGTTCATGTAGGTGATGGGCACCACCGCGTCGATGTCGGTCACTTCGGCGATCTCGTTCCATGCCTCCTCGACGGATTCCAGATCGGCCATGTCCGCCATCGAGCAACCGGCGTTGAGGTCGGGGAGTATCACCTGCTGGTCCGCCGAGGTGAGCACGTCAGCGGACTCGGCCATGAAATGGACGCCGCAGAAGACCACGTATTCAGCGTGGGCTGCAGCCGCGATCCGCGACAACCCAAAGGAGTCGCCCCGGGCGTCGGCCCAGCGCATCACCTCGTCCCGCTGGTAGTGGTGGCCGAGGATCATCAACCGCGAGCCGAGGGTGTCCTTGGCGGCGGCAATAAGACGGGCCAGATCTTCACTGGTGGCTGTGACGTAACTCTCGGGTAGGGGCCTTTGGAGCCGGAGCATGCGTATGAACCTCCATTGCGGAGCACTTCGATGTGGTCGGCGGGGACAGCCCGGTCGCCCATCCGCGGGGATGTCGACCTCGAAGTGGATATGTCGCCGGATACCGGGCCGGCGTGAGATCATCATACGACCTGGCGGTCGCTTGCGGGGGCCCGACCGCGAGGTGGTCCGGCTGCGGCAAATTGGAGGGGTGCTAGCTCGTCCGCCGACCGGGACCATCCCCGATGCCCCCGGCTCGTACCAGTTCCGGGATCGGGACGGTCGGGTCATCTATGTCGGGAAGGCCAAGTCGCTGCGCAGCCGGCTCTCGAACTACTTCCAGAACCCCGCCCATCTTCTGCCGCGAACCGCCCAGATGATGGCCCAGGCCGAGAGCGTCGAGTGGATCCAGGTCCGCAACGACGTGGAAGCCATCATGCTCGAGTACAGCCTGATCAAGCAGCACAAGCCGCGCTTCAACATCCGACTGCGGGACGACAAGAGCTATCCCTTTCTGGCCGTCACGGTGAGCGACGAGTGGCCGCGGGCGATGGTCCGCCGGGGGACCAAGGACAAGGGCAGCCTCTACTTCGGGCCCTATGCCCATGCCTACGCCATCAGGGAGACCCTCGACTCCTTGTTGCGCACCTTTCCGATCCGCACGTGCAGCGACAACAAGTTCCGGACTCACCAGCGGCTCGGCAAGCCTTGCCTGCTGTACCACATCGAGAAGTGCTCCGGTCCGTGCATCGAAGCTGTCGACCGCGAGACCTACGGGGGACTGGTGGGCGAACTGGTGGCCTTCCTCGACGGCGACACCCAGTCCGTCCTAAAACGACTCGAGGCCGAGATGTTGGAGGCCTCCGACACGCTCGAGTACGAGCGGGCCGGCAGGATCCGGGACCGCCTGACCGCGGTTCGCAAGGCCATCGAGAAGCAACAGATGGTCACCCAGCGGGCCGAAGACCTCGACTGCTTCGGGCTGGTCGAGGACGAGATGGAAGCCGCCATCCAGGTGTTCTACGTGCGGCGGGGACGTGTCGTGGGCCGCAAGGGTTTCATCGTGGACAAGGTCGACGACCTCAATCGGGCCCAGCTGGTCGCCCAAGTCCTCGCGCAGCACTACGCCGACGCCCCGCTGGGTGTGCCGCCGTTGGTCCTGGTCCCCGAGACTCCCGATGAGGAGGAGGCGGTCGGGGCCTGGCTGGCGCTCGTCCGGACCGGGCCGGCCGATCTGACGGAGCCGGTCCTCGCCAGGAGCATCCTGGCCGACGTCGAATGGTGGGCGGCGTCGGGCCGCTACCGGGTCGAGCGCAGCGTCAACCCGGAGGCCCGGGCCGGCGACAAGGTCGAGATCCGGGTCCCGCAGCGAGGCGAGAAGAAGGCGCTGCTCGAGATGGTCACCCGCAACGCCGGGGAGGAGTTCGCCCGCCACCGGCTGAAGCGGGCGGCCGATCACAACGCCCGGGCCCGGGCCCTCAACGCCCTGCAGGAGGCCCTCGGATTGCCGGAGGCGCCGCTACGCATCGAGTGCTACGACATGAGTCATCTCCAGGGCACCGACTACGTCGGGAGCATGGTGGTGATGGAGGACGGGCTGCCCAAGCCCCAGGAGTACCGGCGCTTCAAGATCCGCACCGTCGACCAGAACGACGACTACGCGGCCATGGGCGAGGTCCTGACCCGCCGCCTGCGCGCCTACCTGGCCGAACGGGACAAGCCGCTCGAAGATCGGCGCCGTCGCTTCGCTTACCCCCCGGAGCTGCTGCTCGTGGACGGCGGCCAGGGTCAGCTCGGCGTCGCCCTGCGGGTCCTCGAGGAGCTGGGGCTGCAGGAGGAGATCCCGGTGGCCGCCCTCGCCAAGCAGTTCGAGGAGGTGTACCTGCCGGGCCGGGCCGACCCCGTGCGCATCCCGCGGACGTCCGAAGCCCTGTACCTGCTCCAGCAGATCCGCGACGAGGCCCACCGCTTTGCCATCACCTACCACCGCAACCTCCGGGGAAAAAGGATGACCGCCTCGGTCCTCGACGACATCCCCGGCCTGGGACCGGGGCGCAAGAAGCGGTTGGTGCGCGAGCTGGGTGGTGTCAACGCCGTCAAGGCGGCGTCCCGGGAGACGCTGGCCGAGCTGTCCTGGCTCCCCGAACGGGTCGCAGACGAGGTGTTCACCAAGCTGCACGGCTAACTTTCCGTGACATGCCCTCCACCGCTGCCAACGACATCACCATCGAGTACGAGACCGCAGGCGACCCGGGCCACCCGGTGCTCCTGTTGATCATGGGGCTCGGTGGTCAGCTGATCGCCTGGGACGACGAATTTGTGGCGGCGCTGGTCGCCAAGGGCTTCTACGTGGTGCGTTTCGACAACCGCGACGTCGGCCTCTCCACCTGGTTCGACGAGGCCGGCACACCCGATTTGGCGGCCGCTTTCACCGGTGAAGTCCAGGCTGCCTACCTCCTGTCGGATATGGCCGGCGACGCCGCCGGCCTGCTCGACGCCCTCGGCATCGAGTCCGCCCACGTACTCGGGGTTTCCATGGGTGGGATGATCGCCCAGAGCTTGGCCATCGGCCACCCGACCCGGGTGCGCTCCATGATCTCGATCATGTCGACGACCGGCGATCGCTCGGTCGGCCAGCCCAGCCCAGAGGCCATCGGAGCTCTGCTGGTCCCTCCTCCAGCCGACCGCGACGCCGCCATCGACATGTCGGTGAAGACCTGGCAGGTAATCGGTTCACCAGGCTTTCCTTTCCACGAGGACCGCATCCGGGCCGGCGCGGCAGCCGCCTACGACCGGGCCATTCACCCAGCCGGCGTCGCCCGGCAGCTGGTTGCGATCCTTTCCTCGCCGGACCGCACCCCCGCCCTTCGCGGCCTTGACGTCCCGACGCTGGTGGTCCACGGCGAGAGCGACGCGCTGGTGAACCCGACCGGCGGGAAGGCCACTGCGGACGCGGTCCCGGGGGCAACGCTCTGGACGATCCCTGGGATGGGCCACGATCTGCCCATCGAGTTGTTCGAGGAAGTCGCAGATCGGGTGGCGGCCCACTGCCGGTTGTGACCGACCAGGACCTCTGGGAACACAACGCGGCTTGGTGGCAGCAGGGCTTCACGGAAGGCGCTGACCCCGAGTACGAGGAACAGATCCTCCCCATGCTGTCGGCTCATCTCGACGGATCGAAGCGGGTCCTCGACGTGGGGAGCGGAGAGGGCCAGGTCGGGCGCCGGGCAGCCGGCCTGAGCGGCGTCACGTTCGTGGTCGGTGTCGACCCGACCTGGGCCCAGGTCAAGGTGGCCGCCCAACGCGGCGGGGGAGTGACCGTGGTGCGGGCCCGGGCGGAAGAGCTTCCCTTTGTCCCAAGTTGTTTCGACGCCGCGGTCGCATGCCTGGTCTTCGAGCACATCGGGGCGCTCGACGAGGCGATCGCCGAGGTGGGCCGGGTCCTCTCGGCGGGCGGGCGCTTCTTGCTGCTGCTCAACCATCCCTTGTTGCAGACACCTGGGTCGGGATGGATCGACGACACCATCCTCGACGAGCAGTACTGGCGCATCGGTCCCTACCTGGTCGAGGACTCGCGCCCGGAGGAGGTGGAGAAGGACGTGTGGATACCGTTCATCCACCGCCCGCTGTCGCGCTACGTCAATGCCCTGGCCTCCGCCGGCATGTACCTGACCCGGATGGAGGAGCCGGCGCCGCCTCCGGGGTTCCTGGGCCGAGCCGCGGAGTACCGGGACGCCGCCACCATCCCCCGGCTGCTGGTGTTGCGGGCCGAGAAGCTCGGGTAGGGCGGCGGCCGCGGGCCGGCTCAGGCGGCAGCCGGTAGAGGGGCGGGTCTCAGGCGGCGGGCCGGGCCCGGCTCAGGCGGCGGCCGCCAGTTGGCGGTAGGTGTCGGCGATCTCCCGGGCCACGCGCTCGGCCTCGAAGGTCACCGCCCACCAGTCGTAGTGGAGGACCGTCCAACCGGCTCGGCTGAGGGCGTTGCCGCGCTCGTGGTCCCGGCGCTGCTGCTCGGGGAGGAAGTGGGCTGACCAACCGTCGACCTCGATCACCAGACGCAGTTGCGGGTAGGCGAAATCGAGGCGGTACCTCTGATTTGGTCCCCAACAGACCTCCGCCTTCGGCACCGGGATCTGCTGGCGCCGGAAGAGACGCGCCATTCTGCTCTCGAGGACGCTCGGGTTCGGCGAGCCAGTGACGCCCCGCTGGCGAAGGCGCTCGACGAGCACGGGCCGCCCCCGATGATGGCGGAGGTCTGTTGGATCGGTGGCGGCCTTGATCAGTTGCTCGACACGGATGACCCGTTTGGCCAGGGCTCGATCGACCAGGTCGTCGACCTCCGTGACGTTCGCCTCGCTGGCGCAGTCGACGATCGTCCTCACTACGTCGGTGCAGGGAAGACCGCGGCGGGTAACCGGCCGCACCGGGTGCCTGCTCCGAATGGCGCGCAAGCCGGCTGCTCGAACAATCCTGTTCCGGCCGACCGTGATCGTCACCTCGTCAACGAGCTCATCGCGCAAGCCCCAAAGCCAGGCCGCGGCGTGGTGGGAAACCACCGTGCCAGGGCCCCCCACCAGGACCGCTGCTCTCACCCGGGCAAGCGGGTTGATCGGGCCGCCGGCCAGGCGGTACACGCCCCGGTAGATCCGCTCCCAAGCTCCGCAACGAACGCGGCGGTCGATCTGGGCCTGCGTAAGGCCGAGCTGCCGCGCCTCCATCCGGCTGATCAGTCTGTCGTGGGTGGCGAACCAGGCCGCAACGCGGGCCGACGTGGCCGCGCGACCATCGAGCCGAGTGTCTATCATGAAGTAATAGTATATGTCATATCTTATGGTGTACAAGAGACATATTGCCCCGACCTTGTGGGTGCGGTCTGGCGTTTTGGGGCGGTCTGGTGCTTTGGGGCGGTCGGGTGCTTTGGGGCCCCTGCTGACTTGGGTGCAGATTGCCTCTTTGGGTGCGTGTAGCCCTCGTTTCGATGGCTCAGCCCACCCAA
>PMHH01000038.1 GCA_003156595.1 Acidimicrobiaceae bacterium
TTGGCCTTCTCGGCCGCTTCCTGAAGGCGCTGCAGGGCCATCTTGTCGGCGCCCAGGTCCACCCCGTCGGTGTCCTTGAAGGACTTGACCAGCCAGCCGATCACTCGCTGGTCCCAGTCGTCGCCACCGAGATGGGTGTTCCCGCTGGTGGACTTGACCTGGAAGATCCCTTCGGAGATCTCGAGCACCGATACGTCGAACGTGCCGCCGCCGAGGTCGAACACCAGGACGGTCTGCTCCTCCTCCTTGTCCAGTCCGTAGGCGAGCGCGGCCGCGGTCGGCTCGTTGATGATGCGCAGGACCTCGAGGCCGGCGATCTGGCCCGCCTCCTTGGTGGCGGTGCGCTGGGCGTCGTCGAAGTAGGCCGGAACGGTGATCACCGCCTGGTTGACAGTGTCGCCGAGGTAACTCTCGGCATCCCTCTTGAGCTTCTGCAGGATCCGGGCCGAGATCTCCTGGGCGTTGTACTTCTTGCCATCGATGTTGACGTTCCAGTTGGTCTCGCCCATGTGCCGCTTGACCGATCGGATGGTGCGGTCCGGATTGGTGATGGCCTGGCGTTTGGCCACCTCACCGACGAGAACCTCGTCGGACTTGGAGAAGCCGACGACCGAAGGCGTGGTACGCCCGCCTTCGGCGTTGGGGATAACGGTTGGCTCACCCGCCTCGAGAACGCTGACGACCGAGTTGGTGGTGCCGAGGTCGATGCCGACGGCCTTGGGCATAGGACTGCCTCCGTGTAATAGTGAGTTTCTGAGGAACGATCTACCGACTGCCACCAGTGTAGCCAAAGTTGAGCATCATAGACTCAATAATCTTAGGCGAGGGGTGTCGAGGCAACGTACACCCCGACGGTTTTCGGCGCAACGGCACTGGTCCCAGTAGGCTCCGGCCGTGGGGACCCTCGTGCTGCTGCGCCACGGCCAGAGTCAGTGGAACCTCGAGAACCGTTTCACCGGTTGGTGGGACGTGGACCTGTCCATCCAAGGGGAGAAGGAGGCCCGCTCGGCCGGCACCCTCCTCGCCGCCGAGGGGCTCGCGGTGGATCTGGCCCATACGTCGGTGCTCACCCGAGCCGTCCGGACGCTGCACCTGGCGCTGGAGGAGATGGACCGGCTGTGGGTGCCGGTGCACCACCACTGGCGGCTCAACGAACGGCATTACGGCGCCTTGACAGGACTGGACAAGGCCGAGACCAAGGCCGCCTTCGGCGAGGCGCAGTTCATGCTCTGGCGGCGGAGTTACGACACCCCGCCGCCGCCGCTACCCGCCGGCCATCCGCTCGACGTGAGGGCCGATCCGCGTTACGCGGGGCTGGCCCCGGACGTGATCCCGGCGACCGAGTGCTTGGCGGACGTGGTCGTCCGGCTGCTCCCGTACTGGTACGACGCCATCGCTCCCGACCTGCTCGCGGGCCGCACCGTCCTGGTCGCCGCCCACGGCAACAGCCTGCGGGCCCTCATCAAGCACCTGGAGGGGATCTCGGACGCCGAGATCACCGAGTTGGAGATCCCCACCGGCGTCCCGGTCGTCTACCAGCTCGACCAGGCCCTGGCTGTCACCGCCAAACGAGAGCTTGGGGACCCGCAAGTCATCGCGGCCGCGGCTGAGGCGGTCCGCCGCCAAGGGGACCGGTAACCAGGTTGGCAGATGCCGGAGCCGGTCCCGAGCCGCCGTCCCTGCGCGCCACCCGGGACGCCCTGCTCGAAGATCGCCAGTTGACTGGTATCGCCTGGTGCCGGCGCTACGCCGCGGCCGCCGACGCCTGGCTACAACGGGTGTTCGACCGGGCCACCGGCGGGGACAGCAAGGGCGTGGCCCTCTTGGCCGTCGGCGGCTACGGCCGGGGCGAGATGGCCCCCGGGAGCGACCTGGACCTCCTGCTCGTCTACGACCGCCGGGGCCGCATCAAACCGGTTGCGGAGGCCACCTGGTACCCGGTGTGGGACTCCGGGCTCCACCTGGATCACAGCGTGCGCACCCCCAGAGAGGTGCGCGCCATCATGGACGAGGACATCAAGGTGGCTCTCGGCCTGCTCGACGGCCGCCTCGTGGCCGGCGACCCGAATCTGGGCAGCAAGGTGCTGACCCGGGCTCTGGAGCAGTGGGAGACCCGGGCCGCCCGCTGGTTGCCGACCGTCGACGAGACAACCAAAGAGCGCCATCATCGCTTCGGCGACCTGGCCTTCCTCCTCGAGCCCGATCTCAAGGAGGCACGCGGCGGGCAGCGGGATCTCCACCTCCTGCGTTCCCTCGGTCGCGTCGTTCCCATCCTGACAGGCGTGCTCGATGACCGGGAACTGGCGGGAGCGACCGAGACCCTGGCGGCCGCGCGCGTCGAGCTGCACCGCTCGACGGGACGGTCGACGAACGCCTTGCTCCTCCAGGACCAGGACGCCGTCGCCGACGCCCTCCACTATCTCGACGCCGACGCCCTGATGGGCGCGGTCGCCGGAGCCGCCCGCGTCGTGTCGTGGACCAACGACGACGGCTGGCGGCGCCTCGAGTCCTGGCTCGCCGGTCCGGTCGGGCGGGGCGGCAGCCGGGACCACCCCCTCGAACCGGGCCTGGTGCTGCGGGACGACGAGGTGACGATGTTGGCGGACGCCCCCGTCAGCTCCGACACGTCCCTGGCGTTGCGAGCCGCGGCGGCGTCGGCCGAGCTCGACCTACCCATAGCCCGCTCGACGCTGGACCGCCTGGCCGCCGAAGCCGTTGCCCCCGACGGCATCTGGCCACTGGAGACCCTGTTTGCCCTGGAGCGCCTCCTCGGAGCCGGCCGCCCCATGGTGGCGGCGGTTGAGTCGCTCGACCAGCTGGGGATCTGGCTGCGCTACCTGCCCGAGTGGGGGCCGATCCGCAACCGGCCCCAGCGCAACGCCTACCACCGCTTTACGGTCGACCGACATCTGGTGGAGACGGCGGCAGGGGCGGCCTCCCTGACTGCGACGGTCGACCGCCCGGACCTGCTCTTGCTCGGGGCCCTCTTCCACGACATCGGCAAAGGCCGGGACGAAGATCACAGCGCCGTCGGGATCGCCTTGATCCGCCAGCTCGGACCGCGGCTGGGCCTACCCGAGGTCGACGTCGCCACCCTGGAGAGCTTGGTCCGCTACCACTTGCTGCTTCCCGACGTCGCCACCCGCCGGGACCTTGACGACCCGGCGACGGCCGCGAACGTGGCGGCTGTCGTCGGGGACCGGGACACGCTGCACCTCCTGGCCGCCCTGACCGAAGCGGACAGCTTGGCGACCGGGCCTTCTGCCTGGGGGCCGTGGAAGGCCGGACTGATCGCCAGGCTCGTCGAGCTGACGTCAGCCACCCTCGAAGGGCGCCCCCCGCCCGAGGCGCAGGCCGCCGTCGGCCCGGAACAGCGCGCCTGGCTGGACTCGGGCCGGCTACAACTCCTGGCCGACGGCGGTCGGCTGACGATCGCCGCGCCCGACCATTCGGGATTGCTGGCAACCGTGGCCGGGGTGCTGACCCTCTCGGGTGTGGCCGTCCGGTCGGCGACCACCATGACCGACCCGGACACCGACATGGCGCTTCTCCGCTTCGAGGTGGCGCCGGCGTTCGACACCCTTCCCGACTGGGACCGGGTGCGTGCCGACCTCGAGGCCGCCCTCGAGGGTCGTCTGGCCCTGGAGTCGCTGCTCGAGGACCGGGAGCGCCAGTACGCCTGGCTGCGGCGGGCATCGGCTCCCGACCTGCCGGGAACGCAGGTGACGATCGACAATTCGGCTTCGGCGCATTCCTCTGTGATCGAGGTTCGCGCTCATGACCGGGGTCCGGTCCTTTATCAAGTGACCAGCGCTCTGGCGGCCAGCGGGGTGACCATCACCCGGGCTCTGGTCAACACCCTCGGGGCGGAGGCAATCGACGTGTTCTACGTACAGACCGCCAGCGGCGAAAAAGTCGTCGACCCGGTCGACCAGGACCGCCTGCGGGACGCAGTGGTCGCCGCCCTCTGACGCCCGGCTGCTGGCTGGTAGTCGAGTACGTCGCTACTTGGTGAGCAGGGTGTGTTTACGCCACAGCCCGATGGCGAAGGCACCCCAACCGACGGCAATGACCACCCAGAGGACCGCATCGAGGGTTTTCCCGTTGCCCGCGAAGATGATGGCCACCCCGATGGCCATCAGCGAGAGAAGCAAGAAGGCCCGCCACACCCACGCCGAGCGGACGAAGCGGGATTCCTCCAGCGAGAAGCGGTTGTCGTCCTTCACCGGCGCCAGGGTAGCCCGGGGTTGGCGCCGCGTCGGTGCGGCGCCATCCCCCAGGGCTCTAGATGGCATCGGCGCCGATCTCGCCGGTCCGGATCCGTACGACGGTATCGGTGTCGGTGACCCAGATCTTGCCGTCGCCGATCTTCTCGGTCCGGGCCGCGCCGACGATGGCGTCCACCACCGGCTTCACGGCGTCGTCCTCGACGATGACCTCCACCTTGATCTTCGGGGTGAAGGCCACGGCGTACTCCTTGCCTCGGTAGACCTCGGTGTGCCCCTTCTGGCGTCCGAAGCCCTGGACCTCGGTGATGGTCATACCGGCGGCACCGGCAGACTCCAAGGCGTCCTTGACGCCGTCGAGCCGGAAGGGCTTGATGATGGCGGTGACGAGCTTCACGAGGCGCTCCCCGAACTCGCTCCGACGGCGGTGTAGCCCTCGTCGGGTGGGTAAGCCTGCTCGTCGTGGGCCGCGAGGTCCCCGACCTCGCAATCCTCGTCCGACATTCGCAAGGGGGTAAAGATGCCGATCACCTTCAGGATTATAAAGGTGGCTAGGGCGTCGTAGACGATGATCGTCAACCCCGCGAACAGCTGGAGGAAGAACTGATGGCGGTTGCCATACAGCCACCCCTCGACATGTATCGGTGACCCACCATCGCTGGCATAGATGGTCACGCTCGGATCGGCGAAGATGCCGACGAGCAGACCCCCTACCAACCCGGCCACCCCGTGGGTGTACGCCACGCCCATGGCGTCGTCGACCTTCCGCATCGTGATCGGCATGACGTAGGTCCAGGCGAACCACACGACGCTGGCGTCGATGATGCCGACCCACAAGGCCCCCGAGCCGCTCACGTATCCGGCGCAAGGTGTGATCCCGACCAAGCCGCAGATCATGCCGTTGACCGCCCCGCCGAACGTGGCCTTCTTGCCCTTGCTGAGGAAGATGTCCCACACCACCCAGGTGAGCAGGGCAGCCGCGGTGGCAGCATTGGTATTGATGACCGCGGTGGCAGCGTCGGCACCCGAGAAGTACGGGTCCCCGCCGTTGAAGCCGTTCCAGCCCAACCACACGATGCCGGCACCGCAGGCCACCATGCTCAAGCTGTGCGGGACGAACTTGGCCCGGTCCTTGGCCAAGCGAGGGCCGATGACCCAGGCCGCCACGAACCCGGAGACGCCGGCGGCCAGGTGGATGACGTACCCACCGGAGTAGTCGAGCGCACCCTCGTGGGCCCAGTACCCGCCGCCCCACAGGAGCATGGCGTTGACGGTGTACACGAACGTGCACCACGCCGGCACGAAGATGATCCACACCTGGATCTTGATGCGCCCCAACACGCTGCCCAGGAACAGCAACGGTGTGATGCCGGCGAACACGAATTGGAAATACGCCAATGCTGGTGTCGGCATCTGTATCGGGACGTCTGCGCCCCCGTTGGCGTACAACGTCGCTTGCCCGATCTGGGCGTGCCCGGCGTTGATCGACTGAGGGTGCCCGACGAAGTTGTTGAAGAAGTTCTTGAAGAAGCCTCCAAGGCCCCCGCCGGCGTGGGCGTAGCTGTAGGTCCAGGCGTTCGGCGAACCTCCACCAATCGGGACTCCGAAGCCCATCTTGTACGCCCAGAGCACCCACACCACGAGCACACCCGAGAAGCCGGTGAAGGCCATCATCATGGTGTTGACGGCCCACCTCTTCGGGACCAGCCCCCCGTAGAGGAGGGCCAGACCGGGGAGGCTCATAAGTCCGACGAAGGTGGCAGCCGTGAGCTGCCAGGCCGTGTCGCCGGTGTCGACCCAGCTCGGGTCCGAGCAGCTGATGGCCCCGCCCGTTCCCGTAGCTACCGCGGCGCCGGCACCGTTCTGCACGTACGCCTGGTTCTTCCCGCACACAGTGGCAGCGTGAAGCATGGATGTCATAAGTACGGACAAGTAGCCCCTCCTGTTCTGTTGGAAGCTCAGGTGAGGGTAAGGACTTCGTGTTTCTCGTTTTTGTCGTCCGTGTTGCTCGCGTGTTAACAACAATCGGCTCATGGGGCGTACGACAATTCCGTCCTCGGGGCCGTTTCAGTCGATACAGTTCGCGCCATGGCCGCTGACCGCAAGCTCGATCACTTGTCCCACGTCCAGATGTTCTCTTCGCTCAACAAGAAGGAATTGGGGATGATCTCCCGGGCCGCGGACGTGGTGAAAGTCCCAGCCGGGACCGAGATCGTGACCGAAGGTACGATCGGCCACGAGTTCTATCTCGTCATGGCCGGCGAGGCGGCGGTCCGCCGCAATGGACGGAAGGTGACCGCGCTCGGTCCGGGCCGCTACTTCGGCGAGCTCGCCTTGCTGGACAAGGGGCCGCGTTCGGCCACGGTCATCGCCGAGACCAATATGGATCTGGTGGTCATCGGCCAGCGCGAGTTCATGGGCGTCCTCGACGAGGTACCCGCCGTCGCCCACAAGCTCTTGGTGAGCATGGCCGCCCGGCTCCGCGAAGCCGACACCAAAGCCGTCTCGCACTAAGGCGACCCGGATCCGGCTCTTTGGCCCCAGGCCAGCCCTGGGCGCCCCGAACAACTCCGCACTCAGTCTGGGGCGCCAGTCCCCTCGGATGCCGCCGCCGGCGCGGGCAGCGACTGCTCGAGGACCTGGGCCACGTCCATTACCCGGACCGACTCGGGCGCGGCCCCTTCGGCCTGGCGCCCCTTGGTGGCGTCGTCGAGCATGATCAGGCAGTAGGGGCAGGCGGTCGAGATCACGTCCGCGCCGGTGCCGAGGGCCTCGTCGGTCCGCGCCACGTTGATCCGCTTGCCGATCCGCTCCTCCATCCACATGCGGGCGCCGCCGGCACCGCAGCAGAAGCCGGTCCGCTTGTGCCGGTGCATCTCAGTAACCGACACCCCGGGCACGTGTTCAAGGACACCTCTGGGCTCGTCGTAGACCTCGTTGTGACGCCCCAGGTAACAGGGATCGTGGTAGGTGACAGTGGACTCGACCCGGGTCTCGGGGCGCAGTTTGCCCTCGGCGAGGAGGCGCTCGAGGAGCTGCGTGTGGTGCAGCACCTCGAAGTCGCCGCCGAGGGCGGGGTACTCCCGGGAGATGGTGTTGAAGCAGTGGGGGCACGAGGCCACGACCTTCTTGACCTCGGCGGCCTTGAGGGTCTCGATGTTGGTCTGGGCCTGCGTTTGGAAGAGGTACTCGTTGCCTAACCGCCGGGCCGGGTCACCGGTGCACGACTCCTTGGGACCGAGCACCGCGAAGGACACGCCGGCCCGGTGCAGGAGGCGGGCGATGGCCTGGGTGGTCTTGCGGGCCCGCTCGTCGAGGGCGCCGGCGCAGCCGACCCAGAAGAGGTACTCGACCTCGTCGGGAATGGTGCCCGTCACAACCGGGACCTCGAAGCCGAGACCTTCTGTCCAGTCCAACCGCTGGCTCTGGCCCAGACCCCAAGGATCGCCCCTGTTCTCGATGTTGCGCAGCATGGTGCCCGCCTCGGTCGGGAAGCGGGCCTCCATCAGCACCTCGTAGCGGCGCATGTCGAGGATGGTGTCGACGTGCTCGATGTCGACGGGGCACTGCTCGACGCACGCCCCACAGGTGGTGCACGACCACAGCACGTCCTCTTCGATCACATCGGGAACGAGGCGCTTGGCGGCCACACCGTCTTCCTCGAGCGCAGGGGCGGCCGCCGCCCCGTCCTCACCGGCCCCGCTGCCCTTGGCTTTCGCCGCCGCGAGCAACTCGGGCGCGGCGGCCATCAGGTGGTCGCGTAGCTCCATGATGAGCAACTTTGGCGACAGCGGCTTGTCGGTAGCCCAGGCCGGGCACTGGTCCTGGCAACGGCCGCACTCGGTGCAGCTGATGAGGTCGAGCCGTTGCTTCCAGGTGAGGTCGGCGATATGGCCGGTACCGAGAACGGTGTCCTCGGTCATGTTGTCGGGATCGAGATCGGGGGTCGTGCCGAGAGGGCCCAAAGCCTTCGGCCGGCGGGAGAAGAGCACGTTGGGCTCAGACACGAAGATGTGGAGGTGCTTGGAGTGGAGCACGAACACGAAGAAGCTCCAGATCACCGTCAGCTGGGCGAGGATGAACACCGTCTCGATGTGCCCGTTGGCGGCGTGCCCGAACCCGGAGAACGCCGCGCCGACGGCCCGTGAGGCGAACGGCCACCAGGACTTGCCATATGGGAAGTGACCGGTGTTGACCTGAGCGCCTCGGTAAATCAACAGGGTGGCGACGACCCCGAAGATCATGGCCAGCGTGACCCAGGCGGCCCCGGTGTGCGACCCGTAGAAACGGCTTTGGCGTTCCCGTCGAGACGGTGCCTGGCGCACCCGAATCAGCGAGAAGGTGGCCAGCGCCAGCAGGATCGCCACCGCGAAGAAATCCTCCAGGAACCCGAGGGCCCGACCTCGACCGATGAGAGGAATGGCGAACGTCTTGGAGAAGAGGTCGCCGTAGGCCTCGATGATGGTGAAGAACAGGATGATGAAGCCCCAGAACGTGAAGAAGTGCGCCAGGCCGGGCACGCTGCGCCGTAACAGCTTGCGCTGGGCGAACACGTCGAGCAGTTCGGCCTTGAGCTGCGCCGGCACGTCGCGCATGCGCCCGGGCGCCGGCCGGCCGGTCGACACCAACCGGAACAAGAACCATGCCCGCCAGCCGACGACCGCCAAGCCGATGCCGCTCACCGCCAGCCCGATTGCGATTCTGATAGCCACGGGGGAAAGACCCTAGCCAAAGGGGTCAACGTGGGGCCTGCCTAGGTCGTGCCCAAACCTCCAGAGTGGCGATCAAGGAACGAGTACACGTCGGTGAGGTCCACCCCCGGATGTGGACTGAAGACCACGGTGTCGGTCGGTAGGCCCGACACGAAGTGGCTGTGGTCGCGAGCGGATGGCCACGCCACCCCCTCCCACTGGCGCACCGCCTCAGTGGCCGGCCGCCGGCAGCACGACGGGTCGGGGCAGCGCGACACCGACTGCCGGCTGGTGTCGCTGCCGCGGAACCAGTGGGCCGCGCTGGAAAGCGTTCCCACCGTGACGGCATCGCCCCGGTCCTGCTCCACCCCGAGGTGCGTGGCGCACCAGTACGTACCGGCCACCGTCTCGGTGTACTGGTAGTGCAGCGAGTACGAGTCCTCCGACTCGAAGGCCTGGCGGGAACTCCACCACCGACACAGCGGCTGACCCTCGATGGTGCCATCGGTGTCGGACGGGAAGAGGACCCCGTCATTTTCGTAGGCCTTCCACAACAGGCCGTCCGGGTCCGAACGGGTGAAATGCACGGGAATGTCGAAGTGCCGGGTGATCAGGTTGGTCAGGCGATGGGCAGCCATCTCGTACGAGATATAGAAGCTCTCGTTGAGATCCTCGACCGAGATGTCCTCCCGGGCCTTGGCGTCCGCGAGCATCCGGACGACCGCTCGCTCGGGCGCCAGTAGAGCGCCGGCGAAGTAGTTGGCCTCCACCCGCTGGCGGACGTACGCCTCGAAGTCGGCGGGGTCGCGGTGCCCGAGGGCGAACCGGCCCAGGGTCTGGGCGATCACCGACCGCGCCGTGCGCATCCCGCCGGTCAGATTGCGCTGCGGGACGTAGATGACGCGGTGGCGAAGGTCGCTGATCGAGCGGGTTGACGCGGGCAGGTCTTGCACCCGGGCGATGGTGAACCCGAAGTAGGCCGCTAGGTCGGTTAGATGGCGCTCGGACACCGCGCCCGGTCCGCCATAGCCGATCGAGGCCAGCGCCTGGCTGGCGGCGCGCTCTATCTCCTCGAAGTAGTTGTCCCGCTTGCGCATCTCGTCGCGCATGGCCGAGTTGGCCGCCCGGGCACCGCGCTCACCGGCTTCGCCCAGGCCGCCCGCCGACGGGTGCAGCGAGAGCTCCCGGACCCGCTCGAACAGGGCGACCAGGTGCTCGAGTACGACATCGTCGAGGCGGGCCGAAGGCCGCAGGTAGGCCAAGCGGAGCGCCTGGTAGCGCGGGTCGTCCTGCATATGGGCCAGGGCCACCTCCAGCTCGGCCCGCCGGTTGGGCGCGGTGGCGGCCAAGAGGTCGGCGGGGCGGCAGCCGAGCGCTCCGGCCAGCTGGTTGACCGTCGACAAGCGGGGCTCCCGGTGCCCGTTCTCCAGCTGTGAGAGATACGAGGGGGGACGTCCGACTGTCTGGCCCAGCGCCTCCAAGGTCAGACCGGCCAGCCGGCGAAAATGGCGAAGACGGTGGCCGAACACGAGGGGATCGAGTGTTTCCGGGGCCATATCCACCGAAAGTTTGTCACTTCTTCGCACCAAGCGCAAGCCTTGGCGATGTTCGCTTCGACAAGTCGGCCGATCTTTTACATAATGGCGATCGTGCCCCCTGACATCAGTGTGCCCACGTTTACGCCGCACCCGGAGGCCGGCCGGGTCCTGACCCCCGAAGCGGCCGAATTCGTCGCCGGCCTCCACCGCCAGTTCAACCCCCGGCGACTGGAGCTGCTGCAGGCCCGCGCCGAGCGTCAGGCCCGCTTCGACGCCGGGGAGCGTCCGGACTTCCTCGCCGCCACGGAGACGATTCGCATCGGCGGGTGGACCGTTCCCGAGGCACCCAAGCCGCTGGCCGACCGCCGGGTGGAGATAACCGGGCCGGTCGAGCGCAAGATGATGATCAACGCCCTCAACTCCGGGGCGAAGGTCTTCATGGCCGACTTCGAGGATGCCAACTCCCCGACCTGGGACAATGTCATCGCCGGCCAGGTCAACCTCCAGGACGCGGTGCGGGAGACCATCGAGCTGGTCACCTCGGAGAAGACCTACCGCTTGGCCTCCGAGACGGCCACCCTGCTGGTGCGCCCCCGCGGCTGGCACCTCGCCGAGAAGCATTTCCAGGTCGACGGGGGGCCGGTGTCGGCCAGCCTGTTCGACTTCGGCCTTTACGTGTTCCACAACGGCCGCGAGAGCCTGTCCCGGGGTTTCGGGCCGTACTTCTACCTGCCGAAGCTGGAGGGCCATCTGGAGGCCCGCCTCTGGAACGACGTGATGTTGGCGGCTGAGGACGCTCTCGGCCTCGACCGGGGCTCGATCCGGGCCACGGTCCTAATCGAGACCATCACGGCCGCGTTCGAGATGGACGAAATCCTCTACGAGCTGCGCGACCACATCTGCGGGCTCAACGCCGGCCGGTGGGACTACATCTTCAGCGTCGCCAAGCGCTTCCACGCCGACCCGGCCTTCGTGCTGCCGGACCGGTCGCTGGTGACGATGACGTCGCCGTTCATGCGGTCCTATACCGAGCTGCTGGTCAAGACATGCCACCGGCGGGGTGCGCACGCCATCGGGGGCATGGCGGCTTTTATCCCCAACCGCCGTAAGTCCGAAGTCACCGAAGCGGCCCTGGCCAAGGTCACCGAAGACAAGCGGCGTGAGGCCGGGGACGGCTTCGACGGGACCTGGGTGGCCCATCCCGACTTGGTGGCCACGGCGTTGGCCGAGTTCGACGCCGTCCTCGGCGACCGGCCCAACCAGCTCGAGCGGCAGCGGCCCGAGGTCCATGTCGGCCCGTCTCGGCTGCTGGATGTCTCCGTGCCGCCGAACGGGATCACCCGCGCCGGCCTGGACACCAACATCTCCGTCGGGCTGCGCTACGTGGCGTCGTGGCTGTCCGGCACCGGCGCGGCCGCTATCGACGACCTCATGGAGGACGCCGCCACCGCCGAGATCAGCCGGGCCCAGGTCTGGCAGTGGGTGCACCACCAGGTGACCCTGTCCGACGGCACACCGGTGACCGCCGAGTTCGTTCGCCATCTTCTGGATGAGGCGGTGACGTCGCTCATCGAAGCCGGCCTCGACGCCGAACTGTTGAGTCAGGCCCGTTCGGTGTTCGAGCAGGTGGCCCTGGCCGACGACTTCCCGACCTTTTTGACCCTGCCCGCCTACGACTTGCTCCCCTGAAAGGATCAATCTCTCCCATGACCACCTCCTTCGAGACCGCCGTCGCCGAGTTGGAGCGCCAATGGGCCAGCGAGCCCCGCTGGCAGAGCGTTGAGCGCCCGTACTCCGCCGCTGACGTGGTCCGCCTGCGCGGCTCGGTCCAGATCGAGTACAGCCTGGCCCGCCAGGGCGCCGAACGGCTTTGGACGCTGCTGCACAGCGAGGATTACATCAACGCCTTGGGCGCCTTGACCGGCGGCCAGGCGGTCGAGATGGTCAAGGCCGGCCTGCAGGCCATCTACCTGTCCGGTTGGCAGGTAGCCGCCGATGCCAACCTGTCGGAGCAGGTCTACCCCGACCAGAGCCTGTACGCCGTCAACAGCGTCCCCACGGTCGTGCGCCGCATCAACAACGCCCTGCGCCGGGCCGACCAGATCGAATGGGCCGAGGGCGGCGGGCGCGGCGAGGACCACAAGCACTGGATGGCGCCGATCGTCGCCGACGCCGAGGCCGGTTTCGGTGGGGCCCTCAACGTGTTCGAGCTCATGAAGAGCATGATCGAGGCGGGCGCCGCCGGCGTGCACTGGGAAGACCAGCTTTCCTCGGAAAAAAAGTGTGGCCACATGGGCGGCAAGGTCCTCATCCCCACCGGCCAGCACGTCCGCACCCTCTCTTCTGCCCGTCTGGCTGCCGATGTCTGCAACGTGCCGACCCTGGTGGTGGCTCGGACCGACTCCCTCGGCGCCACCCTGCTGACCAGCGACGTCGACGAGCGCGACCGCGAGTTCTGTACCGGCGAGCGCTCCCCGGAAGGCTTCTACTATGTGCGGTCCGGCATGGACATCGCGGTGGCCCGGGGCCTGGCGTACGCGCCCTACGCCGACCTGATCTGGTGCGAGACGTCTACCCCGGACCTCGATGAGGCCCGGGTGTATGCCGAGCGCATCAAAGCCGAGTACCCGGATCAGATGCTGGCGTACAACTGCTCGCCGTCCTTCAACTGGAAGAAGCACCTCGACGACCAGACCATCGCCCGCTTCCAGAAGGAGCTGGGCTCCATGGGGTACACCTTCCAGTTCGTGACCCTGGCCGGCTGGCACGCCCTCAACGAATCCACCTTCTCGCTGGCCCGCGGCTACGCCGAGCGGGGCATGAGCGCCTACGTGGAGCTGCAGCAACGGGAGTTCGCCCTCGAGGAGGAGGGCTACACGGCCACCCGCCACCAGCGTGAGGTCGGCGCCGGCTACTTCGACGACGTCATGACGACTCTTTCTGGGGGTAAGTCCTCGACGCTGGCCCTCGCCGGCTCCACCGAGGAAGCCCAGTTCGAGCACTCCCCCTGAGGGGGAAGAGCGTCAGCAGGGCAGGACGTCAACCTCGTAGGCGTCGAATACCGGGTCGCGGGTCACCAGAGTGAGGCCCTCCGCCTGCGCCTGGGCAATGAGCATCCGATCGAACGGGTCGCGGTGGAGCAGAGGAAGCCCGCCGGCCCGCTCGGCGTGCCGCAGCGAGATGGGTAGAGGTTCGAACCCGCCGGAGGAAATGCTGTCGACAATCGAGCCCTCGAACCGCAGCTTCCCAAGGGCGGCCTTGATGGTGATCTCCCAGGCCGTGGCGGCGCTCACCGCCACCAGGGTGCTGGGATCGCCTATCCGGCCAGCCGCTTCGGCCCCAATGGGTTCGTCGGCCAACCACCACAGCAGCACATGGCTGTCGAGGAGGAGGCTCACCCCTTGCCCTCAAATGCGTCGATAAGCCACGAAGGGGACTCGTCGAAGTCGTCAGCGACCCAGAGCGCTCCCTTCAGTGCACCTGGGGTCCGGGGCCGCCCGCCATCGACGTAGGGGACCAGCCGGGCCATCGGCCTCCCGGCCTTGCCGATGATGATCTCCTCACCGGCCGCGGCCCGCTCGACCAGCCGGGACAGGTGCGTCTTCGCTTCGTGGATGTTGACAATCATCGGACTAAGTCTAGTCGGGCTAATGATCGCCAGGCGTTGGCTCGTTCGGCCCGGTCACGCTTGCACTCCGAGATAACGCTTGTTATCTTGCGGCATGGCGCCGACTTGGAAGCGGACCCTGTCGAAGGGGATGATGGCCGCCCTCCTGGCCTCATACCGCCGGCGGGAACGGAAGCTCCCGAACTTCCCGCTCCCGACCGAGGACCCGTTCTACGTCTCCGACGAAGACCTGTCGGCTGTCGAGCCCGGCACCCTGCTCGACTGGCGGCCGATCCAGGTTCGGCAGACCCGCCTGGCGGGCCAGACCGCCGCCTGGCAACTGCGGTTCCGCAGCACGGACACCGCCGGCGACCCCATTTCAGCGGTCGCCACCCTGATGCTCCCGACCACACCTGGGCCGGGCAGCCGGCGACCCCTGCTCTCCTACCAGTGCGCCATCGACAGTCTGGGCGCCAACCGGGATCCGTCGTACACGCTCAGGCGCGGCGACCAGCGAGAACTTCCGCTGATGGCGCTGGCGCTCCGCAGAGGC
>PMHH01000115.1 GCA_003156595.1 Acidimicrobiaceae bacterium
ACACCTACGACTACATCACGCCCGAGGCATGGTATTTCGTGAAGTAATCGGGGCGAACGGATGACTGGATACATCATCCGTCGCCTGGGGCAGGCGGTGATCGTAACCCTCGGGGTTACGATCATCACCTTCCTCCTGCTCAGCCTGATCCCCGCCAGCAAGCGGGCCAGGGAGATCCTGGGCACTCATGCCAGCGGTCAGGCGGTTCAGGCCTTCGTGAAGGAATACGGCCTGAACCGCTCGATCTTTGTGCAGTACTGGAAGTTCCTCGATCAGCTGCTGCACGGTAACTTGGGGTTTTCGTACCACCTGGAGATCAGTGTCGACACCCTGATCCGCGAGAACGTCGGCAAGGACATCCTGCTGGGGGGTGTTTCCTTGGGCCTGGCTGCGGCGATCGCCATCCCGATCGGGATCGCCCAAGCGGTCAAGCGAAACCAGCTCTTCGACTACGCGGGCACCAGCACCAGCTTCATCCTCTATGCGACCCCGCAGTACCTGCTCGGGGCGGTGCTGGTGATCATCTTCGCCGAGCACCAGCACCTGGTCGCCCTCCCGGGAATCGTCGACCAGAACGCCCAGACGGTGCGCGGCATGTTGGCGCACCCGACCAATCTGGTCCTTCCCGTTGCCACCTTGACCCTCAGCATCTACGCTCTGTTCAGCCGCTACATGCGCTCGTCGGCCATGGACGCCCTGGCGCAGGATTACATGCGGACGGCCAGGTCCAAGGGGCTCCCCGAGTACCTGGTGCTGCGCCGGCACCTGCTCCGCAACTCGCTGATATCGGTCGTCACCCTCATCGGACTCTCGATACCGGGGATCCTGACCGCCGGGTTGATCGTTGAAGACGTATTCAACTATCCGGGCGTCGGCTACTACTACTACCAGGCGTCCGTCAACGGCGACTTCTCCGAGATGGTCGGTATCACGGTGCTCGTGGCGATCGTCACTGTTCTGGGAAACCTGGCGGCCGATATCGGCTACGCAGTGCTCGACCCGCGGATCCGATACTGAGGACGGGAGCCCTTACATGGCCGTATTCAACGTCAATCTCCCGCCAGTAGGCCCGGACGACGATGTCGCCGTAGTCGAGGGCGGGGAGATCTACTCGCAGGGCAGCGCCTTCCGCCGGTTCCTGCGGACGTTCTTTGAGAACAAGCTGGCGGCTGTTGGGCTGGTTGTCATCGTCCTGATCGTGCTCTTCTCCTTCCTCGGACCGCACCTCTACCACACCGACCAGGTGAACCCGACCCTGGTCCTGCCCAATGGCCAGAAGGGCCCCGACGCCGGCCCGGTTGCGGGCCACCCCCTCGGGATGGACACCGCTGGTTTCGACATCCTGGGCCGGCTCATGTTGGGAGGTCAGATCTCCCTGGAGATCGGCTTCGTAGCCGGGCTAGCCGGAACGGTGATCGGCGTCGTGTACGGGGCCATCTCCGGTTACTTCGGCAAGTGGCTGGACATGGTGTTGATGCGCATCGTCGACGTCGGTCTGGCGTTCCCTGTGATCTTCCTCTTCGTGTTCGTCGCCAGCGTCGAAGCGCCGAGCAAGACCCTCCTCATCGTCTTGCTCTCGATTGTCACCTGGCTGGGTCCGGCGCGTCTGGTGCGAGGCGAGGCCCTGACATTGAAGACCCGAGAGTTCGTCCAGGCCCTTCGGACCATGGGCGGCGGTGCCACCCGGGCGATCTGGCGCCATATCGTCCCCAACACCATTGGCACGATCGTGGTGACCATCACCTTCCAGATCGCGGACGCCATCATCATCCTCTCCACGCTCCAGTTCCTCGGGTTCGGGCTGCCGCCGGGTGACCCGACGTGGGGGAGCATGCTGGACCAGGCGATCAACGACGCCAGCGCCCAGGTCAACGGGTACTGGTGGCAGATTTACCCCGCCGGCGTCCTGATCGTGTTGACAGTGGTGGCGGTCAACCTGGTCGGCGACGCCCTCCGCGACGCGTTCGAGGTCAGGCTCCAGAAGAGGTGACGGCCATCGAGACCTCCGTGGCCCGTGACGGCCTGCGCCCAATGACCCCCGGCAACCTGATCGAGGTGCGCGACCTGCGCACCTATATCCGGCTTCGTCAGGGCGAGGTCAAGGCCGTGGATGGGGTGTCGTTCGACGTCAAGCGCGGCGAGACCCTGGGCGTGGTGGGCGAATCCGGCTGCGGCAAGACGGTCACCGGCCTGTCCATAATGCGCCTGTTGCCAAATGGCGGGTACATCGCGGGCGGGGACATCCGCATGGGCGATCTGGACCTGGCGACAGCTGACATCGACGTAGTCCGCCGGGTGCGGGCCTCCAAGGTCGGGATGATCTTCCAGGATCCCATGACGTCGCTCAACCCGACCATGACCATCGGCAAGCAGATCGGCGAGTCGGTCCGCCTGCACAGGGGGGCGTCGAAGGCCGCCGCCATGGACCGCGCCGCCGAGGTCCTCGACCTGGTGGGCATGCCCCGCCCGAAGGAGCGTCTGGAGGACTACCCCCACCAGCTGTCGGGCGGGCTGCGTCAGCGGGTCATGATCGCCATGGCCCTGGCGTGCGAACCGGAGTTAGTGATCGCCGACGAGCCCACCACGGCTCTCGACGTGACCATCCAGGCCCAGATCCTGTCCCTCCTCGACGACCTGCGGGCCCGCCTCGGCATGGCGATGATCCTGATCACCCACGACATGGGTGTCATAGCCGGCCGGGCCGATCGGGTGATGGTGATGTACGCGGGCAAGGTGGTCGAGATGGCGAGCACCGGGGCGCTGTTCGACCGCATGCGCCACCCGTACACTGAGGCCCTTCTCGCCTCCATCCCGCAGATCGACCAGGACACCAGCCAGCGCCTCTACTCGATCCCGGGCCTGCCCCCGGATCTATCCAGGCCGCAGGCCGGTTGCCGCTTCGCGGCGCGCTGCCTCTTCGCCACAGACCACTGCCGTAAGGAGGAGCCGCCACTGGGCGGTCCGGAGCCTTCCCACCCGTTCGCGTGCTTCTACCCCCGCAGCACCTCGGCCGAGGAGGTGGCGGGCGCGGGCGACCTGCTCACCGCGGCGGCGCAACACGCCGCCAACAAGGAGGTGGCCCAGGAAGCCGAGCAACTGATCGCCGGGGTAACCGAGACGGCGGCAGAAGCGACGACGGAACAGCCGTCCCTCCAGGACCACGGGGTACTGGTGGACCTGCGCGACGTGTCCAAGACCTTCCACGTCACCGCCGGGGCGGTGCTGCAGAGGCGGACCGGGACCCTCCAGGCGGTGACATCCGTGTCGTTGCAGGTACGCCGGGGTGAGACACTTGGACTGGTCGGGGAGTCGGGTTGCGGGAAGACCACCCTGGGCCGGATGGTCGTGGCCCTGGAGCCCCCCACGACCGGCCAGATCGTGATAGGCGGAACCGACCTGGCGACGCTCAGCGGCTCCGGGTTGCGGAAGTTTCGCCGCGACCTGCAGATGATGTTCCAGGATCCCTACGCTTCGCTCGATCCCCGGATGCGGGTCGGTACGATCGTGCGCGAGCCGCTGGCGGTGCAGCGGGTGGGCAACCGCAAGAGCCAGGATCGACGAGTACTTGAGCTTCTCGCCGAGGTCGGGCTGCCGAGCGGTGCCGTCGAGCGCTACCCGCANNATCGTCGCCGACGAGCCCGTCTCGGCCCTCGACGTGTCGATCCGCTCACAGATCCTCAACCTGATGAAGGGTTTGCAGGACCTCCACGACCTGACCTACCTGTTTATCTCCCACGATCTGGCGGTGGTGCGCTACGTGGCCGACCGGATCGGGGTCATGTACCTCGGGAAGCTGGTGGAGATCGGCACCGGGGACGACATCTATTTTCGGGCCGCCCACCCGTATACGCGCGGTCTGCTCGACACCATCCCGGTGCCGAAACCCGAGATCGAGAAGGCCAAGCACGGCTCGGCCATCGTCGGCGAGCTGCCGTCGCCGATCAACCCGCCGTCGGGTTGCCGGTTCCGGACGCGCTGCCCCCGGGCCCAGGACCGATGCGCCGAAGAGGTGCCCGAACTCGACTCCTTCGGCGGGGAGCACCTGGCGGCCTGTCACTTCCCGTTGCAGCAGCCGGTGGGGATCACGGCCAAGGCGACCACAGCTTGACCCTCCGGCGCCCCGTCGCGCCATAGTGTCGACGGGCATGATCTCTGCGATCTTCGACCCGGATGATTGGCGCGACGTCGACGGCTTCGCTTTTACCGACATCACCTATCACCGGGCGGTCGACCAGGGGACGGTCCGGGTGGCGATCAACCGGCCCGAGGTACGCAACGCCTTCCGGCCGCACACCGTCGACGAGCTCTACCAGGCCCTGGACCACGCCCGCCAGACCTCCGACGTCGGCTGCGTCCTGCTCACCGGCAACGGGCCTTCTCCCCGCGACGGGGTCTGGGCCTTCTGCTCGGGTGGCGACCAGAGAATCCGTGGCCGGGACGGGTACCAGTACGCGTCCGGGGAGGGCGCGGACAGCGTCGACGCCGGCCGCAGTGGGCGCCTTCACATTCTCGAGGTCCAGCGCCTCATCCGCTTCATGCCGAAGGTCGTCATCTGCGTGGTGCCAGGCTGGGCGGCGGGCGGTGGGCACAGCCTGCACGTGGTGTGCGACCTGACCTTGGCGAGCGCCGAGCACGCCCGTTTCAAGCAGACCGACACCGACGTGGCCAGCTTCGACGGTGGATTCGGATCGGCCTATCTGGCCCGCCAGGTCGGCCAGAAGTTCGCCCGGGAGATCTTCTTTCTGGGCCGGACGTACACCGCCGAGGAAATGCACGCCCTGGGCGCGGTGAACGCGGTCGTGGCCCATGATTGCCTCGAGAGCACTGCCCTCGAATGGGCGCGACAGATCAATTCCAAGAGCCCGACCGCACAGCGCATGGTCAAGTACGCCCTCAACCTGATAGACGACGGGCTCGTCGGCCAGCAGCTGTTTGCCGGGGAGGCCACCCGTCTGGCCTACGCCACCGATGAGGCGGCTGAGGGGCGCGACGCCTTCTTGGAGAAGCGGCCCGCGGACTGGTCGGCGTTTCCATGGCAATACTGAACACTCAACGTCCAGCGTCGGTCGACTGAGTCGGAAGGTTGAGATGAGCCATCTGCAGCTATCCAACGGCCGTCGGCTTCACTACGAGGTCTCCCGGCCCATCGAACCGGGGGCTACTGCGTTGGTCTTCCATCACGGCACGCCGGGCGGTGGCTTGATATGGGACGGGCTGGCGGCAGCCGCCGTCCGCCAGGGATGGCCGGTGGTGATGTCGTCACGGCCGGGTTATGCCACGTCCGATCGCGACCAGGGCCGATCAGTGGCCGACGTGGCGGCCGACGTGGCTGAGCTCGTCGATCATCTCGGCATCGGGCGCTTCGTCACCGCCGGCTGGTCGGGAGGAGGCCCGCACGCGCTGGCGTGCGGGACGTTGTTGGGCCCGCGCTGCGCGGCCGTCGCCACCATCGCCGGCGTCGCTCCCTTCGGCGCCGAGGGCCTGGACTGGACGGAGGGGATGGGCCCGGAGAACGTGGAGGAGTTCGAGCTCCTGATTGCCGGCGAGCCCGGTCTGGAAGCGAAGATGGCGCAAGACTTGGCCCTGCTCGCCGAGGTCCGGGCTGACCAGATAGCCGACGAGTTGGGCGGGCTGATATCAGCACCCGACCGGGCCTGCCTCGACGACGGGTTCGATGACTTCATGGCGGCCTGGTTCCGACTCGCGGTGTCAACCGGAGCAGATGGCTATTGGGACGACAACGTGGCCCTTCTCGCCGATTGGGGCTTCGACCTGGGTGCGATCGAGGTGCCCGTGAGCGCCTGGCGAGCGGATCTCGATCTGATGGTGCCGCCGTCCCATGGCGAGTGGCTGGCCGCCCACGTCCCCGGGTCGAGCGGCATCGCAAAGGAGGGGGAGGGGCACATATCCCTCCTGCTGAACTACATCGACGACATCATTGCCCAACTCGCCGGCGATGCCGCAGCACTATGATCTCTTGTCTTGCCGGCTGAGCCGGTAGCCACGTCGGAGTGGCGGAATAGGCAGACGCGCCAGCTTGAGGGGCTGGTGCCCGCAAGGGCGTGGGGGTTCAAGTCCCCCCTCCGACACTCGGTAAAATTGCTGGTCAGAGGCCTGACGAGGGTCAAGGATCTACGGGGCGGAGGACCTGATCGGCGGCTCCGTCTACCAAATGTCTACCAAATGAGCTCCGTGAGGCTCTAACCTCTCCCGCGGACGAACGCGGAGGATGCGGCATGGTGACCAAGCGCAGCGGCCGAGGGAAAAGTCGACCCGGTGTCTACCAGCGACGTGGTCGCTGGTACTGGACCATCAATATCAAGGACCCGGTGTCGGGGCAGTGGCGCAAGAAGTGGTCGCACGCCTTCGACACCCAAGATGAGGCCTGGAGCGACCGAGTGGAGGTCCAGCGCCGACAGGAGCGGGGCGAGTGGACCGACCCGGGACGGCTGACGGTGCGGGAGTATCTCGACCGCTGGGAGGCGGCGCGACCGGTCGGCTTCGGGATGCGGGCAACCACGGCCAACACTTACGGCCATCAACTCGACTGGGCCCGCCCCAAGATCGGACACGTACTCCTCCGGGAGTTGACCCCTGACCACCTTCGGGTGATGTACCGCGACCTACTCAAGAGTGGAGCCAGGGGCGGTAAGCCGCTGTCGGTGGCTTCGGTGCAAGGGGTGCACCGGGTGCTGCACAAGGCCTTCGACGACGCAGTTGAGGACGGGTTGCTGTTCCGAAACCCCGTCTCCCGGGTCAAGCGCCCAGTAGGTGATCGCCGCCCCGAGATGCGGACCTGGACCCTCGAGCACGCGCTCGAGTTCCTGGCCGCCATCCAAGATGATCGGCTCTACGCGATGTGGTTCCTGTTCCTGACCACCGGCATGCGACGCGGCGAGGTGGCCGGCCTTCGGTGGTCAGACGTGAACCTGAGCACGGGGTCGATCGCGGTCCGTTCGCAGCGGACGACGCTCGACCATGCGGTCGTGGTGAACGATCCCAAGACGCCCACTTCGAGGGCGCCGGTGGCGATCGACGCGGACGTTGTCGATGCGCTGCGCCGCCATCAGCTCCAGCAGAAGGAGGAGCGCCTTCTCATGGGAGACGGTTGGCACGACAGTGGTTTGGTGTTCGTCTGGGCGGACGGACGGCCATACCATCCGCAGCACGTCACCCGAATGTGCAAGCGTCTTACCGAACAGGCCGGGGTGCCAGCCCTTACCCCCCATGACCTTCGGCATACTTGCGCTTCCCTTTTGGTTGAGGCGGGGATCCCGTTGAAGGTCGTGCAGGAGCGGCTGCGGCACGCGTCCTACTCGACTACGGCCGATCTGTACGCGCACGTCGGTGGGGGCATCCAGCAAGAGGCCGCGAAGACCATCGAGGCGATTCTTCGGCCCACGGCTACGGTGGGTTGAGGTCAAGACTTCGGTCACGACGATCTCTAGGCGGACTGCTCGGTTGCTTTAGCCAGCAGAGCATCGAGGGCCTGCCGGGGCACGACGATACGGCGACCAAGGTGCACCGCTGGGATCTCGCCACGAGCGACGAGCTGGTACGCCAGGGCGCGCGAGATGCCCAGGAGGCCAGCAGCCTCGGTTACGGTCAGCACGGGCTTTATCTCGGTCATCGGATCTCTCCACCCAAGTAAGTCACCGCAGCTTCGTGAGGAGTTGGCGATGCACTACTTCGTCGCCCACGCAGCGCATGTGGACGAGCAAGCCGGCGGGACAGGACTGGCGTGGGACGGCCTGAGCCATTGCGAGGCTCCCTCCCCGAGGGACGCCGCGCCCGGGGTTAGCCAGTCCGGCGCAGTGGCACGCGCACGGAGATGAATCCGGGCGTGCTCTTGGCGATGTGGTACTCGAAGAGAAATTAGAGAGCATCTGGGCCGAATCGTCCTTCCGTCGCTGAGACCCTGGAGTGGGGCCTCATCTAGTAGGCGACCATGGAGGTCACTTTCGGGATCGCCGCCCGTCGGCGGACACAGGGACAACTCTTCGTGCTTGGAGCCGGGGGTATGAGACCGCAGCCCTTCGGGTTGCCGCCCCCCTTCATCGGACACTCGGGCCGGTGTGATGTCGCTGCCTAATGGTGCTAGACAGTTGCCGTCTAACTTAACTAGACTTAGTTGAGTGACGGTCCGGAACTTACGCAAGATCCTCCGTCAGCACGGCTGTGTCGAGGTCCGCCAAGCCGGTTCTCATCTGACTGTGCGCTGCGGGGAGTGTGTCACCACGATCGCCGTGCACACCGGTGACATCCCAGCCGGGACGCTCGCCAAGATCGGCCGAGATCTCGAACGTTGCCTCGGGAAAGGATGGCTGCACCCATGAAGACCTACTACGCAACCTTGGAACTCGATCCCCAGTCCCGCCAGTGGATGGCCGATATCGAGGGTCTGCCTGTGCATACCTGGGGAAGGACCCTGGCCAAGGTCAAGGGCTACGCGCAGGAGGCCCTTGCTCTGCATCTGGATGTCAGCGTCGAGGACGTGCGGGGGCGGTTGGTGTTCCGTACTCCGCAGCTGCCCCAGGCCATCCTCGACGCGATTGACGATGTCGAGGCCACCCGCAGTGCGGCGGACACCGCGGCGGTCAAGGCCGCCGAAGCCAAGGCGGTCGCAGCTCGGGCGTTGGTACGCGACGCGCATCTGTCGATGCGCGACGCCGCCGAGGTGCTGGGGGTCTCCCACCAAAGGGTGCAGCAACTCCTCGCCGGCTGACGTCAACGGGTAGGTGAGGAGGGCGCTGGTGTGGGTCGTCAATCGCAACATCTCGGGCGACCAGCAAGACAGCTAGGCCGATCGCCGCGGGTTGGCCACTCGTCCTCATCAGCCACGCCGCGCTGTCGGGTCCACAACAAGCGACGACCGGCTCGGACTTGCGATCAGGGCAAGCGACAGTTCCAAGAGCGCCAGCCTGAAGGTGGTCGACGTCGGCTGTCACCCTCGGGGCGGCCTTTCGAGTGTCGGACCCGCGCCGATTCTCGGGACCGGGCGGGGGCGAATGGCCGCCCATGGAATCTCTATCGGCGTCGTCACCTGTCGCACACGCCCGCGTCCAAGCAGCCAAAGGCGCTCCCAGGAAGNNGGCCTGCGGCCGACCCTTGATGACCGCCCTCCTGTTGATGTGACCACGCCCGGAAGTCCGTCAGCGGCAGGTTTGACGATTCACCTGATGACAAGCAGTTCGACATGACTACGGGGAACAAGGGCGAGATGGCGGGCTGCACACCACCGAGGCACTGAGACCCGGCCTCGATTGACCATGGCGTTGGCGACGAGAGAACCGGGCACTGGCCGCTCGTAAGGTGGGTGGAAGGCGGCGAGGGTGACCCTGTCGGCTAAGGCGTCGAAGGCCCCGCTCGGCGTAGACGCGGCCATGGCTTTGGCGGTCATCTCGGACCTGGGGCTGGCCGGCCGGCACAGTTTCCCGCGCAGCTCGGCCGGTACAGTTTCCGGCGCTTTTCGCTTCGAGCGTGGTTGACGAGGTTGGTCTTGGTAGACCGAGTGGATCAGGACGAACGTGGAGAAGCTGAGGCGTAGCGTGGATCACATCTGATCGAGTTCGGACGACGAGTCTGGGACTCGATCGAGAAGTCACAGACGACGAGCAGGGAGTGGTCGACGAGGAGTGTGACAGCAGAGGTAAGTGTCGACGGTTGGAAATTCACAGCCATACACCCTTGCATCAGGATGAAATCGGTAACTACACCCATGTAAGCGTGTACTCGATGCGACCCGACCGAACGTGGTGTGTGAGCCGTTACAGGCGGTGTGAAAGGTCGGTGGCGTCGTGTTGAGTATCGGGATCATCACGGCTGGGGGCGGCTACCAGTACCTGACCAAAGAGGTGACCAGCGGGGCGGAGGACTACTACATCCGGGCCGGAGCGGGCTCGGGTGAGGCGCAGGGATGGTGGCTGGGGACGCAGCGCCGGGCGTTCGGGGTGGCCGACGAGTTGGTCGGCGAGGAGCAGATGGCCGCGTTGTTCGGCGCCAAGCGTGACCCGGAGACGGGGGAGCGGCTGGGGGCGAAGTTCCGGATCTATGCCACGGTGGCCGAGCGGCTGGCCAAGGCCGAGACCGAGCATCAGGGCTGGGTCAAAGACGATCTGGCCACCCGGGCGGCGGCGTTGCAGACCGCCGGGGCGGGGGAGGAGCGGTGGGCGGAGAGCCTGGCGGCGCACACGGTGGCTGCGTCGGAGCGGTGGGAGAAGACCCGGCTGAAGATAGAGCGGGCGGGGGAGCGCAACAGTGTGGCCGGATATGACCTGACGTTTTCGGTCCAGAAGTCGGTGTCGGTGTTGTGGGCGGCCGCGCCCGATGTCGCCGCCCAAGACACGGTGCGGGCCGCTCATCATGAGGGGATCCGGGCGGCCATGGCGGTCCTGGAGCGGGAAGGTGCGTTCGTGCGCCGGGGCCGCAACGGGGTGCGGCTTGTACTTGTACTTGACAGATTCAGGCTACAAACATATGTTCGCTCGAATGGGTTCGGGCAACCTCACCGAGGAGCGTCTGGCGAGCATCGAGCGCGGAGCCCGGGAACGTCACACGCTGATGGACCGGGTGGTGCTGGAGCTGGTTGAGGAAGTGAGACGGCTGCGAGGGATCATCGCTCGCACGGAGGAGCAATAGGGCACCACCAAAGGCGTCCCGCCTACCTCAGGGCAAAGGCCAGGACCACCTTCGGGTCTCGACCCCGAAGGTACGCCCCGATCGGGCCGCGGGAGCGCGTTTCTGGGGACTCCGAGCTACCGGTGTCGACATTGAGTAGTGCAGCGCCCGGGCGGCTGCGTATGCACGGCGCTACTACCAGCACCTTCGCGCTCACCGAGGTCCGGGCGGCCAGCGAACCAACGGCCGCCACTATCTGAACCGAACAACCACTCGCTTCAAACTCGACGAGGAGCGGGAGACTGCCTGAGGACTTCGGGGACAGGGTTGAATGGCATTATGAGACGTCCACGGCACCATCGCTGACGACGAACAGCCGCCACGACTGTCTCGAAACGCCTGTTATACGGTCAGTCTTTGCCTATGGTCGTGGAGGGGGTAACCGGGCTCAGCTGACCAGTTGGTGCACCCTCTGATAGGAGACGCCGGTTAGGGTGCCGATGTCTCGGAGGTTCATCCCGCGTTGGCGTAGCGCTCGGGCGGTTTCAGCGGTGAGCGCGGCAAGTTCTTTCTCGGAGGCTTCGAGGTCGGCCCGTCGTTCACGAAGCTCCGCGGTCTGGCGGCCGAGGTCGTCGTCGTAGCGGATGTCCANNAGTTGGTCGAGTCGTCGGGCTTGGGTGACGCCACCTGACTCTGGGGTGGCTACCCAGTAGTGGCCGTCCCATTCGACGGTCGCTCGATGCGTTGGGGGTGTGGGGGAGTGTTTGGTCACCGTTGGAGGTCCTTCTGGAGCCATTTCGGCCCGAACTCGGGGGCGAAAACCCGTTCCATGTTGCGCAGCAGTCCGGCGCTTTGCTCGCGGTCACCGGCGACGATGGTGTTCGTCAGGTCCTCGGGCGTTTGCCACTTTTCATGAGATCCATCGGTTGCGGTGTGCACGTAGCCTCTGGCGGTGAGCGTTTGGCGAACCCGTCGCGTCGGCACGGCTTCACCTGTTTAAAGTCTAACGCATAGACTGAATCAAGTCAACCGACTAGACAACCTAAGCGTCGCGTCTACCAACTGCCAGGAAGGCGTGCCCGCTCGACTCATGATTGACGGCCTTGGTGCTCTAGTAGCCACTCAGATTCTGGAGGATGGTTCGGTGTCTGGCTGACCAGAAGCGTTCGATCTCGCCCCTCTCGACGGGGAGTGCGGGGTCGTCGGCAACATCATCGAGGTAGCCGAGAGATTTGACGATGGTGGTCACGTACTCGTCGGGGTTGGGAGGGTCGTAGCGCTCCACGAATAGCTGGAGTCCCTCCTCGACTGGAATGATCCTCCGCCGGTCGATCTCCATGAGATCGAAGTAATCGCGTAACTCGCCGCGGTCGACTATCACCTTGAGCTTCATGGCCATGAGGTCCTCTACGCTAGCGACGCGGATCCCGGCGACGACCTCGAGCGCTCCGAGGATCTTCTGGGCTGTCGTTTCCAGGAACTGCACTCTGGTGTCGTCGAACACTCCGTTGAGAGTCGACTCGTCCTGGTGGGTGACGGCGAACATCCCCACCCCGTCAAGGTCGCGCCGCAGGCGTGCCAGGTCCTCGGGCTGTCGCAGCATGAAGTCGAGGTCCCGGCTGACGCGATGGTGCAGGTGGACAGTGAGCCCGGTCCCGCCGGCCAGGTACGCGCTCGACGGGACCAGCGGTGCGAGTTTCACCCAGGCGTCGGCCGTCCGCTCCGGAAGATAGTCCTTGAGGTCGGCCGGCAGATCGTTGCCTGGTTGGGTGTCGCGGCTCATGGGGTATCGGTGAGGTGTCGGATCCAACCGCGTTCTCGGTCGTCGAGCCCCCGCAGATTTGCGACCTTACGGATCGATCCGGGGTCTAAGTGAGTGACCGCCCAGGAGACCGCTTCGGGGTCTTTGGTGCGTAGAAGTCGAGCGGCTACGAAGTCGCTGTTCTTCGGTAGCTTCAGTTCGGCTGGCGAGGCATTCCAGAAGTGGTGCCATAGCCGCTGCGGCACCTGCTTGGGTATGGGCGGCGAATCGGGGACCGGCAACTGCGCGCTGCGTACGGCGTCGCGGATAGCGGCCCAACGAGGGCTCTCCCGGTTGAGCCGCAGAACCGTGATGTCTCGTGCCGAGCCTTCCGCGACCCGTGTCTGTTGCTGGTTGATCAGACCCTCTTCGGTTAGTCGGCCGATAAGCCGCGAAGCAACGGTCGGGCTCACCCCGGCGCTGCGGGAGAGGGCTCGAGCCGATCGCGCCCCCAATGGCCGTCGATTGAGGGCAGCGAGGAGAAGAACGCCTTCCCGGCTGAGTCCTTCAACGGTGGGGGCGTACCCGAGGTGCTTGCGAAGCGTGTCGAACTGCTCTTGGGTGACTTTGCGGCCATACCCGGTGCCGATGTCCATCCCAAGGCGGTCTGTGGCCCTCTGCAGCCGGGGTATCGACGTTTCAAGTTGGTGAGCGGCCTCAGCTAGGGACATGGTGTCCATATCGTTAATTATACCGCTGTAGGCGGCTCTGCCCAACGACTCCGAGCTGAGGCTGGCGTCCGCAGCTGGACACGGCGCCCACGAGACGCCTCGCCGAGAGGAGCCGCAAGCCTTTCGTTCTGTTGTCACGCTGATAGCAGAGTGGAGCCGTCGGGTTGGGTGCCGCGTCTACCGAAACGTCTACCACAAAGACCGTCCAAGCTGTCCAGCAGGTCTATCTCGTGCCATCCCGTCTACGGAACCAGCTCCTATCGCTTATTCAGGAGCACTGGACGACACTCGTAATCACCACATCGGACGAGGAAGAGAAAATTGAGGGGCTAGTGTCCTTCGGGACATGGGGGTTCAAGTCGCCCCTCCGACACTCGGTTTTACCCCAACAGGGGCCAGTGGTGAGATCGAGGCGTGGACGACTTTCTCGCTCGGGTCGTACTCGATTTCGAGGCCGAGGGCCTCGTAGAGCTGTTGGCGTTGTGTGTCGGTGGCGCCGGCCAGGGCGGCGGCGAGACCGCGGGCGTGTTCGAGCCCGACTTTGAACTCTTCGGGCGACAGTCCCTCGGGCTGGTGCTTGCTGATGCGGGTCAGTTCTGCTTTGGCGGCGTCGCGGGCGATCTCGTGTTTGCGGGCGAGGCGGACGAAGGTGGCGAGGGGAAGGCCGTCTTCGAGGGCTTGTTCGAGACGGGCGATCTTGCGGTCGGCGTCGGCGACTGATCGTTTGGCGGCTTTCTCCCGTGCGGCCAGCCCGGCTGAGTGGCGGTTGGTGGCGAGTTCTTGGGCCGAGCGTTCGGCGGCTTCCTCGGAGAGGGCTTCGACGAGAGCGTCCAGGAACTCGGAAAGATAGTGACGGCTATCTTCGTCACTATCGGGTATAGTGACTAATACACCCGTCACTAGGGCCACAAGCAAGCTATGGTATCCCGCACACCTATCGCAGTCGAACGATCGCTCCGGACCCTCGGCCAGCACGTCGCGGCCTGGCGGAAACTCCAGCGAGTCACCGCCGCCCAGCTCGCAGCGCGGGCCGGGATCACTCGTGACACCCTACGGTCGATCGAACAAGGCACGGGTACGACGAGCAGCGAGAACCTCCTCCGGGTCCTCCGGGTGCTCGGGGTAATGGAGGCCGTCGTCGCCTCCGCTGACCCGTACAGCACCGACGTGGGCAAGCTCCGCGTCGACGAGCAACTCCCTCAGCGGGTGAGGAGCTGAGCGTGGCAGAAGCACGAGAGCCGGTCGAGGTCACCGTGGTGGTCGGGGCCGACGAACTCGTCGCAGGAACGCTTTGGGTCCATGATCGTCAGGGCCAGAGCGCCACCTTCCGCTATGACCAGACCTACATCGCCGACTCTCGGGCCTACGAACTGGACCCGACCCTCCCTCTCACGTCCGGGGTCATCCAGACCCGCTCGGGCAAGGAGATGTTCAACGCGTTCGCGGACAGCACCCCGGACCGGTGGGGCCAGAACCTCATGCGCCGCCAGGAACGAGACCGGGCGGCAGCCGCCGGGACGCGACCCCGCACGCTTACCAACGCCGACTTCCTTCTCGGAACCCACGACGAGCTACGCCAAGGCGCTGTCCGCTTCCGGCGGCCCGGAGTCGGCGACTACTGGTCACCGGCTCCCCACGGCGTCCCCAAGCTGGTCTCCCTCCCGAAGCTGCTCGCTGCTTCCGATCGTCTCAGCACCGACGACCCGGACGCCCAGGCCATCCGCGACCTCGTGAACGCCGGCTCCTCTCTCGGAGGCGCCCGCCCGAAGGCGTCGGTGCTGACCAACACCGGCGAGCTCGCCATAGCCAAGTTCCCGCACCGAGGCGGGGACGAGTGGGACGTGCCCGGATGGGAGCAGCTCGAAGCCGACCTCGCTGTTCGCTCCGGGATCAGCATGGCGCCGACCGAGGTGGTCCAAGTCCAGGGTCGCAACGTCCTCGTTTCCCAACGCTTCGACCGCGACAACCGCCGACGGGTTGGCTTCGCCAGTGCCCTGACGATGCTCGAAGCCTCCGATGGTGACCGCCGCAGCTACCTGGAGATCGCCGAGGTGGCAGAGGTGAGCTCCCCGCAACCGGACGCTGACCTGGCCGAGCTGTACCGGCGGATCGTGTTCTCCGCCATGACTGCGAACACCGACGACCACCTGCGCAACCACGGGTTCCTACGCACCAACAACGGATGGCGGCTCGCTCCCGCGTACGACCTCAACCCCAACCCGGACAACCCCGGTCGGCTCACCACAGCCATCGACCTCGACGACGGCACCTGCGACATCGACCTCGTGATCTCGGTCGCCGGCTACTTCCGCCTCTCCGACGCTGACGCCAAGGCAGTGGTCAGCGAGGTCGAGGCCGCCACCAGAGACTGGCATGGCCACGCCCGTGAGATGGGGTTGTCGGGCGTCGACATCGACCGCATGGAACAGGCATTCGACAACGAGTTCCGCGCACAGGCCGCCCACCTCAGTCAGACGGCCGTCCCGAAACCCAGCCCGTACCCGGTTCTCGGGAACCCAACGAGCGGCGAGCAAGCCCGCCTCCCCGACGGACGGTTCACCTACAAGCAAACGGGAGAGATCCGGGTCGACCCCGGCGACCTCGGTGAGGGCTGACCAACGATCGGATCCAGCCGCTCGCCAAAGGCCGCCCGTGCCCTTTGGGGCGTGGCCTTCGCTCAGGTCACCGAGGGCCGACACCAGGCCGACGGACACTCCGGGCTCGGTCACGCCTCTCCGACCGGCCCCCGTCACTGGCCGGCGCTGCATGAGGGGCCGCGGCTCTCGAATGCCGTCACGCAGGCCGGCCTTTAAATCCAGCTGTAGGCGGCAGGACTATCTGACGACTTGAGCGGCTGTTCTGGCGACGTTTTTTGGCGATGGCGCTGTGGTTGTTGTCGGTGTCTCCGACGACGAGGATGACGTGTCCCTGCACGCGAGGGACCCCTCCCGCCAGTTGGTCGCTGACACCGGGAGGGGTCCAAGGCTGGTGTTGCCACCGGTGTCTATCGTATGGCGTTGTTTGCTGTCGGTTGATGAGTACGTCGCGGCCGGCAAGGAGGTCGAGGTGCCCCGGCCGGACTGTCCGGGCTGCGGGGATCCGATGCGGTTCCGGTCCGGCTATGGGCGCCACGTGCGATGTGGTGGTGGGACGGGCCGGAGGATCTGGATCCGCCGAGGCGCGTGCGTGGCTTGTGGTCGCAGCCATGCGCTGTTGCCGTCGTTTCTGTTGGAGCGCCGCCTGGATGTAGTCGACGATATCGGCGCGGTGATCGAGGTTGTCTGTGACGGCCAGTCCGTGGTGGGTGGGGTGGCGAGGTCGCGGGATGTGCCGTACACGACGGCGCGTGACTGGCTGCGGCGTTTCTCGGCGCGGGCGCCGATGCTGGCGGCCGGGTTCGGCGCGCTGGCTGTGAGCGTCGGTGCCGAGGCGGGCATCGACGCGCTGGCCAGCGGTGCTTGTGGGCGTGCGGTGGGAGCGCTTCGCCTGGTGGTGGCCGGGCTGGGGGCGTTATCGCCGTCGTTGTGGGTGCTGGCTTCGCTGGCCACCGGCGGCAAGTTGTTGGCCACTGCCACGGACCCACCGTGGACGGTCCTCGGCGGCCGTCGTTTGATGCCTCCAGTCCCCTGAACGGGGGGCACAGAGAGGCAGACGACATGGACAACGACATGGCCGAGGCGATCGCTTGCACCGTTGGGCGGTGATCGCGGAGGGCGCCCACGCCAGGCTGACACCGGCCGAGCGGGGGGTGGTGGTGCGGGCCATCGCGGCGCGCCCCCACACCCATCCTGACGGGGCGGAGCGCCGCTATGGGCGCTCCACGATCCACCGTTGGATCCGCGACTGGCGGGCCGGAGGCCTCGCCGCTCTACGCCCCCAGCCGCGCTCGGACAGCGGGCTGGTGCGAGCCCGCCCGGAGCTGTTCGAAGAGGCGGTAGCGTTGCGCCTGGAGCTGCCCACCCGCTCGGCCGCCCAGATCGCCGAGATCGTCTGGGCCCGCCACCGGGTGCGGGTGTCGCCGCGCCCGCTGCGCGACCAGCTGCGCCGCCGGGGCCTGCACCGCGAGGCGCTGGCCGCGGAGCCCAAGGTGTTCGGCCGTTACGAGGCGGCCCGCCCGAACGAACGTTGGATAACCGACGTGCTGGTCGATCCGTGGGTGCCGTTCCCTCGCACACCAACGTCGATCAGGGCCCGGCTGTTCGTGATCGTCGACGACCACAGCCGCCTGCTGGTGCACGGCCGCTTTCATGCGGTGGAGAACACCCGGGCCGGCCAGGAGACCCTGCGCGCCGCGATCGTGCGCCGGGGCCTCCCCGAGGTGCTCTACGCCGACCGCGGCGCCCCGTTCGCCAACCACACTCTGGCCCGCACCTGCGCCGTGCTGGGCATCCGCCTGGTCCACTCCCAGCCGTACTCCCCTGAGGGTCGCGGCAAGCAAGAACGACTCAACCGCTACATCCGCGAGCGGTTCGTGGCCGAAGCCGAACACGCCGGCATCGCGGACCTGGCCGAGCTCAACGACCGTTTCGAGGCGTGGGACCAGCTCAACGCCTTCGCCGGGGAGGTCACGCGAGTGGCGCGCGAAGTAGGCGTCGAGGGCAAGCTCGGCGGCCAGGCACAGTCCAAGGAGGTCGGCGGGGTCTGGAAGGATCTGACCGACAACGTCAATCAGTTGGCGGCCAACCTAACCAACCAGGTGAGAGCCATCTCGGAGGTTGCCACTGCGGTCACCGAGGGGGACCTGACTCGGCAGGTCAGTGTGGAGGCCAGCGGCGAGGTCGCTGTGTTGAAGGACAAGCTCAACGAGATGATCCGCAATCTGCGCGAGACGACCAGGCAAAACATCGAGCAGGACTGGCTGAAGACGAACCGGGAGCGCTTCACCCGCATGCTGCAGGGGCAGCGCGATCTGGCCACGGTCTCGAACATGATCCTCTCCGAGCTCGCCCCGCTCGTCTTAGCCCAGCACGCGGTGTTCTATTCGACGACGCGTCCAACGGAGGGGTCCGAGCCAATGCTGCGATTGCAGGCCTCCTACGGCTATGAAGAGCGCCGGCATCTGGTCAACTTCGTTCCGGCTCGGAGAGGGACTGGTCGGTCAGTGCGCCAAGGAGCAGAAGCGGATCCTGCTCACGGATGTGCCCGCCGATTATGTGAGGATCAACTCCGGCCTAGGGGCAGCCACGCCGCTCAACATCATCGTCCTGCCAGTGCTGTTTGAGGGGGCGGTTCGGGCCGTCGTCGAACTCGCATCCTTCTCCCCTTTCAGCGCCACCCACCAGATGTTCCTGGACCAGCTTCCCGAGAGCATCGGCCTGGTCCTCAATACCATCGAAGGTGACACGCTCACCGAGAATCTTCTGAAGCAGTCGCAATCCCAGGCCGAGGAGCTGCGTACCCAGCAGGAGGAACTCAGAGAGTCCAACGAAGATCTGGGACGCCAGACGAAGCTTCTCGCCGAGCAGAACATCCAGGCCGAGAGCAAGAACGAGGAGATCGAGACGTCGAAGCGCGAGGCCGACCAGCTCGCCGTGTCATCGAAGTACAAGTCCGAGTTCATCGCCAACATGTCCCATGAAATTCGGACGCCGCTCAACAGCCTCCTGATCCTCGCTGAGCAACTCGCGGACAATCCCGACCAGAACATGACGGCCACGCAGGTCGAATATGCGAGCGTCATCCTGGCGTCCGGCCGGGACCTGCTCGATCTCCTCAACAGTATTCTCGACCTCGCCAAGGTGGAGTCCGGTACGGCCCTGATAGAAACGGTCGAGACGCCCGTGGAGCAGATTCGAAGTGGTCTTCTCCGCGAGTTCGGACCGGTCGCACGGGCAAAGGGTCTCGAATTCTCCATAGATCTAGCCCCCGGTGCCCCTGCTGACATCGTCACCGATCCGCAGCGGCTGAGCCAGATCCTCAAGAACCTCCTCGCCAATGCCTTCAAGTTCACCGATAGCGGCCAGGTCGAGCTAACGATCGACTCAGCGCGAACCGGATGGAGTCCGGAGACGACTTCCCTCGCTGTGGCGCGGTCGGTTGTGGCCTTTACGGTCCGCGACACTGGTATCGGGATCGAGAAAGAGCAGCAACAGCTGATGTTCGAGGCCTTCGCTCAAGCAGATGGCAGTCCTCGCGCCGCCATGGCGGGACAGGGCTCGGCCTGTCCATCAGCCGCGGTCTGGTCGGACTGCTGGACGGCGAGATCACCGTGGCGAGCAGGCCCGGAAACGGAAGCACCTTCACGGTCTACCTTCCCATGGGCCGCGTGGCAACCGCCCCGACTCGACGATCGACACAACCGGGGGCCGACACCTCGGACCGCTCGACGTCCACGGGAGCGACGTCGGAGGACACCGGCCCGGCCGATGACGCAGGCCCGGTCGGGGCCCTCCGAGGAGCCAGCCGCCTGGACGAGCATCATTTCGCCGGGTGCCGGGTTCTCGTGGTAGACGACGACTTTCGCAACATTTTCGCCATGACCGCACTCCTCGAACGCGGCCACGCTGATGTCAACACGGCTGAGAGTGGCGCTGAGGCCATCGCCTGCCTAGAGAGCACACCCGGCATCGCCATAGTCCTGATGGACATCATGATGCCGGGCATGGATGGGTACGCCACCATCCGAGCCATCAGGGCAATCGACAGGTTCAAGGAACTACCCATCATCGCCGTCACCGGCAAAGTGACAGTGGGCGAGCGTCAACGCTGCATCGAGGCCGGCGCCAACGACTACGTCCCGAAGCCCGTCAACACGAGGGACCTCGTCGCAGCCATCGGTCCCTGGCTGACTGTGCCAATCCTGGCGACATGACTCCCACCGTCGGCTTCGACGGCACGCACGTCCTGATCGGCGGCGAAGGCGACGAACATCCGGTTGCCGTCCTGATAGTCGACGACGACCCGACGAAGCGACTGGCGTTGAAGGCCGTGCTCGCCCCGCTCGGTTACAGCCTCGTGGAGGCGGACTCTGGGCGCGCTGCACTGCGTTGTCTCCTCGCCCAGGACTTTGCCGTCATTCTCCTCGACGTCCTCATGCCGGGTATGAACGGCTTCGAGACCGCAGCGCTGATCCGTCAGCGCCGGCAGTCCGAGATGACCCCGATCATCTTCGTCACGGCCCACGCCGAAGACGAGATGCTTGACATCGACCTCTACGCGGCCGGTGCAGTTGATTTCATCTTCGCCCCAGTTCCACCCAAGGAGCTGAGAGCCAAGGTCATGGTCTTTGCCAACCTGTTCACGAGGGCGCAGGAACTCGCGACGCACGCACACCAAGTGCAGGAGTCTGCCGATGAACTGCGGATGCTCACCGACGCCGCCCCCATCGGCATCTTCCAGACGGACTCCGACGGCAGATACGTATACACGAACCCGGGTTGGTCCGAGATCACCGGCACCAGCGTCAACGATGCAGCTGGTCGGAAATGGGAGAGCATCCTCGATCCGGAGCAGCGCGCCGAGCTCATCGCGGACATGGCTGACGGCCCGGCCGGTCGGATCCAGGTCTCCCGGAGATTCGAGCTCCGTCGTCCGGATTCGGAATCACGTGTTGTCGTTGTGACCTCGAAGCCAGTCTTCCCCAGAGATGGGAGGGTAGCGGGATGGGTCGGCACCGTCGCCGATGTGACTGCCGAGGCCCGGGCAGAGGCAGCCACCGCAGAGGCCCGCGACCGGGCCACTGAGGCATCCCAACTCAAGTCAGACTTTCTTGCCAACATGAGCCACGAAATTCGCACGCCGATGAATGGCGTGATCGGAATGATCGAACTCCTGCTCGAGACCCAACTCGGCGTGCGGCAGGTCGACTACGCGCAGACCGCTCGGAACTCGGGAGAGGCCCTGCTGATCATCATCGAGGATATCCTCGACTTCTCGAGGCTCGAGGCCGGTCAGCTCAAGATCGAGCACATCGACTTCAACGTGGGCACCGTCGTTCGCGATGTCGTGGACCTCCTGGCCAGTTCGGCTCAAAGCAAGCGCATCGAGTTGATCGCGGACATCGACTGTGCGATTCCAGCCGAGGTCGGCGGCGATCCCGGGCGGTTGCGCCAGATCCTCAACAACCTCGTCGGGAATGCCATCAAGTTCACCGAGGTAGGCGAGATCGTGATCCGCGTCACCAGGTCCGAGGACAGCGAAGCGAACTACGTGGTGCGTTTCGAGATCTCCGACACCGGGATCGGCATCTCAGATGACCGCCTCGACGCCATCTTTCAGTCCTTTGTCCAGGCCGACACATCGACGTCACGCAAGTATGGCGGAACTGGTCTTGGTCTGACGATCTCCGCACAGCTCGCGGCCCTGATGGGCGGAGTCTGTGGCGTGACCAGCCGGCTAGGGGCTGGCAGCACTTTCTGGTTCTCGATCTGCGTCACCCCCGCCTCCGGGACGTCGCTCCGAAATGGTCCCGTCGGCTACGCCGAACTTGCCGGCACGACTGCGCTAGTCGCAGACGGCAATGCGACCTCTCGCCACGTCCTATCGAGCATGCTGCGCAACCTCGGTATCGACCCCAGCTCCGCGAGTTCAGGCCCCGCGGCCATCGCCGCTCTCCGGAACGCCCGAGAGAGTGGTCAACCCTATGCCGTGGCCCTCATTTCGCAGTCGATGGACGGTATGGACCTTCCTGCGGTACAAGCCGCCATCGGGGCGGTAGCTCGTGGTCATACCCACCTGATCGCGCTGACCCCCCCCGGCCACGCAAACCAGCATGTCCGAAGGTGCCTCGGAGATCACCGGGATTGTATTGTCCAAGCCAGTCCATCCGGATAACCTCCGGGCCTGCCTGCACGCTGCGCTGGGCGTGGATACGCCAGGATTGCCGTCAGCCGACTCGTCACCCCCTACCGACCGGATGGAAGCAGAACAAGAGGTCGGCCTGCTGCTGCTCGCGGAAGACAACTTGGTGAATCAGAAGGTAGCAGTCGCCATGCTGACCAGCGTCGGATTCCGCGTCGACACGGTGCTCGACGGCGCGGCAGCCGTTCGGGCAGCCCGAGACCTGCGTTACGATGCCATTTTGATGGATTGCCAGATGCCGGAGATGAGCGGCTTTGAGGCCACGGCGGCTATCCGAGCCCAAGAAGGGTCCGACTGGTACACCCCCATCATCGCACTGACCGCCGGAGCTCGTCATGAAGACCGGGATCGGTGCCTCGCGGAAGGCATGGATGCCTATCTGTCAAAGCCCTTCAACAAGTACGCTCTAGTCGACCTGGTGAGAAAGTCCATCACCCACCGGAGGCAGGCTCCGTCGGCGGCCGGCGACCTGTGACGTCGGGGACCTGTCTCACGCTGCTGCTCCGAAAACCCACAGGCGTTCTCCGAGACATACGCTCAGGTCAGGGGCTTGGAGGGTGCGGGGTGTCTTGTACCGAGTCCCCCCTACGACGCTGGTTCGCTCTGTTAGCCCAAGCCGACTTGGCGCAACGCGGCCCGCAGGAGGTGGTTCTCGTTGCCTGCCGCCATGATGACTTCAGCTTCCAGGATGGTCGCTACGGCAAGCGCCTCGCGTGAGAGAAGGTTCAGTCCGTTGCCGGGACCGTCGAGCTGGCTGGCCATGACCGGCGCGACTTGCCGCCAGCTGAGCAGCTCGATCTGGTCGGGGAGTTCCAGCACCGCCCGAATCGCAGCTTCTCGTCGGCGCGGTGGGAGGGAGAGGAAGGGCCCTGACAGCGCGCCGCCGGCACCGCGGACTACTGCTTCACAGAGCCGCAGATACCAGTGACCGGAGGTGAAGACTCGATCATCGGGCCAGACGAGCTGCTGGCGAATCAGCCCGGACAGTGTTTGGTCGTCGACTAGGACGGCCACGTTGGCGAGTGTCGCCTATTGGTTGGCCAGGCCGGGGTCGCCGAACCCCGAACCCGCAGATGTAGCGGTGCCGATGTTGCCGTCCTCGATTGCACCATTCAGGAGTTTCATACCGCTTGGGAGCGGGCTCGACGGTCAATCGACCGTGAGGACCTGCATTTCCACGACCCTGCGCCCGGCGGGGTTCACCCTCGCCGCCCTCGCGGGGGCGACTATCGCCGAGATCATGCACCGCGCCGGTCACTCAACCCCAACTACCACCCACGATGTTGTTCTTGACGGTGATCACCTTGGTCTGGCGGATCGTGAGTGTTCCCGCTCCGGACATCGATGTCGCGTCGCCGCAAGCCGAGGATCTCAGCGCGACGCAACGAAGTCCAACAAGCCAGCAATACCGCCAGCTGCAGATTCGCCGGCATCGCCTCTGCCAAGGCCGCCACCTCCAACACCAAGACGCTCGGCCGGTCCGCCTCCGGCTCCCGGCCCCCTCCCTCGATCCGACACGGGTCGCTCTATGCGCATGCGGTCCTCAACCGCCGTATTCATGATCTGCCGCAACAACCGGTACGCCTTGGCCGCGGTACACGCAGCACCGGCTCTCGGCGTCGATCTTGCGATCGAAGTGTCTGGTCACCTGCCGACCGTTGATACGGGTCCGCGCCGCGTAGACCGTCGTGGTGTTGCTCAGGGTTTTGGCGAAAGCCCGGGCCTCCCTGTGAGCGGCACCCCCGAACTGCAACGTGTCTGAGATCAGGTTGCCAGTTCCGCGCAGCGCCGCTGCGTCGACCGGAGAACGCGTTCGTCCCCGTTTAGGTTTCGGGCGGCCTCAATAACCCTCGCTATGGTCCCGTCGACGACTCGTTCGGCGATCTGCTTCCGAAGTCTCCAATGGGTCCCTTCATCGACCAGGTCCTGCCGTGTGACCTCGCGAACGTCAAGGGTGCCTGCGACCCGCTGACCCATTGTCGGGTCATTCGGGATCGGCCGCCCATCGTCGGTGGCTGGCTTCAACTCCATCGTGGCGATCAGGTCGTACACCGGCGCCAGCCGAACGATCGGGTCGCTTGGGTCGTGCATGGCGCTACCATCGGGCCACGGCCGATCGAGACCGGGCCCTCGCCGCCGCCCTGGCAGAACTTGCCCACTCGAGCGATCGTTCGCTCTCGCCGCCCATATAGCATTTGCTACTGCTCCTCTACCGGTTGATGAACTCGGTGGACGTGGCGCAGAGCTGCGAGTCAGCGTCAGGGTTCACCCGGTCGACAACCTGATGATCGATTAGGGGGCCGCCTCTGCCGGCCGCAGACCATAACGCTTGACGTTATTAACGAGGTGCGTTACTATGGGGGAGTGCTGGGGTCGTTCGCTGACAAGGACACCGAGGTGATCTGGAATCGCCGACGCGTCCGCAAGTTCGACCCCGTCACGGCCCGCATCGCCCTTCGAAAACTCCTCATCCTCGACGCCGCAGTAACACTCAACGATCTCCGAGTTCCGCCGGGCAACCGCTTGGAAAAGTTGAAAGGCGACAGGGCCGGCCAACACAGCATCCGCATCAACGATCAGTGGCGGATCTGTTTCAAATGGACCGGGTCGGGCCCAACCGAGGTTGAAATAGTCGACTACCACTGAGGCAACCACCATGACTGATACCATTGCACCGATCCATCCCGGCGAAATCCTGCTCGAGGAGTACCTGATCCCCTTGGGAATCAGTCAGTATCGACTTGCCAAGGAGACCGAGGTTCCGCCCCGACGTATCAATGAGATCGTCCACGGGAAGCGGGCCATCACCGCTGACACGTCTCTGCGATTGGCCAAATTTTTCGGTACCAGCGAGCAGTTCTGGCTCAACCTCCAAGCCCGCCACGATCTCGAACTCGAGCGCGACCGACTGGCCGGCACACTCGGACGGATCCACCTTTTCGAAGCACCCGCCGGCAAATCGCCCGTCGTGAGCGCGACCACGACCCGACGCAGATCGAGATCCGCCAAGTCCCTCACCGAGGCAAGCTGATCCGGCGACTACGCCAACCCGAAGATCACTCATCATCGATTCAATGGAAGAGAACACGGACGGTGGAACCCGGTCACCGCTAGAACGCACGGCCAAGAGGACGTGTTCCGGACGGAGTTGGTGGGGCCACCCGAGGTGCTCGCAATCATCGCCGGGCCTGGTTCGATAACCGTACGACGGATCCAGAACGAACCATCCGGCGCCGGTCTGCCCGCCCACCGGCCCGCCCGATGGACAGCACGCCCTCGGGCTGGTC
>PMHH01000134.1:0-8168 GCA_003156595.1 Acidimicrobiaceae bacterium
TTGGCGTGCTGGTTGAACATCGAATCCACGATGTGGACGAACGCCTCGTAACAGGAGAACACGCCATGCCGGCCAGTGAGCAGATAACCCTCGAGCATGCCCTGGCACAGGTGCTCCGAGAGGACCTCGGTGACCCGGCCGTCCGGGCTGAGGTACTCGTCGTCGTCAAGGCGCGTCTCGCCCATCCAGGTCCGGCCGGTCACTTCGAAAAGGGCATCGAGTCGGTTCGACGCCGTCTCGTCCGGCCCGAACACCCGAAAGTTGGCCGCATCCGAGTTGGCTGCCATCACGTCCCGCAGGAAGGTGCCCAAAACCCGGGTGGCCTCACCGGTCTCGGTCCCGGGCTTGTCGACGGCCACGGCATAGGTCCGGAAATCCGGCAGCCGTAGATCGTGAAGGAGCAGGCCGCCGTTGGCATGGGGGTTGGCGCCCATCCGCCGAAGACCGTCGGGGGCGAGCGCGGCCAGGTCCGGGCGGAGGCGACCGGACGCATCGAACAGCTCCTCGGGCCGATAGCTGTGGAGCCACTCTTCCAGCTGGCGAAGGTGATCCGGGTTGGCCCGGGTGTCGGCCAGGGGCACCTGATGGGACCGCCATGACCCTTCGGCAGGATGGCCGTCGACCACCTTCGGTCCGGTCCAGCCCTTCGGGGTCCGCAACACGATCATCGGCCACGCCGGCCGCGGATTCGGGCCTTGGTGGCGGGCGTCCTGTTGGATGGCCCCGACTTCGTCCAGCACGTGGTCGAGGGTCCCGGCGAGCGCCTGGTGGACGACAGCGGGATCATCGCCGGTCACGAAGTGCGGGTCCCACCCGAAGCCACGCAGCATGCTGGCCAGCTCGTCCTCCGGGATGCGGGCCAGCAGCGTCGGGTTGGCGATCTTGTATCCGTTGAGATGCAAGATGGGTAGGACAGCCCCGTCGCGGGTCGGGTTGAGGAACTTGTTGCAGTGCCAGCTGGCAGCCAAGGGCCCGGTCTCCGCCTCGCCGTCACCGACCACGGTCGCCACGATGAGGTCCGGGTTGTCGAACGCGGCCCCGAAGGCGTGGGCCAGGGCATAGCCGAGCTCGCCGCCCTCGTGGATGGATCCGGGCGTCTCGGGCGCGGCGTGGCTGGGGATGCCCCCCGGGAACGAGAACTGGCGAAACAGCCGGCGCATCCCGTCGGAGTCCCGGGAGATGTCGGAGTAGATCTCGCTGTAGGTGCCCTCCAGGTAGGTGTTGGCCACCATCCCCGGCCCACCATGGCCGGGCCCGCAGATGAAGATCACGTTGAGGTCCCGGGCCCGGATCACCCGGTTGAGGTGGGCGTAGATCAGGTTGAGACCGGGCGTAGTACCCCAGTGGCCGAGCAGCCGGGGCTTGACGTGCTCTGGAGCAAGAGGCTCGGCGAGCAGCGGATTGTCCAGCAGGTAGATCTGGCCGACGGACAGGTAGTTCGCGGCCCGCCAATAGCCATCGATCAGTTTCAGCTCGTCACCGGCCAAGGGCCGAGACGGGGTTTCGCTACTCACCATGAACTCATGCTCGCAGACCAGGACCTACCGTTCGCGCCCCCGGTGAGACACTATGTCAGCGTGTCGACGACGACTGCCGGGATATGAGCCCACTGTCCCGGGTCCACGATCCGGACCGCCTCCGCAAGCTGCTCGACGCCGTGCTGGGCATCAACTCCGACCTGTCCCTTCCGCACGTGCTGAGCCATATCGTCGAAGCCGCCGTCGAGCTCATCGGCGCCGGCTACGGCGCGCTGGGTGTCCTCTCCGAGCGGGGCGACTACCTATCGGAGTTCGTCAACGTCGGCATCCCGCCCGAGGACGTCGCCGCCATCGGGAAGCTTCCCGAAGGGCACGGCATCCTCGGGATGCTGATCATCGACGCTCGCCCTTTGCGGCTACCTGATCTCACCCGCCACCCTGAGAGCTACGGTTTCCCCCCCCACCACCCTCCGATGCGGTCCTTTCTCGGGGTGCCCGTCTCCGTTCGCGGCGCGGTCTTCGGAAATCTCTACCTGACCGAGAAACAGTCTGCCAGCGAGTTCTCCGACGAGGACGAAGGCCTCGCCATCGCCCTGGCCCGAGCCGCGGGCGTCGCCATCGAGAACGCCCGGCTGCACGCCCGGGTCCGGGACCTGACCCTGGTCGAGGACCGGGAACGCATCGCCGCCGACCTGCACGACACCGTCATCCAGCGCCTGTTCGCCACCGGCCTTTCCCTGCAAGGAACGCTGCGATCCATCACTCCTGCCGAGGCGGCGGAGCGGGTGGAGAGAGCTGTCGGCGATCTGGACGACACCATCCGTCAAATCCGCTCCACCATCTTCGCCCTGCAGGCTCCCCGCGTCACCGGACGAGGTCTACGAGCCGAGATCCTGACGTTGGCCAGCGAGGTGGCCGCCAGCCTGGGCTTCGAACCTCATCTGCGCCTCGACGGGCCCATCGACGCCACGGTCGACGACCTGGTGGCCGCCCATCTTCTCGCCGTCCTGCGGGAGGCCCTGTCCAATGTGGTCCGCCACGCCGAGGCCACCCGCGTCGACGTGGCGGTCGAGGTCGCCGACGGGCGCGTTCGGGCGGCGGTTCGGGACAACGGCGTCGGTCCCGGTCTCCAGGCCAGGCCCGGGGGCCAAGGGCTGGCCAACCTGGCCCAGCGCGCCGAGGCTCTGGGCGGCTCCATGAGCCTGACGGCCGGGCCGGACGATAAGGGCTCGGTTTTCGTGTGGCAGGCGCCAGTCACCGGCGTCTAGCGGGGCGCTGATGTAAGGGGTGTTTGGGGGTTCGGGGTCGTCGTGTTGCTGTCCGGGGCCCAACGGACAGCAACACGACGCCCCGAGCCCCCTTTTTCGGTCCTCGAGCCGGCTGAGAGACTGGTTTTGGGTTGGCGTTCGCTTCGCGCGGGCCTTGATGTCAGGCGATGGCCCAGTCTCGTAGGCCAACTGGGGGCTCCAGATCCCGAGCTGCCTGACAGCCGGCGGATGACCCCAGCCCAGGCTCGCCCCAGCCGAGGCAGCGGAACGGGTACTGGATCAACCGATCACTTCTGCCCGTCGGACGCGACGCCGCTCGACGCGTCGGTGGCCGCGGCTCGCTGCGGGGCCATGACCGCCCCGCCGGTTTCGGTCGGCACGGACCTGCCGGCAATGCGGTACACCGCCGCGCCGTCGACCGTCTCCTGGTCCAAGAGGAGGTCGACGAGGCTGTCCAGTTGCAGACGGTGGCTGCTCAGCACGTCGATGGCCCGGGCCTCGGCGGCGCGCAGCAGCTGGGCGACCTCCGCGTCGATGACGGCCTGGGTAGCTTCCGCGAAGGGCCGGGAGGACAACTCGGCCCCGCCGCCACCCAAGAACACCGACCCTCCGGTCGGATAGCCGACCGGGCCCAGGGTCTTCGACAGCCCGAACTCGCGGACCATCTTGGTGGCCAGATCGGTCGCTCCCGCCAAGTCGTTTGACGCGCCCGTCGAGCCTTGGCCCAACACCGTCAGCTCGGCGGCCCGCCCACCGAGGCGCACGGCGAGCGAGTCGTTGAGGTAGTCCTCCCCGTAGAGGTGCCGCTCGACCAGCGGGAGCTGCTCGGTCACTCCCAGGGCCTGGCCGGCCGGCAGGATGGTGACCTTGGCCACCGGGTCAGCATGTTCGGAGAGGGCCGCGACCAGAGCGTGGCCAGCCTCGTGGACCGCGACCGCGTATTTCTCCTCGGGCAACAGCACGTTGGACCCATCGCGCCGGCCCAGCAGGATCCGGTCCCGGGCCGCATCGAAGTCGGCGGCCCGGATGACCTCCCGGTTGTCCCGCACCGCCACGATGGCGGCCTCGTTGGCCAGGTTGGCCAGGTCGGCGCCGGAGAAGCCGGGCGTTCCTCGCGCCACCACCATCAAGTCGACATCGGGGTCGAGGCGCTTGCCGCGGCAGTGCACCTCCAAGATGGCGGCCCGCTCGCCGACGTTCGGCAGGGGAATGGTGACCTGACGGTCGAAACGGCCGGGCCGCAGCAACGCCGGATCCAGAACCTCAGGACGGTTGGTGGCTGCCAGCACGACGATACCGGCCGCAGGATCGAAGCCATCCATCTCCGAGAGCATCTGGTTGAGGGTCTGCTCCCGTTCGTCGTTGGCGACGAACGCCCCCGATCCGGACCGGCGGCTGCCGATGGCGTCGATCTCATCTACGAACACGATGGCCGGGGCCCGCTTGCGGGCCTCGGCGAAGAGATCCCGGACCCGGGCGGCGCCCACACCGACGAACATCTCCACGAAGCTGGAGCCGGCCACCGAGAAGAAGGGGACCCTCGCCTCGCCGGCGACCGCCCGGGCCAGCAGGGTCTTCCCGGTACCTGGCGGGCCTACCATCAGCACCCCCCTCGGAGCGGTGGCCCCGACCCGGCTATACCGTTCGGGTTGGCGCAAGAAGTCGACGACCTCGACGATCTCGGCCTTGGCGCCCTCGTAACCCGCGACATCGGCGAAGGTCGTCTGTGGTCGCTCGGCGTCGAACACCTTGGCCCTGGCCTTGCCGACACCCATGGCACCCTGCAGCGCGCCGCCCGCCCGCTTGGACATCCGCAACCACAGCCCGATCAGCAGGAGCGGAAACCCCAGGATGAGGATCCAGGACAGCAGCTCGGAGCCAAACGACGTGCCGGGCGTGGAGGCCACGATCGACACCTTGGCGGCCTCCAGGCTGGCGAGGAGGGAGGAGCCGGCCAGCTGGACCGGGATGACGGTGGTGTAGTCGTGACCGCTCGTCAGCGCACCTGAGGCCTTGCCGTCGGACTGGATCGTGACGCTCTTGATCTGGTGGACGTTGACGTCGCTGAGGAACTGCGAGTAGGTGAGGTTCGTCGGCGTGCTGGTATGCACGGCCGGCAACACGATCCACAACAAGAACGCCAACCCGATCGCCACCGGCCACAGCCAGTGACGCCAGGCCGGCGGGGGCGGCGGCGCGGTCGGCTTCGGCTGGCCTCCCTGCTGCGGCGGCAGAGCCTGCTTGGTCATGCCGCCCCAGATTAGGGCCCTTCCGCACCAATCGGCACTACCAGGCTCCATCCGGCGGGGTCGTCGACACCAGCATGATCCGCCGTCCGGACAGGAAGACGATGCTCGCCTCGATCAGATGGTCGTCGTCCCGGCCAACTGGCGGCCGGAAGCCGTCGCGGACAGTCGAGTCGACGATGTCGGGGTCCTCGACCTCCGCCGCCAACCCGACTGCCAATACGCTCCAGCCGCCTTGATGGTCCTCGCCGAACTCGTCCACCTCGAAGGCCACCACGTGTTGGGCGTGAGCGGCGTGCAACTTGAGGCCCGGTGGGCTCCAGAACCTGATCGTGTCGCCGGTCAATCGGTAGTTGACCGGCAGGATCACCGGAAGGGCGTTGACTGATACCCCCACGCGGCCGACCGAAGCCGTCCTGAGCAAGGCTCGGCACTCGTCATCGGTCAGCTCCAGACCGAGATCGCCGAGTGCTGCTCCGTTCCTCATGACTCCCAGTGGACACTCCTCGGGCGGGTTCGCGACAGGGCCATCCGGCTCCTTCGCCGGCGCCAGACGACCTGGCGTAAAGTGAGACCAGCCACGCACATCAGGAGGACCGCGGTGACGAGTACTGAGGCAACATCCAAGGGCCGGATCGTCGCCGGCGTCGATGGCTCGGAATCCTCGCTCGCGGCGATGCACTGGGCGGCCCGGCAGTCCAAGCTGACCGGATCCAGCCTCGAGGTGATCATGACATGGGAGTGGCCGACCACCTACGGCTGGGCGATACCGTTCGCTGACAACTATGACCCCGCCACGGAAGCGCAGAGGTTCCTCGACGAGATCGTCGAGAAGCTTCGTGGCGAGCACCCGGACCTGACCGTCCAAGCCCGCGTCTTCGAGGGCCATCCGGCCCTGATCCTGGTGGATGCTTCCGCAGCGGCAGATCTACTGGTCGTCGGTAGCCGCGGTCATGGCGAGTTCGTCGGGATGCTGCTCGGGTCGATCAGCGAACACTGCGCCGCCCACGCCCACTGCCCGGTTGTGGTCTTCCGAGACCACGAATAGCCGCTCCGCGCCCTCGCCGAAAGGCTCGAATCCATGCCTGATGGTTCCGGAATCTATCAAGAGCTTTCCAACCGCGAATGCCTCGACCTGCTCGGGGCTCACCACTTCGGGCGGATAGCGGTGGTCATCGATGCCCAACCAATCGCCTTCCCGGTCAACTACACCCTCGACGGTGACGCGGTGGTGTTCCGCACGGACCCAGGCACGAAGCTCAACGGCGCCGCCATGGGAAGGGTGGCCTTCGAGATCGACGGCTCGGACGAGGCGACCCGCTCCGGCTGGAGCGTGATCGTCCAGGGCGTCGGCAATGACATCACCGACACCCTCGACCACCGTTCTGCGCAGCTCCGCCTACTCGAGGTCCAGCCTTGGGCCCCCGGCGAAAAGGCCCGCTGGGTCGAGGTCTTGCCGCAATCGATCACCGGCCGCCGGCTGGGCTCGCCGCCCGCCTAGGGAACGCCAATAGACCCACGGTCATGGCTGTGGGATCTCTTCCAGGAACGCCCGCCGGTAACCGGCGACATGAGCCATGCCGGCCCCTCCCGACGAGGCCGGCTCCGGGCGGTAGCTCCCGCCGGCCAACCGGGACGCGCAAGCGGCGACCGAGGCGCGCAGGCCGCCCAGGGCGTAACCGCCTTCGAGGAACAGGATTGTGCGCCCGGCCATGTCCGTCAGATCCATGACCCGGCCGGTCAGGTCGGCGTAGTCACCGGCAGTCAACAGCATGGACGCCAGAGGGTCGTCCCGGTGGGCGTCGAAACCAGCCGACACCAGCACCCAGGTCGCCCCGAACCGCTTCACGCTGGGGACGACGACCTCGTCGAACGCAGCCAAGTAGACGTCTCCGGTGGCCCCCGCCGGCAGTGGCATGTTGACAGTGGTCCCCAGACCCGCGCCCCCACCGCGCTCGTCGGCCCGGCCCGTTCCCGGATAGAGCGGCCATTCGTGGATCGAGACGAAGAGTACCCGCGGATCTTCCCAGAAGATGTCCTGGGTGCCGTTGCCGTGGTGGACGTCCCAGTCGATTATCGCCACTCGCTCGCCGCGAGAAACGAGGGCGGCTGCGGTGATCGCCACGTTGTTGAGCAGGCAGAATCCCATCCCGGCTGTCCGAGTGGCATGGTGGCCGGGGGGCCGGCCCAGGACGAACGCGGCCTCTCCCCGGCCCGCCGTCAGCGCTTCCACCGCACTCAGGCCGGCGCCAGCGGTGGCCCGCGCCGTCTCCCATGAGCCGGCACTGGCCACGGTGTCAGCATCCAGCCGGCCTCCACCCCCGGCGCACAGATCGGCGAGGGCATGCAAGTAGCCGATGTCGTGTACCGCGGCCAGCTCGGAGCGCGATGCGAACCGCAGTGGAAGCCACTGATCCGGGCCATCTGTGCCGGCGTCGCGACCGATGCCGGCGTCGCCGATTCCCGCTACCGCCGCCACCAGCCGTCCGAGGCGCTCGGGGTGGCCACCTCCGGGGTCGTGGCGATCCTGCTCGGGATGCGCTCCGACAAGGAGCATGGTGCTACCGGCCCGCCAGGAGCTCGGACTCCGGCGAGTCCGCCGCGGGCGAGCGGTGCTGCGTCGGCGTAGTGATCCTCCGCCCGGTGATCGTCTTGGGCACGATTCGCAATAGGTGCGGCAGGTCGGCTTGGCGCCACGGTTGCAGAACCCGGTTCTGTGATCCTGTCCGGCTCGGCCGGCCTTCGGCGAGCTCTGCCGTTCCGTGGACCATCACACTCCATCCGGTCTGGGTGTTCTCGTCGAGGTGGTCGACTTCGAAGACCATTGGACCGCCGAGAGCGGCCATCAGCTTGGAACCGGGGTCCGTGCGGACCACGATGTCCTCGCCGGCCAGCGCGAAGTTGACCGGGAAGATCGACGGTTCGCCGTCGACGACGACGCCCAAACGACCAACGGTCTCCGTGCCAAGTAGGCGCACACACTCGGCCTGATCCAGCACGTCCAGCCCGGTGTTCAACCTCGACGTCTCCATGGCTCCTCCTTCGGTCTTCGGATTGCACTTCGCGGTGTCCAGGTTGGCCCCTCTTGCGCAGTGTCGAACAGAGTCGAAGGGTCCATCGGCGCGGCCATAGGTCCCCGTCACGACCGTGACCTCAAGATCTGGCCCGCCGCTCGG
>PMHH01000134.1:8206-9637 GCA_003156595.1 Acidimicrobiaceae bacterium
GGTCTTCTCGGCCAGGAACATCGTCTCCCCGATCTGGCGATTGGTGCGGCCTTCGGCGATCAGGTCCAGGATGCGCCGCTCTTGGGGGGTCAGCTGGGCCAAGGGATCGTTGTCCGGGTGGGGATTTCGCAAGCGCTCCAGCACCCGGGCGGTGACGGCCGGGTCGAGCAGGCTCTCGCCCTGTCCGACCCGACGGATGGCGGACACCAGGTCGGCGCCGCGGATCTGCTTGAGGACGTAGCCGGAGGCGCCCGCCATGATCGACGCGAACAAGGCGTCGTCGTCGGCGAAGCTGGTGAGCATCACGCATGCCACCTCCGGGTGGTTCGAGCGGATGTCGCGGCACACCTCGATCCCTGATGATGCGCCGTCGGTGTCAGCCAATCGCACGTCGAGCACGGCCACGTTGGGCTGGGTTTGGGGGATCTTCTCCAGCGCCTCCTGCGCCGTAGAGGCCTCGCCGACGACCACGATGTCTTCCTCGGCCCACAGCAGGTCCCGGACGCCCCGGCGGACCAACTCGTGATCATCGAGGAGGAAGACACGCACGGTCACCGCCTCATCCTGCCATGCAGGTGCACCGCCAGCGGGGCCAGCTAGGGCCCCAACCGGGGTCGCCGGTCACGCCAGTACCTGGCGGACGAACGGATCGTCATGGTAGCTACGGGCTCGGGGTGGATCGCATCCGGGCCGGTCGATGAGCGGCCCCGCCGCCGGTGCCTGCCAGGTGCCGGCGCCCCGGTCGGCGAGCAGCTGACCGGCTCGGATGACGAGCGCATCCACCCCATCCCTCGTCTCGACGCCAGTTTGCTCCCACACGGCCGAGAGAGCGGGGGCATGCAGCACCACCACGGGTTTCCGCCGTGCCGCGGCCTGAGCCCGGGCGATCAGGCGGCCCGGCCGGGTGACCCGGTCGAGCTGGACGGCGATGACGTCGGTATCCTCGTCGGCCGCCAGGTAGGCGAGCAGATCGCTGACATCGTCATCCGACTGATCACCGCTGGCCACGATCGTCGACACGTCCAGCCGTTGGGTTCGGCAGGCGGCTGACACCGAGGCCGCGACCGCCGGCGACTGGCAAGCGCCTCCCAGCCGGCCAGCCGAGGTGACGGCGGCGGTCGGCTCAGCGATCACGAACCGCCCGCCGGCGGCCGCTTCGACGANNCGCCACCAGGTCCCGCTCGGTGACGGCTTCCAGGTAGGGCTGCGTCGGTCCGATCGGAAACGACACGTCGACCACGCCGTCACTCCAGCGCTGAAGGCAGGGGAACCCGGTCTGCGCAAAGAGGTGCTGCATGAGCTGATTCGTCCCGAGGGTTTCGGCTACGAAGGACGCCACACCCCGCCGGCAGGCCGCGGCCGCCAGGTGCTCCAGCAGTAGTGTCCCCAGCCCCAACCCCTGCCAGGCGTCGGCGACGACGAACGCCACCT
>PMHH01000113.1 GCA_003156595.1 Acidimicrobiaceae bacterium
ACGGGGCGGGGCGGGTCACGGGGCGGGGCGGCGCCAGCGCTTCGCCAGTTCGTACACCGGCTCGGTCAGCAGATCGACGATCGGCTGCTCCCCGAGACGGTGGTCGTCGAAGGTCGGCTCGGTCTCTGTGACGGCGTCGCGGAGCGCGGAGTAGCGGTTGCGGTAACCGCTGAGGACCGCCTTGGCCGCGTCCGACGACAGGCGATCACGAAAACGGACATGCAGCAGCGTCATCCCCGTCACCTGCGTCCCCTTCGCCTCTGGCACGAGAACCACGGTACGGCCGTCGCTGGCGCCGCGAACCACCGTGACTTCCCGTTCGTCCGCGGCCCGGTGCTTGCTTCCGAGCAGCCGGGGATCGGACCCCGTTCGAGACGCCGGCATGGACAGGACCACCCCACCCTGATCGACGACCGCGATCGTAGGAGCAGCCGAGGGCGCCCAATCGATGCGGTAGCGGGTGAAGCCGGCGACCTCGGCCACTGACGGGTCCAGCGCGCCAAGAGTGCGCAACGCCCGGTACCCGAGGGTGTCGGGAGGGGCGCCGACGGCCAGCGTGGCTTTGACGAGGGGCACCCCGAAGAGGGCATCCTCGCTGCGGGAGATCCCGACGGTGACGGTCTTGGCCTGGTGCTTGATGGCATCCACCGGGCGGGTCAACTCGTCAATGCCGGCGTTGAGGGCATCCAGCAGATCGGCGACCAGCGCGCTCGGCACCCCTATCTTGCCCGACTCCAGCTCGTAGCCCTCCAGAGGCAGCACGCCGGTCGCGTAACGCAGCAAGGACACCAGTTGCACGGCAGTGGCGGCTTCGAGGTTTCCGTTGTAGCTGCCGTCGCGCAGGCCGTCCAGGAATGGCTGCGTCAGCCGCTGCAGGTCCGGCCGCAGGCGGTCGATCAGATCGTCGGGCCCGGTGCCGACCGCCGCTTCGATGGTGGCCCGGGCCTCCCGCAGCGGCCGGGCCTGCGCATCGATCGAGACCGCCGCCTCGTAACCGAAAAGGTGGCCGACCATGGCCGACAACACGAACGCCAGGCTGGCATCGGTCTCCGGCACCGTGATCACGTCCTGAGCCCAGGCCCGGAAGCGGTCAGCCTCGCCCTCGGTCGCCACCACCACAGGCGCGGCTTTGTGGGCCCGGTAGATGGCGATCTCCTTCGCCACGTCGTCGGCGTTCGGGCCGCGCAGCCCAGCCGCGCAGACCAGGATCAGTGGTTCGCAAGACAGGTCGATGTGCTTCTTGTCCTCGGTGGCGTCGCTGGATATGGAGCGGTAGCACAGCTCCGACAACTTGATGCGAACCTCCGCCGCGGCGATCCGGTCCGGACCGTTGCCAACCACGGCCCAGTACCGCCGCGGCGGCGCCACGGACGCGGCAATCCGGCCGATCTCCTCCCGGCAGCCCAGCACCTGCTCCATGGCGGCGGGCAGTTCCCGCAAGGCCCGCAGCACCCGGTCGATCTCGGCCGCCGCGGTTGGTCCGCCCCCAATGTCGACTGCGGCCACCTGCGCCAGCGCCCCGGCCAGCAGCCACCCGGCGGCGACCTGGGCGTAGAACGCCTTGGTAGACGCCACGCTCATCTCAACGTCGCGGCCGTCGGACGTGTGCAGGACCCCGTGCGCCTTGGCGGCCAGATCGCTGTTGCGGCGGTTGACCACGGCCACCACGTGGGCGCCACGGGTGCGGACCAGGTCGACGGTGCGGTTGGTGTCGGTTGTGGTCCCGGACTGGCTGATGGCGACGACCAGGGTGTCGCTCATGTCGTCGGAGAGCCCGAAGCCGGAGAGTTCGGTGGCGGGAAGCGCCGAGACCGACAATCCCGGCAGGCAGCGGGTGATGGCTGCGGCCACCGCCTGCCCGGCCACCGCCGCGGTGCCTTGCCCGATGACGAGCACCCGCTCGAGCGTTCCGCCGGCGAGGGCAGCGACCAGGCTGGGCGGGATGGTGTCCTCGCCGACCCGGACCACCAGCCGGCCGTCATCGCCGGTCCCGATCCTTCCCCGAAGGGTTTTGCGGAACGACGTGGGGGCCTCGGTCAGCTCCTTCAGGAGGAAGTGGTGAAAGTTCGCCCGGTCGATGTCCCTCGTGGTGATCTCGGCGGTGACCACGTCGTGCGGGTCGAGCGGGAGGGCGCCGCTGTCGTAGCGGGACCGGGTCAATGCCCCCAGGCTGCCGGCGCCTTCCCGGCGCAGGACCATCACCTGGCCCCGAGTGGTCTCCCCGTCCATCCGCACGTACTGGGCGGTCTCGTCGACGAGCCCGTACGGCTCGCTGGCGACCACGAAGGCGTCCTCGGCCAGGCCGACATACAGCGACTGGCCGGACCCGCAGAGCGCCAGATACAGCTCGTCGGGTTCGGCCGCGGCGGAGGCGGCGATGGCCACCGACCCCTCGAAGCGGGCAACGCTGGCGCGGAACGCCTCCTCCATCGGGGCGCCTGCTCCGAGTCGACGGGACACCATGGCCGGGATGACCTTGGCATCGGTGGTGATCTCCGGAGCGAAAAGCAGGCCCTCCGAGAGCCGGAGGTCGCCATGGTTGTCGACGTCGCCATTGAGGGCCGCGATCACGTACGGGCCCTCCACCCGGTCCACCTCGTCGGAGTTGAGGGGATGGGCATTGGCCTCGGAGATGATGCCAACGCTGGCCCACCGGGTATGGCCGATGACGGTGGCACGGGCGCCCGGTCCGGCCAGCGCCCGAGCCAGGAGGCGGTCGGCGTGAATGGCAGCGCGAAGAACCTTGACGTTGTCGCCGAGCTCGCCGATTTCGGCGGCGGCCTTGTACACCAGGCTCAGGCAACCGTCCACCGTACGCACAGCGCCGGACCCGAAGAGAGGGTCAGCGGCGCGCCCGTCGACCAGCGCCCGCACGGCGTCATCGGTGAAATCCAGCCCGTGGCCAGTGATGGACACATGGATCCCGGCCGAGTCCCGGCCCCGTACTTCCAGCCGGTCGATGGCTGCCAGGGCGACCTGGATGGACCACCAGCCATCCAGGGCTCCGGGCCCGTCGGGTAGCGGAGGCGATCCTTCCGGCAGTAGGGCGACCACGGCGCGGGCCGTGCCGAGCCGGTCGCGGTCGATTGCCCACCAGGCGTCCTTGAGGGCGATCAGCTCCGCGTTGACGCGTTCCTGCGCGGGCGGATCGAGATCGAGGGCGCCGCTATCCATCTGCGTTTCCAACCGGGACAAGGCCGCGCCGATCCGCTCGGTCAGCGCCGCGATGCGGTTGACCGTGTCGGGGGCCGCGAGCAGGCTGCGCAGACCAGGAGTGCCCCGCAGGACCCGGTCGACCTCTTGCAGGTTGGAGAGGGCCGACCCGAGACGGATCAGGCCCGCCTCATCGGCTGCGGGTGAGGCCAGCAGCTCGACCACACCTTCGAGAGCGGCCAGGATCTGGCTGGGGTCGGGAGCCGGCCGGGACGACGGCTGGCGGAGGACGGCAACGATCCCGCACATGGAGCCAGGCTACCGGTCCGAGGGCCTGCCGATCCGGACGCGAGCAGCCCGGCTGGTTTACCCGCCGGCCATGTTGCGCACGGCGAGTACGCCGAACACCACGCTGGACCCGATCGGCGAGCCGGGCCCGGGGTAGCAGTGGTTGGTCCACGACGCCATGGTGTTGCCCGCCGCGTACAGGCCTGGCAGGACGGAGCCGTCCTCTCGAAGCGCCCGGGCGGAGCCGTCACAGCGGACCCCGCCCTTGGTGCCCAGGTCGGCCGGCATGACCTTCCAGGCATAGAAGGGCGGGGTGGAGACCGGCCCCAGGTTCGGATTGGAACCCTGGGTGGCGTCGCCGAAGAAACGGTCGAAGTCCGACTCGCCCCGATGGAACTGCTCGTCGGTGCCGGCCTCGGCAAACCGGTTGAACTCTTCGACAGTGGCCGCCAGGGCTGCCCCGGGGATTCCGATCGCGCCCGCCAGGTCCCCCAGCGAAGCGGCCTTGGTGATCGCACCGCTGTCGAACCACTCCGGCCCGATCTCGCGGCCGGGTCGGGTCGCCGCGAACCCGTACCGGTCGACGTGAGCCTGGTCGACCACGAACCAGCACGGGATGTGGGATATACCGCCGGCGTGGCCCTCGACCATCGCCCGCCCGAGGCGGTCGTACGGCCAGGACTCGTTGGCGAAGCGAAGCCCGGCTCCGTTGACTATGAGCCCGCCGGGCTTACCCCGCTCGAAGAGCCGGAACGCCACTGTCTGGTCGGGCAGCAAGAATCCGGGGGCCCACCAGCACTCCTCCAGCAGCTCGGTGTCGGCTCCCGCGGCCACGGCGGCCCGGAGGGGCCCGCCGGTGTTGCCCGGCGCGCCGAGGGTCCAGTCGGCCCCTAAAGGTGACTGGTAGCGCCTGCGCAGGTCAGGGTCCTGCTCGAAGCCCCCGGCGGCCAGCAGCACGCCGCGCTCGGCCCGGATCCGGACGAGCTCGTCGCCGGCGCGTGCCTCCGCACCTACGACGCGACCGTCCTCGGTGACGAGCGACTCGAGCGCGGTGTGGCGCTGCAGCACGGTGTCCGTTTCGGACAGGGCGACCAGCAGGCGAGACAAGAAGGCCCGGCCGCCAATGACGGTAGGAGCGGGCTCACGCCACCCGCCTCGCTCGGCGGAGAGGGGCTGGCGCAGGTTCTCGAGGACCTTCTCGTGTCCGGTGGCGTCGAAGTCGAGGGCGTAGATGGACCGACCGGCGGGCAGGGCACCGGGGACTTCACAGAAGTAGTCGGGGAAGGGACGCCACTCGAATTCCAGCCACGGGCTGGCTTCCAGGTCGGCGATGATCCCAGGCCCGGCTGCCAGGTACGCGTCGCGAAGCTGGCGCCGAGCGGTTCCGACAGTGGCATCCAGGTACCGTTCGACCAGGTCGGCGGAGTCGACCAGGCCGGCTCGTGCGTTGGCGGGGTTGAGAGGGATCCACATGCCGCCGCCCGAGTAAGCCGTGGTGCCGCCGAATAGGTCGGTCTTCTCGATGACCACCGTACGCAACCCCGAAGTGGCCGCCGTGAGCGCGGCCGCCAAGGCTCCGCCGCCGCTGCCGACGACGAGCACGTCGCATTCCTGGTCCCATCCCATGGGCTGGACGGTACCAACCAGAGTGCCCGCCGGCCCGATCAGGCCCGATGTGCACAGTGTGCGTGTTTGCACAACGTGCAAACTTTTTACTAGAGTGCTCGATCGATGACCGTCGAGCTGGCCCCGTCGCGGCGAGAACGCAAGAAGCAGGCGACCCGCCAGGCCATCCACGAGGCCGCCTTCACCCTGGCCGAGGAGGATGGGCTGGTAGGGGTGACCGTCGAGGCCATCGCGGCGCGGGCCGACGTGGCGCCCCGGACGTTCTTCAACTATTTCCCCTCCAAGGAGGAGGCCATCCTCGACTGGGACGGAGAGCGGCCCGAGAGCATGCGTCGGGCCCTCCTAGCCCGCCCGCTGGCGGAGGACGCCCTCACCGCCCTGCGCCGGGTCATGGAGGACGAGGTGGCTCAGCGGGTCCTTGACGCCGAGCGGGCCCTGCGCCGGATGCGCCTCATACGATCGGAACCCCACCTGCGGGCGGCCATGGCCGCCTGCTCCGAGGACATGGAGCGCGCCCTGGTGGCCGGCGTCGCCGAACGGACCGGCCAGGACGTCGACGCCGACCTCTACCCGGCCCTGGTCGTGAGCGCGGCGTGGGGGGCATTCAAGGTCGCCCACCTGCGTTGGAGCGACCTCGGCGGGCGCGTCTCCTTCGAGGCCCTGCTGGCGTCCGCCTTCGACACCCTCGCCAATGGCCTGGCCCCACCCGCAATCGACCGACACCCGCACGACCGCCCCCCGACCCACGAAAGACATCGCCGATGACCATCGCTCCCGAGGCTCCGGCCGCCCCCTCTACCGAATACACCCACCGCCAGATCATGCTGGTCATGTCCGGGCTGATGATGGGCATGTTGCTGGCCGCCCTCGACCAGACCATCGTCTCCACCGCGCTCACCACCATCAGCCGGGACTTCCACCGCCTTGACCTCTACAGCTGGGTCGTGACCTCCTACCTGCTTACCTCGACGGCCAGCACCCCGTTGTACGGGAAGATCAGCGACGTCTTCGGGCGCAAACGGATCTTCCAATTCGCCATCGTGATCTTCCTGATCGGCAGCGCCCTATCCGGTCTCAGCCAGAACATGTACCAGCTGATCATCTTCCGGGGCGTGCAGGGGCTGGGGGCGGGCGGGCTCATGACCCTGGCCATGGCCATTGTCGGCGACGTCATCCCGCCCCGGGAACGGGGCCGCTACCAGGGGTATTTCGGGGCGGTCTTCGGCGTGGCGAGCGTCATCGGGCCGCTGGTCGGTGGGTTCCTGGTCGACGAGGCCTCGTGGCGGTGGGTGTTCTACGTCAACCTCCCGATCGGGGCAGTGGCCCTGGTGGTGATCAACCGGGTCCTCCAGCTCGACCACACCCCCCGTCGCAGCAAGATCGACATCCTCGGTTCGGCCCTCATCGTGTCGGGGGTGTCGTTGCTGCTCGTCGCCGTGCAGGACGCCGGCTCCGCCGCCCGGATCACCACCGCGGCGTGGGCCTACGGCATCCCGGGCGTGATCCTGATCGTGGCGTTCGTGTGGTGGGAGACCAAGGCCGAAGAGCCCATCATCCCCTTGCGCTTGTTCAGGAACCGGGTGTTCAGCGTGGCCAACGTCCTGGCGTTCATCACGGGCGCGGTGATGTTCGGGGCGTTGATCTTCCTGCCCCAGTACTTCCAGCGCGTCCGCGGCATCAGCCCGACCCTGTCGGGCCTGCGGCTGCTACCGATGCTGGCAGGGATGCTCATCACCTCGATCAGTTCGGGTCGGCTGATCTCGAAGCTGGGTCGCTACAAGGCGTTCGTGGTCGCCGGGACCGGGATCCTGGCCGTGGGGCTCGGCTGGATGACCACCATCGGTTTCCAGACCAGCGGCTGGCTGCTGTCCGCCATGCTGTTCGTGGTGGGCGCCGGCCTCGGCCTCTTCGCAGTCGCCAGCGTGGTGGCGGCCCTATGCACGGACGTCGGCGAGCTCATCGCCGTCCGCTTCGCCATGGGCGCCGCGGCCGCCCTGATCTACCCGACCACCCTGTCGATCATCACCAACACCTTCCCGGACCGCCGGGCCCGGGCCGCCGCGATCGGAGCGTGGGGAGCGGTGACCGGGCTCGGGGTCGCCACTGGCCCGGTGATCGGGGGCGCGCTGCTCGAACGGTTCTGGTGGGGATCGGTCTTCTTGGCCTTGATCCCCGTCGCCATCGTGGCCCTGGTGGGCGCCTGGCTCGTCGTGCCCCGATCCCGTCTGGCCGACCGCGCGCCCCTCGACCGCACCGGCTTGGGGCTGTCCGTGGTGGCCCTCGGCAGCCTGGTGTTCACCATCATCGAGGCGCCTGATCACGGTTGGCTCAGCCCTCGCAGCATGGCCGGCTTCCTGCTGACCGCCGGCGTGGTGGTCCTGTTCGTAGGCTGGGAACGCAGCCGCCAGGACCCCATGCTCGACGTCGGCCTCTTCACCAACTTGCGGTTCTCTGCGGCCAGTGGCTCGGTGACCGTCGCATTCTTCTCGCTGTTCGGGTTCATCTTCCTGATCACCCAGTATTTCCAGCAGCTGCGTGACTACAGCCCCCTGTCGACGGGCGTGCGGATCCTCCCGGTGGCATTCAGCATCGCCGTCTCTTCCATCGTCGGGTCCCGCCTGCTCGTGCGACTCGGCAACAAGGCCGTCGTAGCCGGCGGGCTGCTGTCCCTCGCGGCCGCCTTCGCCTGGATCGCCATGTCGGCTTCCTTGGTGAAATATGACCTGATCGCGGCGCAGATGGTTCTCCTCGGAACGGGCATGGGGCTGACGTCCGCTGGCGCCACCGAGTCGATCATGGGAGTCGTCAAGCCCGAGCAGGCCGGCGCCGGCAGCGCAGTCAACGACGCCACCCGCGAGATCGGTGGAACCCTCGGTGTCGCCGTTCTCGGCAGCGTCTATTCGACTCTCTACGCCCACAGCCTGGACCGGTCCTCCGCCGTGCCGGCCGCGCTGCTCCATCGGGCCACGACCAGTTTCGGGGCCGGTCGGGCCGTCGCCACCCACTTGCAGGGCGCCGCCGGGGTGGCCTTCGGCCACGCGGTCACGCAGTCATTCATGGTCGGTCTGCACGCCGCGTGCTTCGTGGCTGCCGGCGTGTGCCTGACTGGCGCCGTCGCCGTCACGGCCCTTCTCCCCAGCCGCCCGGGTCAGGCGCCCGCTCTCGCCGCCGCCTCGGCCTCCGCTCCCCCGTGCCCCGCGACGGTGTAGCGGCCCGTCAGGTTGGGGGGCCGGCCCAATCGGAGTGAGGGTCTGACGCCGGGAACGAGTCAGCCTCTTGCTCGTCTAAGTAGTCGTCGGCTGCGACACCGAAGGCTTTCGGCTCGCTCCTCTGGTCCACTGGCGCGGTATCGGCAGGGTCGTGGTTGGGTCTCGGATCGGCCATGGGCACTCCTGGAGGCGGCGCGTACCGATCGACGCTAGCCGGTCCCTTGATCGATCCGGCGGGCTGTCGTAGTGTTTCTCAGGAGCCAACATTGTTTCAAGAAAGTAAACTCACTGCGTTTCCGATCGACGTAGCTCAAGTAGACGACCCCACGGCTGTCGGTGCCTGGTTGGAGCGACACGGCATCGAGGCGGTCCACATCGGCGTGTTCGACGCCACGGGAACGCTCGCGGCAGAAACGGTTCCCGGCCCACTCGGCGATCGACGCTCACCGCCGTGACCGCGCCCACTGTCAACTCCTACCGCCGCTTCGCGGACGCCGGTTTCTGGGCCCCGGTCTTCGCCGATTGGGGCTTCCAGAATCGCACCACGGCCGGCAAGACGGTAGCGCGCATCCTGTCGACCCTCGGGGAAGCCCTCGACGCCCTCGAAGCCGACCAGATCGTCAAAGCGGCTCTGCCGGGCGAGATGTACCGGGTATTCAGTCACTACAAGCGGGACGAGTGGGAACGCTTCATCGCTACCATCAGCGACTGGGACATCAGGAGTACCTGGACATCCTCCCTTAAGCTCCCGCCGGCTGACTGATGGGCAACCTGACCTGGAAGCGGGTATCCCCTGGCACCGACTCCACCCGGATGTCGCCGTGGTGCCGGCGAACCACGATGCGGTAGCTGATGTCGAGTCCGAGCCCGGTGCCCCGTCCAACGTCCTTGGTAGTGAAGAAGGGTTCGAAAATGCGCCGTTGCAGCTCAGCGGGAATCCCCGGGCCGGTGTCGCCGATCTCGACTACCGCGCAGTCCGCCTCCCGGAACGTGCGGATAGTCAGCGTTCCCTTGCCCTCCATGGCGTCAATGGCGTTGTGGATGATGTTCGTCCACACCTGGTTGAGCTCGCCCTCCCGGGCGCAGATGGTGGGCAGGGTGCGATCGAAGTCGCGTACCACCTTTACGCCTTCTTTGAGCTTGTGGGAGAAGATGACCAGAGTGCTCTCCAGCCCGGCGTGAATATCGATGTCGTCGAGCGGTGCTTTGTCCAGGTGGCTGTAATCCTTCATGGCCCCGACAAGTTCGGAGATGCGGCCGGCCGAGTTGCGGATCTCGTTGACCAAGCTCTCGATGTCCAATCCAAGCGATATCCAGCGGACGGCCAAGGCCGCGCCTGGGCCGGCGGCCGCTTGCACTCTCTCCAGCCACGTATCGTCGAGGCCGGCGGCGGCCAGGGCCGGAGCGAGCTGCCACGGGTCGTCCACACCGGCGTCCTGCAAGCTCTTCGCCAAGGCGTCCTCGAGATCGCCGGCTTCCAGGGTCGAGAGGGACGGAGCAGTCCGGGCCCGCCCGATCGCTTCGTTGAGCAGGTCGAGCAACTTCGAGAGGTCGTCCCTTCCGATCATCGGGGCCAGGTCGACCATGGCCAGGCGGGCTTCCCGAAGCCGGTCGCCGACGGCCTCCGCAGCTCGGACCTCGGCGGCGGCCGGGTTGTTGAGTTCGTGGGCCAAGCCGGCGGAAAGGGAACCAAGGGCAATCAGTTTTTCCCGTTGTCCCACCAGGGCTTCCGAGTTGGTCATCCCCAGGAACAACCCGTCCAGGAGGTGCACCGCCATCGGAAACCAGGTGTTCAGCAGCTGAGCGAAGTCCTCGGCCCGCAACTGGAACAGGCGCGCATGCGTCACTGTCCGCAAAGTGTTGGCATAGGTCTGATCGCCCGACGAGCTGACAAACGCTCTGGTCGCCCCGCTGTAGGCGCCCGCCTGGCTGGCCGTGGTCCTGACCACGTCGGCGCCGTCCAGACGCTTCACCAACTGGATCTCTCCGTCCAGGAGGACGCAGAACCAGTGGGCCGGCTGTCCCTCCACGAAGACGTTCACGCCCGCTTCGTAGGTCTCGACGGTGCCATGCCCTACCAACCAGTCCAGCTGTTCGTCGCTCAGACTCTCGAAAAGGAAACAGGCCCCCAGCTCCGCCCTGAGGTCCGTCGACGCCGAGCTCACAGCAACTCCAGGTAACGGTGCACGAGGGTCACCGCCATCGCCCCTTCTCCGACCGCGGACGCCACCCGTTTGACGGATTGGCCGCGCACGTCCCCCGCCGCGAACACCCCTGGCGCGCTCGTTTCCAGGAAGTAGGGCTGTCGTTCGAGGGGCCAGTCGGGCGGCAGCTGCCCGTTGGAAAGCAGGTCGGGACCGGTCAGTACAAACCCGTTCTCGTCCCGTAGCACCTCTTTGCCCAGCCAGTCCGTGCAGGGGGCGGCCCCGATGAAGATAAACAGCCATGACGCGTCGACTTCCTCGACCGTGCCGGCAGCTCGGTCGGCCAGGGACAACCGCTCCAGGTGGTCACTGCCGCTGGCGCCCACCACCTCGGTGCGAGTGCGCACGTGCACGTTGGGAAGGGCTGCGATCTGCTGGATCAGGTAGTGAGACATCGACTCTTGCAGGCCGTCACCCCGCACCATGATGGTGACGTTGCGGGCGAAGCGGGAGAAGAAGACGGCCGCCTGCCCAGCCGAGTTGGCGCCGCCAATGATGTACACGTCTTCGTCCCGGCACGTCTGCGCCTCGGTGGTTGCCGCGCCGTAGTAGACGCCCCGGCCGGTGAATTCCTCCACTCCGGGCGCCGGCAGTCGACGGTAGGCGACGCCGGTAGTCAGGACCACCGCGTGAGCCGACAGCTGGGTGCCGTCAGCCAGCCGCACCACCCGCGCCGATCCACAGAGCTCGAGACTCGACACCTCTGACACCAGCAGCATCTCCGTCCCGAAGCGACGGGCCTGGGTCGCCGCTCGGCGGGCCAGATCACCACCTTTGATGCCAGAGGGAAAGCCCAGGTAGTTCTCGATAAACGAGCTCTGGCCGGCCTGGCCACCGACCGCCTCTCTCTCGACCAGCACTGTGCGCAAACCCTCGGAGGCCCCGTACACCGCGGCACCCAGTCCGGCCGGACCACCTCCGATGACGATGAGATCGTAGAACGGTAGGGAGGGCGTCGACGACAGGCCGAACGCCCTGGCCACGTCGACGATCGTCGGCTCGACCAGGGTCTCGCCCGAGTCGGTCAGAACCACTGGCAGGTGATCGGCGCTGCCGCCACTGGCGGACAAGAGCCGGGCCGCCTCCGGGTCGTGCTCGATCTCCAGCCATTTGAACGGCACCTGGTTGCGGGTCAGAAAGTCCTTGACCTCATGGGACTGGGCCGACCAACGGTGGCCAATCACCTTGGTGCGCTCGTCTGACGTGAGACGGTCCTGCATCTTCCAGTCCTCGAGAAGGTCGTCAAGGACAGGGAACAGTTTCTCCTGGGGCGGGTCCCAGGGTTTGAGCAGGTAGTAGTGCACATCCGCCTTGTTGATGGCGGCGATTGCTGCATCGCTGTCCGCGTAGGCGGTCAGGAGCACCCGGCGGGCTTTCGGATAGAGCTGGCGGGCTTGCTCGAGAAACTCGACACCGGTCATCGCCGGCATGCGATGGTCCGCCAGCAGCAACCCGACCTTTTCATCTCGGAGCTTCAGCTCCTTGAGGGCATCCAGGGCCGCCTGGCCAGACTCGGCCCGGCGGATCCGGTAGTCCTCGGCGTATTGTTGGCGTAGGTCCCGGGCCAGGGCACGGGACACTTCCGGATCGTCGTCGACCGTAAGGAGTATCGGAGGCGCCATCCGGCCCATTCTGGCACCGTTTGCCCGCTTATCCCTCAACTCGGAGGCTCCAGACGTCGATAGCTACTCCAGTCGATGAGGAGGATGAAGCATGAACGATGACAGCGCTTTCGTGGAGGCTGTCTTCGGTTTGCGCCAGGGCCCCGGGTGCGCTCCGTGACCTTGTCGACTTGGGTACGCCGGGGCTTCCACCGCACTCCTCGCGACGCCGACGATGTGGTCGAGCTGGAGCTGGCCGCGCGCCCGACGGGAGGCGAAGAGGGCAAGAGTGAGCCCCGAGATGATCTGCCCGCGGCTGATCTGCCGGACCTCGGGGATCGCTTTGGCCTCAAGGATCGTCTCGAGCAGGCCCTCGCCGACGCGCCTCTGAGCGGTCCGATGCCAGCCCTGCTGCTCCTGGATCTGGACGAGTTCAAGACGGTCAACGACAGTCACGGTCGCTCGGCGGGCGACGAAGTGCTCCGCCTGACCGGCAGCCGCCTATTGACCGCCGTCTTACTGCACGGAAGCGCCTTCCGGGTCGGAAGCGACCAGTTCGTCGTCTTGCTCGACCGGACGACTCCGGACGAAGCCGTCTCCATTGCCAGTCGGGTCCTGACCGCCGTCAGAGAGCCAATGCAGGCTCACGGGACGACCATAGAGGTCACCGCGTCGATCGGGGTCGTCATGCTCGGTGATCGTCGTCGAGCAGACGGTTTGCTCAGGGACGCGGATGTCACCATGTACCGGGCCAAGGCGGAAGGCGGCAACCGGGTCGACATCTACAGCCGGGAGCTCGACGACTGGGCGCTCAGTCGCAAGAGGGACGTCGATAGCCTCGCCAAGGAGGTCGACGAGCTCCGGCTGGAAAACCAGATGCTCACCGAGGCGACCATCACCGACACCGGAACCGGCCTGCCCAACTCGGCGGCTTTCGAAGCCGACCATCTCCAGCTGCACGCCCGCCACACCCGTTCGCGCGAGAAGTATGCCCTACTGGTGGCCGAGATCGATCACCTCCACGACAGCAACCAGCGCTTTAGTCTCCCGGCCGGGCATCAGGCGCTTCGGGCTGTGGGCCAGACCCTCAACGGCACGGTACGACAGGGTGACCGCGCCTATCGCTACGGCGAGGCGGAGTTCGCCGCCCTACTCCCCGGCGCAGGTATGCGGGAAGCAGTCATTGCCGCGGAACGGATCCGGTCGAGCGTCGAGAAACTCGCCATCGCGCATCCTGCTAACCCGCTCGGAGTCGTCACCGTGACCGTCGGCGTGATCGAGGTGGGCTTCCGCCACCCAACCGCCAAGGATGTCCTGGTGGAACTCAATGCTCTTCTCCAGGAGGGCAAGCACACCGGGCAGAACAGGATCGTCTGGCCCGGCAAGGTCCAGTGACCCCAAAGAGGTCTGCAGTGACGGTCAAGCGTCCGGTGTCTGGCCTGACCTAAGTAGGCGCTCGATCTGGTTGTAGAGGGCTGTCAGGGTTTCGATCCGGGCGATCTCCGTAACCGTGAAGTCCATGGTGACGGGACGGGCCACGAAGACCACAGCGACCCCGCTGGAGCCGTCAGAGTTCGGCACCGCCAGCAGGCAGACCTCCCCCGGCAGCCGCGTGGCGAAAGGTTCGGGAAGCGTGCTGGTGCGCCGGAAAACGGCGCGGTTGCCCTCTAGGGCGGCCCGACCGGCGTCATACCGGATCGCCTCATCGCGGCTGCTCACCCATGCGACCGGCGACGAGCACAGGTCAGCGATGCCCTCGGCCAACGTGTCAGCCGAGTGGCCACGACCGGCCTCTAAGATCGCGGCCACTCGACCCATATTGGCCACGACAGGGTCCTCCGCGTCCGTCGCCTGGTAGGACACCAGAGAGGTTGCCGCGTTCATGGCGAGGTCATCTCGCAGATCCTGCAGATCCGGCTCGTCGGAGAACTCGACGACGAGGTCGTCCACGGCGGACTCCCCACCCGTGCGGTGCACGTCGATCGACAAGATGTTCCCTCCGTGGATGCCGATGATGGTCGCAACCTGCCCGAGCGCGCCCGCCCGGTCGGTCAGAGAGATTCGCAGCCGAATGATGTGACCCACGAGCGGGACCGTAGCATCATGGTTCACGACCGAGAGGCGGACTGGGCGGCCCCGGCGGTGCTGAAGAGCCGCCGCGCCTCGGTCGGGAGCGGGTGTCGATGACGCGCCACGGGCCGGAGCGAACCGTCTGCACCCGCCGGGCCAGCCGGTGGCCGGCCGCCCGGATGACGAGGTGGCGCACCGGGCCGATCATGAGCAGCAGACCGACGGCATCGCCAATGAACCCCGGCACGCAAATCATCACTCCGCCGATGAGCACTACCAATCCGTCTAGCAACTCCCGGGTAGGCACTTCGCCCCGAGCCAACCTCTCCCGGGTGTGGGCCAGCACCCCGACCCCGACGCGCCGGACGACTAAGGGCCCGAGCGCGCTCACGACGATCAGGATCGCCAACGCCCAGAGGAAGCCGATCTGCTCGGCCACGACCACGAACGAAGCGATCTCTGCGGCAATGAACAGCAGCACACCGAGAAAGAACACCACTAGCAGGGTAAGGGAGCGGACCGATGTTGAGGCCGCGGTTCTTTGAAAGCTGACCGCGGCGGCGGCCGGGACCGCGAGCAGGTTCAGCCGGCCGGTTCTGCCTCGGTCGCCACTTCCATGGTCAGTGGGTTGATGCCGACTCCGGCGTGGTCGTAGGCGGCCTCCGGGTCGGCGCGAACATGCACGTCGAGCCGGTGGGCGTCGTCGCCGACGAGGATTCGCCACTTCCCAGCGCGCACACCGTCCAGGATGATGGTCGCGGCGCCGGCTGCACCGAGAGGGGCGCCGTCGCGGAAACCTTCTTCGAGCATCTTGACCGTCCCGCGCAACTGGTCGGCGGAGAACTCGGCGACGGGGAGGCCCCGCCGAACCATCTGCTCTCGAGTCGTGACAAGATCCGCGTCCGTCAGGGCATCGGGCTCGGGGCGGCCGAAGTAACGCCGGGAGTTGGCCACGATGTCCGTGCCGATGTGACCTGGCATCACTACCGAGACCTGGACATGGGGAGCGTTCACGCGCAGGTCCTCGATCAGCGCCTCCGAGAATCCTTTGACCGCGAATTTGGCGGTGCTGTAGGCGGTGTGCGGGATCCCCGGACCAAGCGAAGCCCAGAAGCCATTTACGCTGCTGGTGTTGACCAGCCGGGCCTCCTCGGCGGCCATCAGATTGGGCAGGAAGGCCCGGGCGCAGTAGTACACGCCCCACCAGTCGACAGCGAAAGTTCGCTCCCAGACCTCTCGACTGTCGGCGACAAAGCTGCCTGCGCCTCCGATCCCGGCATTGTTGAACAACAGCTCGATCACGTTCCCGTGCGCGTCGACTACCCCGTCTCGGAATGCCAGGACGGCGGCCTCGTCGGAGACGTCGCACTCATAGGTCGTCACCTTCGTCCCGGCCGGAGCCTCAGTCTCAGCCCGAGCCTGGGTCTCAGCGAGGCCAGTAGGGTTGACGTCACAAGTAGCGACGGAGCATCCCTCCGCAGCCAACTGGATGACCAATTCCCGGCCCATCCCGGACCCGCCGCCGGTGACGACGGCCCGCTTACCCCCGAAAGACTCCATGCGTACGGAACTGTATCCGTCTTCTATCGTGTGTGCCGCGGCCGAGCTGACAAATAAGGAGCGTCGCCATGCTGGATGTCCTGGTCAAAGGTGGAACCGTTGTGAATGGCACCGGTGCTACTCCCTTCACGTCGGATGTCGGTATCCGTGACGGCCGAGTGGTCGAAGTCGGAGCTATCTCGGATTCGGCCCATGAGGTGATCGACGCGGACGGTGCCATTGTCACTCCCGGATGGATCGACGTCCACACCCATTACGACGGCCAGGTCACCTGGGACGACGCCCTCGAGCCGTCGGCGTCCAACGGGGTGACCACCGTGGTCATGGGCAACTGCGGGGTCGGTTTCGCTCCGGTGCGGCCCAGCGATCACGACGCCCTGGTCGACCTGATGGAGGGCGTGGAGGACATCCCCGGGTCGGCCCTCACCGTCGGGATGCCCTGGGGTCAGTGGGAGACCTTCGGCGAGTATCTCGACCTTCTCGCCGAGCGCAGGTACGCCCTCGACATCGCGGCCCAGGTGGCGCATGGGGCGGTGCGCTTCTACGTGATGGGAGAGCGGGGCGCCGCCAACGAGGACGCCACCGCGGACGACCTGGCCGCCATGGCGACCCTCGTCGAGGAGGCCCTCCGGGCGGGCGCGGTGGGCTTTTCGACCTCGCGCACCATCGGCCACCGGGCTCGTTCCGGCCGGCCGGTGCCCGGGACGTTCGCGCCCGAGGAAGAGCTGGTCGCCCTCGCCGGCGCCTTGCGTGCCGCGGGCCACGGCGTGTTCGAGGCGATCATGGCCGGGACCATCGGCCAACTCCCCCGGCTGGGCGGTGAGCGGGCCAAGCTCATCGACGAGGTACCCCTACTCGAAGCCGTCTCTCATGCGTGTGAGCGGCCCGTGACCTTCACGGTGGCCCAACTTTTTGAAGACTGCGATCACTGGCGGGAAGTGATCGATGCCGCCGCTGCAGCCAACTCACGCGGTGCCGACCTCCGGCCCCAGATCATCCCCCGTTCGGTCACCATCATGACGAGCCTGGACACCTACCACCTCTTCATGGCCCGCCCCACCTACAAGAAGATCGCCCACATGCCGCTCGCCGAGCGGGTGGCCGAGATGCGCCGGCCCGAGGTCCGCCAGGCGATCCTGTCCGAGTCCAATGATGCGCCGGCGCCGGGCGATTTCACGTCCCTCGTCGTGGAGCTGTTCGAGCCGGCGCTGCCGCTGACGTTCCCCTTGACCGAGCCGATCAACTACGAGCCCCGGCTCGACGAGTCCGTCTGGGCCCAAGCCTTCGCCGCCGGCCAGGACCCCACCACTCGGATGTACGACCTTTTGCTCGCGGATGACGGCCGGGCGTTCTACGCCTTGTTCGGTTCCAACTTTGTCGGCGGCACCCTGGACGCCTGCCGGGAGATGCTCCTCGAGCCGCACACGGTGACCGGCCTCGGTGACGCCGGGGCTCATGTCAACCTGATCTCCGATTGCTCGGCCTCGACGTTCCATCTCACCCACTGGGCCCGGGACCGCAGCCGCGGTGAGCGGCTTCCGATCGAGCTCCTGGTGCGCAAGCTCAGTGCAGGCAACGCCGACCTCTACGGCCTCTCCGACCGAGGTGTCATCGCCGCCGGGAAGCGGGCCGACATCAACGTCATCGACCTCGATGGGCTCCGCATCTGCCAGCCCGAGCTGCGCTACGACCTCCCGGCCGGTGCCAGCCGGATCCTCCAACCCGCGAAGGGGTACCTGGCCACCTTGGTGCACGGGGTCGTCACCCGCCGCCACGACACCGACACCGGCCAAAGGTCGGGACGTCTGGTGCGGGGCGCCGCCTGACCTGCCGTCTAACACACTCCACACTCTTACGGCCGGCGAAGAACGATCCGGCAGGGCACCTCGATCTTCTCATCGAGGTGATAGCTGGCGCAGATCCGGTGGTAGCCGTCAGCGACCCATAGCGGTACACCGTGGACGAGTAGAACTGGAGACAGCTTCTCGCCAGCCTTGACCTTCTTGAGATCGGCCGCGACCTCGGAGTCATCCGAGCCGAGGAGCGGCAGGTTGGCGGCCCGCAGGATATCTTTCGCCGCGTAAAACTTGAGCGACTGCTTTTTACGCAAACGCTTGACCAGCTTGGCCGCCGCGTCCGGCCCGACCAGCAACGACAGATAGGACTCGGCCGCTGGGAAGTCCTGCGACTCGGGCTCGTCTTTCCAATGTTCGGTAGCCACAGATCTGGACGCTACTCCTCACAGGGCGGCTCATTGGGGTGAGGCGAGAGCGGCGTGACGTCATCTGTGCGCCACACGCGCCGCGGCATCGAGCATGCTGACTGTCATGATCGCGCCGCCATTTCCGGATCCGAGCATTCCTGTGGCGTCAAGAGCGGAAGTGCTCGTCGGGTACCTCGATTACTTCCGCTATCGGCTCATAACCAAGATCAGGGGACTGCCCGCCGGCGAGCTGCGGAGAAGTCGGCTGCCGTCGGGCTGGACGCCGATCGAATTGTTCAAGCATCTGATCTATGACGAGCTGCGCTGGGTCGAATGGCGCTTCGAGGGTCGTGACGTCGCTGATCCCTGGGGCGACGATCGCGACGACCGCTGGTACGTCTCCCACGAAGAGACCCTCGACGACCTGGTAGCCGCCCTCCACGCCCAAGCGGCGCGAACTCGCGCGGTCATCGAGACCAACGATCTGGCCCAGATCGGCAAACCAGGACCCGGTTGGAATGGCGCCGACCTCCCGACCCTCGAGCGCATCCTGCTTCATCTGATCCAGGAGTACGCCCGTCACCTCGGTCACCTCGATATCGTCGCCGAGCTCGCCGATGGTCAGGTCGGCGAGTAGGGGCCGGGCGACGTTGGCCGGCTGACCTCTCCCGTCACCGTCATGGTCAGAAACCAGGGTCGGGAGAGATACTGTGACGGAATGACCCGTCTCGGTTACCAGATCCCCAACTTCACCTACCCTGGCGTCAGCCAGTTGGACCTGTTCCCGACAGTCGTGCAGCAAGCTCGGGCGGCCGAGGCCTCAGGCTTCGACACCGTGCTGGTCATGGACCACTTCTACCAGCTACCGATGCTGGGGCCACCCGAGAACGAAATGCTCGAGTGCTACACCCTCCTGTCCGCGTTGGCCCAGCACACCGAACGGGTCCGGCTCTCCGCTCTAGTGACGGGCAACGCCTATCGCAACCCCGCCCTGCTGGCCAAGGAAGTCACAACGCTCGATCACGTCTCCGGCGGCCGGGCCCAGCTCGGCATCGGCGCCGGCTGGTACCAGCTCGAGCACGACAGCCTCGGCTTCGAATTCGGGACGTTCACCGACCGCTTCTCCAAACTGGAGGAGTCTCTCCAGATCATTCGCGGGATGCTTGCTGGCGCCCGTCCCAGCCTCAATGGCCGCTGGTATCGGGTCGACGACGCCATCAACTCGCCCGCACCGCTCTCGAAGATCCCCATCATGATCGGGGGCGGCGGGGAGAAGAAGACTCTCCGGCTGGTGGCCCTCTACGCGGACGAGTCGAACATCATCTGCCAGCCGAACGAGATAACCCGCAAGCTCGACGCCCTGGCTGGGCACTGCGAATCAGTCGGGCGGGACCGCTCCGAAGTGGTCGTGACCATCTTGACCAACTGCTGTGTAGCCCCGACGCACGAGCAAGCCATAGCCGAGGCCGACGCCTTCCTGGCTGCCAGGGGAATCGACATGTCGTCGCTGAGCGAATCCGACGCCAGCCAGATCCGGTCCCTCATAGTCCTGGGCGACCCCGACGAGGTAGGAGAGATCTTCTCCAGCCGGATGATCGACGGCCTAGACGGTTTCATCGTCAACGCCCCCGCCAACGGCCACATCGATGGCCGGGTCGAACTCCTCGGTGAGGTGCTCCGCAAAGTCATCGACGTCTAGCGGGAAGGACCGACAAGGGCCACGATCAGGCGTTGCCCAGGTAAGGGGCGTCTCCGAAGGCCCAGATATGTCCTGTGGCGTTGATCAGGTAGTACCCGTTGCCGTCAACACTGGTAGCGATCGTGGTGACTTGGGGGTCGGTGACCTGATCGGCCGGCAGGCTGCCGTAATAGGTTGCGTCGCCGAAGTCGAACACTCCGCCGTCGGAGCCGACGAGCCGGTAGCCGCGGCCGCCGGGCTGGGTCGACATACCGACGATTGGGGCGGCCAGGGTTATCTGGCCCAGGCTGCCGTAGAACTGCGCATCACCGAAACTGAAGATGCCTCCGTCGGCGGCAACGACCCAGTAGCCGGCGCCAGCGGATGCGGGGGCCATGCCGACGACCGGTTTGTTGATGACGAGGTTGCCGGTGGAGCCGTAGAAGTGGGCGTCACCGAAGGTGAAAATCCCGCCGTCTGAGGCGACTAGCCAGTAGCCGCCGCCATTAGCGGTGGCGGCCATGCCGACGACCGGTTTAGTGAGGTGGACGTTGCCGGTGGAGCCGTAGAAGTGGGCGTCACCGAAGGTGAAGATGCCGCCGTCGGCGCCGAGCAGCCAGTAGCCGTTGTGGTCGGGTGTGGCGGCGATGCCGATCATGGCGGCGTTGAGATGCACTGTGGACATGTCGCCCAACCATGGTGCAGCCCCGATCGCGGTAACGCCACCAGTACGGGTTACTACCCAATAGCCGGCGCACGATCGTCCTTCGATTGTGGTTGTCATGGACGCGACCGCCCAAGGCTCCCCCGAGGCTAAGTGGGAGATGCCTGTGGGGCAGGACGGGGGGCTAGAAACGGTCTGGGTGATGGTTGTGTCCGACGGCCCGTAGCCCGGGGCGCCGGAATATGCCGCTTCGATCTGGTGGCTGCCGGCGCCGGAGAACGTCATCGTGCAGGAGAGGGTGGCGGAGCTCGGCGAAACAGCCGAGGGTGTGCAGTCGGCGGGGATAGCTCCGTCGACGGTGATGGCGAGTATTCCGCCTTCGGCGGCAGGGCTGAGCGACGCCCGGTAAGTGACCGGCTGGTCTACCTGGACAGGGTTGGCGGATGCCGTGAGGGAGACGTACGTGCCCGCTGGCGACACCACGTTCTCGGTCAGGACTGGTGATGGCCCGCTCTCGGCGAAGGAGGAGTCGCCGAAGTAGATCGCGGTGATGTCGTGGGGCCCGGTTCCCGGATTGGTCGTCTCGGTCGTGTAGGTGATGGTGCACTCCGCCTGCCCGGTGGCCGGATCGACAGATTGGTCACCGCAACCCGGAACGACTGATCCGCCGTCGAAGAACGTGACTACACCGCCGTCGGGAGTAGGACCCACGGTCGCTGTGTAGGTGACCGGGGTCCCTGCCACCGCCGGGTTGCGCGACGATGCAACCTCGACTGCGGTGGACGCGCCGCCGTACTGCGCGAACTCAACTAGGGGTCCGGCGTCGAGGGTGCCTCCCGCGATGGCGCACCAGTCGGCCGATACACAGCTGACGTCGCCGAGAGAGGAGTAGTTGACGGCCGCGGTCTCGGTCCACGCGCCGTTCGCCAAGCTCAGCATGAGCCCCCCGTAGACATCTGGAGAGGGGTACTCATAAGAGGCGGTGGCGGTGCAGTTGCCGGCGGTGTAGCACTGGATGGCGCCCGGCGTGCTCTGCTGGGTGTTGGGTGGGTTTGGTGTCGTGATCGCGCTCCAGGTGCCACCTGACAGGGTCACGGCCTCCACTCGGATCATCTGAGCGCTGTCATAGTCGTACGACCCGAGAGCCACGCACGAATCGACGGCTCCACAGCTGACCCCTCCGATCTCGGCGAAGATGGCGGCACCGGACGGGGCATCGGATGCCACAGGTGCATCGGTGAAGGTCCACGAGCCGCTCGCGAACTGCGCGAGGCCAAAGTGGTCATAGCCCGACCCGTCGAGAAAGTCGCCGTCGAAAACGCACCACCCGGCGGACGGGCAGGAGAGGCTGCCGGCACTTCGTAGGCCCAGTTGCCAGTGTGCTGGTGTCACGTCAGTCCATGTGCCGCTCACCAGTTGTGTCGCCGCCATCTCCTGGTAGCCCGACGTGTCGTCGTACAGGGCCACGGCCATGCACCAGCCTTCTTCGGGACAGGAAACCGCCTGGATGTCGAATGAAGGATTCGCGGAGGCATCGCTGGGCAGCGGAGCGCTGACCGAGGTGAACGAACCGTCAGATTCGGTCAGTAACCATCCGTCAGCCTCGCCTCCGCTCGTGTAATACAAACCGCCGTAGCCGCACCAGTCGGTCGTCGGGCAGGACACGCTCGTGAGAAGCCCGGACAGGCCGCCGGAGGGGGTACCGATCGCGGCGACGTGCCACGCCGAGCCGGAGGTTGTCGACCAGATCAGGGGAGTCGGATTGTTCCTGGTTGTGTCGAAGTAGCTGCCAACGGCGATGCACTCCTCCACGGCCGGACAGTCGATTGAACTGACCGATCCGCCGGATTGATTGCTCGCTGCCCCGGCAGGTAACGGTGCCACTGTGGCCGTCCAGTCCCCGGCCACCCCGGTATAGAGAGTCGAGACTGTGGAACCGTCCGATCCTCCGGAGGCTCCGCACCAAGTCGTCGCCGGGCAGCTGATCGTTTGAATCGCATTGACCCCCAGGTCGGGAGCCGATGGCGGTGTGAAGGAAACGACCGCCGGGCCGATGACCGCCGCGTACGCGTCCGGTTCGTGGCCAGCGCTGGACGTCGCAAGAAGGGCCGCCATAACGACCGTCGCCACCACACATGCTGTCGGGGCGCGATTCCTGAGCCAGGGAACAACGGCGCGCAATTGCCAGACAGCGTTCAACTATCCGACGCCGTCGACTCTTGGTTCAGAATCTCGCGCTTGAGCTGTTGGAACTCATCGGCTGTGACGTCTCCGCGGTCTCGTAGCTCGGCTAGCCGAGCGAGCTCCTCGGTCTTGCTACGATGACCGCCCGAGGCGTGCTGGGCGTAGTGGCGGAACATGGCTTCCTGGTCAGTTACCGCTTGGACCTGATGAGCTCGCATCTTGTCGCCTCTGAAGATGAGATAGGCGAGTATCCCGATAATGGGGAAGATGATCACGAAGATCACCCACGCCGCTTTCGCCCAGCCCTTGAGATCGTGGCTACGGAAGATGTCGATGAAGATGGAAATCATCAGCCAGATCTCGACGAAGAACAGAAAAAACCAAAGGATCGAATACGCGACCTGTCCAGCCCCGAACGATGCAGCAATCACTGTTCCTCCTAGGTCAGTCCAAGAATCTAGAATGCTTACTTGGCGCGGCACGACGAACGGCCTCGGATGCTTGCCCTCGAGGAGGCAACGTAGCGCTCCTCGCTCGTCGCTGCCGACGGTGCTCGGTCGACCGAAGGAGACGAGAGAGTACTCGCCGCCATCTCTGGCCGGATGGCCCGACTGTGGGCGTGACTGGGCCCGCCGGAGGCAGAAGGAGCTGACTACCCGGAGTGCCGCCTCAGGGGTAAGGCTCGTTGAGCGTCGACTGCAGGAAGTCACCCGGCGAGCTGCTGGCCCGCGTGCGCTTTGATCCGAACTTCCACACGACGGTCTCGACCGGAAAAGTCCCGCCCGAGATGTCGATCGATTTGATCGAGGCGTTGTCGAGCACGTCCGCGACCCCCTCACCGCTTCCGTTAGCCAAATTGATGATCAACCGGTGAGCGACGCCGTGCTCCAAAGCGAACTTGGCGTCGTCGGTCGTGTACTGGTCGTTCACACGGGTAATCGTCACCTGGTCCGATCGAGCATCGAATTTGATCTGCGTGAAGGGCACGTGCCTCGAGAGGGCCGCCGTGGCTGACGACACTGACGCGCTCGCGGCAGTCGGGGCGAACGCCGCCGACATCAGTCCCCCCAGCACGACAGAAGCAATCGCCATCGACGTTCGGCCACGACCGCAGCTACCTCGCTGCCGCACCGTTTGCCATCCTTTCCCTCAGCTCATCCACCACAATATTCGAAATCGCCGCCCAGGTTTCGGAGGCCGGATCAGATGCGCTGACGGTCTTCGCTGTCAGCCCGGAAGCGAGCGACCCAGTGGCGTCGTACTCCTCCAGGCAACACTGCAGCCGGGGTGCGGAACCGCAGCGGCGCCCGGCAACGTCGTCGTGACCGTGAGCGGGCTAAGTCCCACACGAGCCTCGCGCCAGGTCCGTACCATCAACGGCTACCGGATCGTGTCTCCCCCGTACAACGGGGCAGGCCCTCGGGTCTACGGGGTGCCAGCTCTGGGCGTCGTGGTTACCATCACCGGTCCGGCCCCCGCCGCCATACTCGACAGTCTTGGGCCGTCACCGCGCTACATCGTGCTCGGCGCCGGTCGGGCGCAACCGGTTCCGCCCACCTGGAGGACCGTGATCTACGAGGGTGTAAGCGTTGCGGTGCCGCCAAGTTGGCCGTCCAGTGCCGGCGGCGACACCGCTCCCTGCCCCGGAGATCCGTTCCTGCGGCCTCCCACCGTCTTCTTGGGCCCACCTAGTGCCGTCCGAGGCGCCCTTTGCCTCCCGACAGTGGCTACCACCCAACAGTCCAAAGACAGCATCTGGCTGCAAGCCGGCGGCGGGCCGCCAAGCAACACCAGCCCAGTCAAGACCCCGTCCGGACAGACCGTGCTGGTGACCGAGGCCGAACTGCCCAGCCCGATACTGCAGATCTGGTACCACCGTGTGTCAATCCAACTCGGCATCGGCCCCGACCCGACGGTGGCCAGAGCCATCCTGGACTCGATCCGCTACTCCACACTGCACACCGAAGAGCGCGACCACAGCAACGACGAAGACCGACGCGGCCACCCAATTGGAGACCAACTTGCAAATCCCCGCCACCTGGACTCATACCCCTTACGGCTGACCAAACTGTCACGACCGGCGCCATCGACGGACACCCCGCGTGCACCGGGCGACGTTCGCCTCCACCTCCTCGACGAGCCGAGCGGGCAGCTTCGACCCTGCGGCGGTGACGGCCGGATCGGTTGCAGCGGCGACCAGGGCGGGGACGACAGCGTCGGCGAGCGTCTCGATCCTGGCCGGGGTGGCGTCGGGGTCGAGATCGGCCCATTCGGCGACATCGCCCAGTCGGCCCGACCATGCCTATCTCATAGTGCTCACCGATTCGCATCGCCATCCGCGGGTACCGATTGACCCCGTCCGGACAGACCGTGCTGGAGACCAACGCCGAACTGCCCAGCTCGAGCGTCATGAGTCGCCCACGGAAGTCAACGGTGGATCGCGTCCGGTTAGGGTGGGTCTTCGGATTAGCCGGGGACGGTGGAGACGTTTTCGGGCGTCGAGAGTCGTCTGATCTCTGCCGCGAGCGCATCGAGGGTTTGTCGCGAGTGGCTGGCGATGTCGGTGTTGAGGGCGGCCGCTCCGCCAAGATTACCGGCGGCTGCGAGTTCCTCGAGAGAGCGTGCAGTGGCGGCGAGGAGGGTGGCTCCCATATTGGCGCTGCTGCCGGCGATGCTATGAGCGGTTTTTTTTTGCTGCGGGCAGGTCTTGATGCAGGAGAGCATCGTCTAGCTGGGAGCGGAGCGTGTGGAGGTCGTCGTCGTATAAAGCCACGAGCTCCCTAAGGAGTTCGAGTCCGCCGACTTGAAACAGCTCGATCTAATCGCCTGATCGACGGCAGGTTCGGTGCTACGGGTGGGATGGTCATCGTCTCGCGGCGGATTCCTGCGGGGGACGGCGGGGTCCTCTCTGTCAATCGTTCGACGGGCCGCGACGAACATGGCATTGATGTGTTCTGCCGCGGTCTTGCGTGTCCCATCACGCTGAACTCGGCCACCCTCCTGTAGCCGCCCCGGCTCGGGCGACGCGGCGACCAATCCTGCGGAAACGACATCGGAGGCCGGCGCTGGTCCCACAAGAATAGCGCCACGGACCGCGGCCGCAAAAGGGGTCGGGAATGGGACCGCACTCTTGCATTGAAATGATGCGGCGTAACGTTACGAAACCGCGGGAAGCGGGATCCCCGTTATGCTGTGGTCTGGTTCGGATTTGAGCCACCGCGCCCCCGCCTACGGGGGAGGATGGGGGGTTCCCGATGGGAACCCGGCTTCTTAAGATTATCGGTTGGCGAGGCGGGCCGTGATGGGAGCTACCTCCGACGGAATGGATCGATGACGGTTGAACCGGAGCCGAGGAACGAGCCCCGATCCGCCTGGCACGCCTTGGCGGCCTCTTTGGCCGCGATCATCGACTCTTCCGAAGACGCCATCATTGGCAAGGACCTCGACGGCACCATCACGAGTTGGAACCTCGGTGCCGAGCGCCTATACGGATACACAGCGACCGAGATCGTCGGGCGGAACATCTCGGTTATCACTCCGAGCGACCGCCTCGATGAACTCGCGGACGTGCTCAGGCGGATTGAACGCGGAGAGCGTATTGAGCACCACGACACTCAGCGCCTCCGCAAGAACGGGAGCGTGCTCGATATCTCGGTGACCATCTCGCCGGTCCGCGACTCGACAGGGACCGTCATCGGAGCATCTGCGATCGGCCGAGACATCACCGATAGATTGTCTTGGGAACGCGAGCGAAAAGCAATCGACGTCCGCCTTCGACAATCGGAGCGGTTGGAGAGTTTGGGACAACTCGCGGGCGGCATCGCCCATGACTTCAACAATCTGCTCGCGGTCATTTTGAACTCTACGACCTTCATCAGGGATGAACTCGATGACAAGGAGGCAGCTAGCGCCGACCTCGACCAGATTTCTCTAGCAGCCCAGCGCGCCGGTACCCTTACGCGGCAGCTGCTCTCCTTTTCTCGTCGAGAGGTTCTGAAGCCGCAAATTGTCAACCTGAACGACCTTGTGACCGGCCTCGAAGAGATGCTCCGACGGACGATAGGCGAACATATCGAGCTCGTCACCGCTCCCGCACATGACCTGTGTTCGGTCGAAGTCGATCCTGGTCAGCTTGAACAGGTGCTCGTGAATCTCACGGTGAACGCCCGCGACGCCATGCCCGATGGTGGCCTGCTGACCATCGACACTGACAACATCGACATCGACGCAGGGTACGCCGAAATGCATTCCGGATTGGCACCAGGTCGGTATGTGCGCCTCAGGATCAGCGATACCGGAGTGGGCATGGAGCCATCTGTGCTAGAGCACATCTTCGAGCCGTTCTTCACCACTAAACCCCAAGGAGAGGGCACCGGCCTCGGGCTGGCAACGGTGTTCGGGATCGTTGGACAGGCGGCCGGAGAGATCCAGCTTTACTCAGAACCGGGAATAGGAACAACCTGTCGGGTACTTCTGCCCGCTACGGACCGGACGCCGCCGGATGTTCGACCTGCCGGCATGGCGCAGGATCTTCGTGGCACCGAGACGGTCCTCGTCGTCGAGGACGAGGACGCGCTACGTGAAGTAACGCGGAGGATCCTGGCCAAGAACGGCTACCACGTGCTCACCAGCGCGAACGGTCCCGAAGCTCTCGCCCTCGTGAAAGACCACGAGGTATCGATCGATCTCCTCCTGACCGACGTAATCATGCCCCAAATGTACGGGAAAGAACTCGCCGCCCGACTGCAAACTCTCCGGCCCGGTCTTGCCGTTCTGTACATGTCGGGCTACGCACAGCCGGTGCTCGGCCCAACCTTAGGGCACGACGCAATGCTGTTGGAGAAACCATTCTCCGAAAATCTCCTGCTAACGAAGATTCGTGCTGCTCTTTGACGCGTCCAGAGGCGAACACTGGCGGCAGTCCCCTGATCGAAATGGCGGACGCTCGCGGCGCCGGCTGGCGGGGTCAGCGGCGGGGTCGGTCATCCTCAGTTCCCGGCGGCTGTCTCGATGAGGCCGTCGCGGGTCGCGGCGGCGACAGCCTCGAGTTTCGAGTGGACGTCGAGTCGGGCCATGAGGCTCTGGACGTCGCGGTGGACCTGGTTGGCTCGAAGCCCAAGGTGTTCGGCGATCTGGTGGTTGTCGAGACCCTTGGACGAGAGGGAGAGTATCTCCTGCTCGGTCTCGGTGAGGAAGATCTCAAGTGTCCTGTGGTCGGCCCGGGGCAGCATCGGAACGAGACGTTGCAGTTCGGCGGGAGCCATCACGATCTCTCCGGCGTGGGCCAGGCGGATGGCGCCCACCAACTCGACGGAGGCCCGAGTCTTGTCGAGATAGCCTGAGCAGCCGGCGTCGATGGCGTCCAGAAGCACTTCGTCGCTGCCATAGCCGGTGACCAGCAGGACCCGCACATCGGGGGCGATCTGGCGCAGCACTCGCGCCGTAGTGACACCGTCACTGTCAGGAAGCCGGTGGTCCAAGAGGATGACATTCGGGACAATGACGCGGGTCACATCTACCGCCGCCTTGGCGGTCTCGACGACTGCGGCTACGAGCATGTCGTCTTCCCGTTCGATCAGGCGGGCCAGGCCCTCGGCTACCATTCTGTGATCGTCGACGATCATCACCGTGATCGGGCTGTCCTTGTCCGTCAGATGGCCCTGGACCGCGCTCACTCGATCGCGGCCCGCCGCCTTGCCGGCGTATAGAGCCGCATCGGCGGCCCGGACCAGAGCGCCGGGGTCCACGGTCAGGCCCGACGCAAAACCTATGGTCACCGTCATCCGCATCCGCCCATCGGGTCCGTCGACCACGGACTCTTTCACCCGAGCGCGAATTCGCTCTGCCAGTTCGAAGGCTCCTCGTTCGTCGGTATCGGGAGCTACCAGGAGGAACTCGTCCCCGCCGAGCCGGCCGATCACGTCCTCGATGCGGACCGTGTCGTGGAGCAGATCGGCCAACCACCGCAAAGCGGTGTCACCAGCGGCGTGGCCGAAGTGGTCGTTGATCTCCTTGAAACGGTCGACGTCAATGACCATGACTGTGAGCGTGCTGTGCCAGCGGCGGGCCCGGCCGGCGACGCGGACCAACTCCCGGTAGACGTAAGCCCGATTCGGGAGCCCGGTGAGCCAGTCGATGGACCCGGACTGCTCGAGTTGCGCATTGCGACGCAGCAGATCGGCCCGCTCGGCCTCTGCGAACTGCGCCTGGTGGATTCGCATCAGAAGCTCGACCGGTTCGAAAGGCCTCAGTGCGAAGTTGGTCGCCCCATGGTGGAGTGCCTCGGTGATGACCGAGGGGCTGTCGTCGCTCTTGAACAACAACACCGTCGTTACGGGCGCGCCCGCCTGCTCTCGGAGACCTTTGAGGACCTCGAGCCCGGTCGGATCGACGAGGTGGTAATCGAGTAGCACGACGTCGGCGTCGAGCTTCTGCGCGAGCAGCAGGCCGGTATTGCCGTCAGGCGCGACAGCGACCCGATACCCCGCCGTCGTGAGAATCTGGGCGAGGAGGTCCCGCGACGAGTAGTCGGCCTCGATCACCAACATGAGGGCGGGCTGACGCCGGCGCCCTGCCCTCGCGTTCGGACCGGGTACTTGCGCCGTCGAGCCGTTCGCCTTCAAAGAATGTCCAGACTCTCCGCCGGACATGCACCCACCTCCCACTAGCGCTCATGATACGGCTCATTCGACGTTTGCCGTCATCGCCCGGCTACCTGCCGCCTGACGCTAACTCAAAAGCGGAGCGGTAGCGTTCTTGTAACGCCTCGGTGCTGCGCTCGGCGGCTTAAAGGCGGTCACGTCCCAGGCCACGACCCCGCTCTGCCGGGCAACGGGACGTTGCAATCTTGTCCCAAAGACTTCCTTCTTTGTAACACATAGATCGGTCATCGTGTTGTGATCTTTCCTGACGGTAGTTCGAAATCTGTGGTGGTCGATAGGAGTCACGCTGGGATGTGGTGGTGTGCGTTTCCGGATGAAGGTGTGACGGTTAAAGCCAGCAGTTGTAGGCGCAATTCCTCTAGGCCGTGCTCTCCGGTACGTCCCGAGCGAGCGGGATCAGGCGCTACCGTCGCTCGACAATATGTCTCGTCCAGAATATGTAGACAGCCTACGGTGTCCACGTTCTCATGAAACGACAAAGCGGCCTATTTGCAGGTATATTGGAGCTCAGAGCCGGAAGAGTACGGGACCGACGAGCTGCGAGGATTCCCCCCGCAGATGGGTCGACTTCCGAGTAGGCCGGAGATAGCCTGGTAGTGATGGCCTCATTCGCCCGAGATGGGGCGCTTCACGGTACCGCCCCCGCAGACGCCGACGCGATCCAACGGGCTCGGGCGGTGATCTGGATCAACCTGGGGTGCGTCGCAGTGTGGATCATCATCCAGATCGCAGCCGGCTTGGGTTTCCACAACGCTCGACCGCTCGGTGTCGCGGGCGCCGGGCTCGGGATGGCGATCTGCTGGTCGGCCGCGCTGCGCCAGATCTCCACGGGTCGTATGGCACGCGGCGTCGCGACCTACACCATCTCGGGCCTGCTCCTGCTGCTTGCCATGGGTATGTTCGTTCCCGAGCTCTCGTTGCTGTTCACGTTGGCAACCTTCATCTTCCTCGCCTTCGGGCTTTCCTACATGAGCGGCACGGCTTCGCTCAGGATCGTCGCACTGACGCTCGTCGTCGCGTTGATCCTGCTGGTCACGTCGGTCGCCCTGAAGTGGACAAGCGGTGTGCCTGTTGGGACGTTCAGGTGGATCAACCTGATCGGCATGCTGATGGCTCTTTCCATCGACGCGACAATGTTCATTATGCTGCGCCGCACGCTAGAGGCCCGCGCTGATCGTCTCGTGGCAGCGGAGCGGGAGGCCGTCCAGTTGCAGCAGCGAATCGCCCAGCAACAGCGGCTCGAGAGCGTCGGGCTGCTCGCCGGGGGGATCGCGCATGACTTCAACAACCTCCTAGGCGTCATCATGGGCTACGCCGCATTTGTCTCCGCAGGGGCGGCGGACGCGGCCACGGTGCGGGCCGATGTCGAGAAGATCCAGGCCGCGGCCGAGCGCGCCGCTCGGCTGACCAAGCAGCTGTTGATCTTCGCTCGACGCGAGACGGTCGAGTCTGACCTGTTGGATATGAACGTCATCGTCACCGAGGTCCATGACCTCTTGTCGCGCACGATCGGCGAGCACATCGAGTTCAGGGTCGAACTGCTCGAGAACCTCCCCGCGGTCTGGGCCGACCGCGGCCAGCTCGAGCAGGTGCTCCTCAACCTCGCGGTCAACGCTCGCGACGCGATGCCCGATGGCGGGGCGTTGACCGTTGCGACGCGCGTGGCAGATTTCCGCGAGGGCGACGCAGGGCTTCATAGCGATGTGAGCTCGGGCCGCTATGTGGAGCTGGCTGTCGGCGATACGGGGACCGGGATGAGCGCGGAGGTCGCCCAGCGTATCTTCGAGCCGTTCTTCACGACCAAACCCAGGGGTCAGGGCACGGGCCTGGGCCTGGCGACCGTGTACGGCATCGTCACTGGCGCCGACGGCGGCATGACCGTCGAGTCGGAGGAGGGCCGCGGTACGACCTTCCACGTTTACCTTCCCGCCCGAGAGCCGGCGACGTCCCTCGACGCGATTGTGGCGGCACCACGGACCGATGGGCAGGGAGAGACGATCCTAGTCGTCGAAGACGAGCTCGATGTGCTCGAGCTGACTTCCAGGATCCTCCGCCAGGGCGGCTACGAGGTACTCGAGGCGTGCACCTTCGAGCGTGCCCTACACCTCGCCGCATCGACCGACTTCCAGCTGCTCCTCACCGACTCGATCATGCCGCACATGTCGGGCCGCGTCCTCGCGGCGCGCGTCGCAGAGTTGAGACCGGGCACGGCCGTCCTCTACATGTCCGGTTACAGCGAGGGTGTGCTCAACCCCGAGCGGGCCCTTCCCGACGGGGTCGCGCTGATCCAGAAGCCGTTCACGGCTCGGACCTTGCTCGAGTACGTCCGCAACGCTTTGGGGACGGGACCCGGCGCTGCGGGAGCCGCGGCCTAAGCCGGAGGCCTCTCCGGAGGCACGGGACAGCTGTCATCTCGGTCTCCGACCACACCAGGACCGTCACTATGGGACTGGGATAGACGGGTCATCGCCTACTAGGACGTCTATGCGAACACCACCACCACGGGGTGGAAGGGAATCGGTGATCGGGCGGCTCTTATCGTTCCTGCCGGGTCCTTTCAGGTATCGAGCGGGGCGCCTTTGGCAGGTCCGGTGGCTTGCGAGTCGCCTCAGGGCCGGCGACATCGGAGAACAGATCGATGACGAACCAGGCGATCGCCAGCGACACCTCGATCTCCTTCGTGAGACACCTTTCGTCAACCTGTACACTCACACCGTGTTGGGCGAGTAGCAGCCGACCGCGATGGTGCTGCTCGTCATCGCCACCAACGACGGTCCCCCGCAGGATTCAACCAAAACTAGGCTGGCGACCAGCGCGAACCCGACTGCGGCGGCCGCAGTCGTCCGCCTCCTCTTCATCGTGGTGAACCGCTGGTCCGGCTACCGACTGGTGGTGTCCGGGACCTGACCCACCGGGTCATGCCGGTGGACTGACGGGGCCGCGTAGTGTGCGGCGGTGGTTTTAGGGTTGTCGCGGCTGGAGCCGCCGCTGAGATCTCCGCGTGATCGTAAGGACCGGTTCGTCAATTACGCGGGGACGGTGACCGTCTCACCGGCTGGATGGGAGTCGCCATCGACTGAAGAAGAGGTGTCAAAGTGCGTGCGTGCGGCAGCGGCGTCCGGACGGCGTATCCGGGCCGTAGGAGCCGGGCATTCGTGGAGTGCCATAGCGGCGCCGGAGGACATCGCCCTCACCTTGGACCGTATGAGTGGAATCGTGGCCCGAGGCCCAGGCTGGGTGCGGGTTAAGGCGGGGACTCGCTTGCGGCAGCTCAACCGGGCCCTGGGCGCGGTAGGGGAAGCGTTGCCTGTCGTCGCTTCGATCGCACAGCAGAGTGTGGCCGGGGCGGTGGGGACGGGTACCCACGGGTCAAGTCTCAGCCACGGGAATCTCTCGAGCCTGGTCTGCGGCGCCCGTCTGGTCGCGGGTGACGGTTCAGTGCTCGAGATCGGAGAGGATGACGAGAGGCTCGACGGAATACGGGTTCACCTCGGTGCTCTCGGCCCGGTTACGGAGCTGACCCTCCGGACCACCGCTCGTTTCAACCTGTCCGAGACCATCGAGCCGGTTCCAGTGGAGCAGGTGGCCTCCCGAGCAGAGGAGCTGGGGCGGAGCGCCGAGTACGTCAAGGTGTGGTGGATGCCGCAGACGGCCAACGTGCTGGTGTTCCGGTACGAGAGAACCGACGAGTCGATGACCCGACTGCCGTCACCTGAGACTCAGCGGCTGCTCGAAAACTGGCTCCCCCGAGCCATCCTTCCCGCCCTCTACGCGTGGCAGCAGAACCACTCCAGCGGAGTGCCGCGTTTCAACGAAGTGGCCACACGATGGTTGACCAAGAAGCGACGGGTGGGGCCAAGCACCTTGCTGCTCACCACCCCTGAACCCATCCGCCATTACGAGACCGAGGCTGCGGTGGCGCTGGCTGCCGGAGGCGAAGCCTTCGACCGCACGGTCCGATTGTTCGACCGGGACGATCTGCACGCCAACTTCATTCTAGAACTTCGCTACAGCAAGGCCGACACCGGTTGGATGAGCACCGCCTACGGAGGCGACGTCGTACACCTCGGGGCGTGCACGGCAATACGCGGACTCAAGCGTCCCTACTTCGACGGGTTCTGGGGGGCGCTGCGCCCGCTTGGCGCGCGCCCGCACTGGGCCAAGGAGACGGTTCACGAGAGCCCCGACGTGCTGTCCCTGTATCCGATGGCTGATCGCTTCCTCGATCTGCGTAACCAGATCGACCCCCAACGGATGTTCGCCAACGGCTTCCTCGACCGGATGTTGGGACCCTGACGCCCTTCTTCGAGCGTCTCCTCAACCCAAGGGCCGGGCCGCGGTCAATGCCGACCAGTACTGCTGCCGAGAGGAGGACCTATCGGGCTCCCGGAGCGCGAAGCGCGCCCTGAAGCGCGCAACCAAACGGGTCGTGCTCGCCCGCTACGGCCGCAACGACCGTCTGGCCGATGCGATCTACCTGTGGGCCTTCGCTACCCTAAAACGCCTCCCCCGGAGCCCGGGCCTTCTACGACACCCGCCGGGCCGCTGGCGACATCCACGTAGTCCGTGGCCCCAGAGTGAGAGACCTCGGACGAGAGGGTCACCGGTTGCCGACCGCTCTAGGAGCCGGCGAGGGTTTTTCCGGACGGGACGACCAAATTGCCACTGGGGTCTACGTGCGCCGATCCGGGGTGGGCGATGGGGATCAGCGGTCCCGGGCAGGCGTAGCTGGTTCCCGGTCCACACAGACCATCGGTCAGGTAGGACTTGCTCACGATCGACTTCGGCCAGGCTCCCTGGTGGACTCCGAAATATTGAGCCGGCAGGTTGTAGGTGATCATGAACAGCAGGTTCAGGGCGCCGATGAGGCCCAACAGCCGGACGCCTGTCCGCTTCCAACCGGTGACACGGAGTTTCTCCAGTCCCCGCTCGGCGAACGACTCGCCTTTGTCGTTGCGGAAGTAGTGGAGGCAGGTCCAGCTGGCCCAAGTGGTGCCGAAGAGGATGGCCTCATACAGCGGGAACTGAAAGTAGCTCCCGGAAAAAATGGTGACCCCGTGTATGGAACCGGTGTAGACATATATCCCCATCCAGTTGAAGCACGTCTCCAGGACCGCGTCGAAGATCCAGAATCCCACGAACAGGGTGACGACGGTGCCGAGAGTGCCCATCTGTGGGTGGCGAGCCTTGAAGCGCCGCAGTAGCCACGTGGCCAGGAGCACCATCCCGAGGCAGCAGTAGACGTAGATCGGCCAGACCCAGACGAGTGGCTCGGGCATGCGATTGGCGTTGGGTAACAGGTGCCCGGGGACGTTCCCGAGCCATGACCCGAAGTTGATCATCCCGGCGTTGTAGGTAAACCACGCGCCGCTGGCGTCACCCAACGGGTCCTGCCAGTACAAGGTCAGGAAAGCAATGACCAGCAAGCCGTCGGTGGTTATATGCCCTTCCCTCCGCCACGGTCGGACGAGAAAGAACCAGACGAACCCGGCGAACACAAACAGACCGCCGATCTCCCACACCAGGAACTCGACGTGCATCCAATGGGGCAGAGGATTGGTGCCCACATGGACCGTCTTGGCCTTACCCGAGGTGATCCACGCCGTCCACAGATAGGCGAAGCACAACAACGACACCACCCCGAGACAAGCCCAGATCTTCACCGCTGGCGTCTGCCGCTCCGTGACGACTGGCTCGCGCGACGTGATGCCTTCGGAAGCCGCCGGTTGGATGGTTGTCGTCATCGTGTGCCTGCTCCTTTATCATCGAGGATTCCCTCGAGCACTATCCGAGCCAACTGGGCTTCTGCTTGCAGGGCATCCATGCCCACCTGGTCCAGGAAGTCCTGATTGGTCACCTGGTAGGCGAGGACCTCCAGAGCCTTAGCGACCAAGCGCGGTTCGACAGGCCGGAAACGCCCCTCGCGAACGCCGGCGGCGACCACCTCTGCCAGGAACTCGGTACCGATAGCCAAGTGGTCAGCGAAGAGCCGTTTGGCTGGTCCGTAGGCCTCCACGTCCCGGATGAAAGCGTCCCACGGCGGCCTGAACTCCCGGGCACCTTCCCGCATGAAGATCTCGATCCGATCTGCTGGGTCGGCCGTGTCGACCATCAACCGGCGGGCTCGGTCACCCACCCGGGCCCACATCCGGTTGAGGACCAGAAGGAAAAGCTCCTCCTTGGTGGGAGCAATCCGGTAAAGAGTTCGCAAGGAACACGACAGCTCAGCAGCTAGTTCGCCCATGGTCACGGAGCGAAAACCGTCACGCAGGAAGATCGTCTCCAGCGACTGCAAGATCTCCACCTGGCGCGGCGCCAGATCACGTGGCAGCCCCATCAGTGAGCCCACCCGTTCGACCGACCGGGTGGCGGCGCTCTCTATCCGGGCCAGGGAGTCCGACATCGGTAATATCCAATCACTTATGTTACCGAAAGTCCAGAGGGACGTCAGTGGCTCCAAGCGAGTCCTGCCCCTGTCCTCCTTGTGTGAATGCGATTCGCGGTTTAGGTTGTCTGGCATGGGATCTCTGGACAATTCGGAGGGGTTCGCTCGCAGATACGTCTTGGCGGTGGGGTTCGGGGGATGACGCCGCGCCGGCGGTCTGGGTCAGTACGGCGGACTACCACTCATGACTCGTTCAGGCCGCATGGGATCCGGGGGGATATCCAGCTCGTCGGCACGGGACGCGACCTGCTGACAGGTAGTGACGGTGAGCCGAAGGTGCTCGACGCGGCCCGGCTCGAAGCTCGCATTGATTACTTGGGGGGTCGGCGGATCCTGGCTATCGAGACCGGGCCCACCCGGACTGCGCTGACGGAACTCGTCGGTTGCGCCGCGGCCGGTGGATATCGGGCAGCGCTCGACGCCGCGCTACCCGGCGAGCGGGAGCGCGGCAGAGTCCTCTACCAGTTGCTCGACGATATCCCCAGTACCATTTTGGTCAACGGTTACGCCATGGCTGTCGGCTTGCCGCCGACCGAGCATCTCGAGATCCGCCGGCAGGCATCGCTCAAACGCAGCCAGGCTGACGTCTGCGCCGGATGGCGGATCGGCGGTTCGATGCTTCGTAGCGTTGGGGAGACGGGCCTTCCCGAACTGCGGCGGGGACCGAGCGCTTCTGAACCTCTCGTTACAGATGACCCGCTGGCTTGGCACGCCCTCCCTCCGTTGCCTCCGGGGTCAATGCGCCGTGCCCGCAGGATCGACGCCTGGCGCGTAGATGGCGGAGTCGTCGGAATCGAGGCCTTCTTTCGCGACACCTTCGTCTCCGACGATGAGACTGAAGAGATAGTTCACGAGTACACCGTCGTGGCCTCTGTCGACCCTGGGACGTTGCAGTTCCTAGCCATCAGGGCGGATGTCGGCCCCCTGCCGTCGTCCGACTGCGGTGACGCCGCGCTAAGTGCCACGCGTCTGTCGGGCCTCTCGTTGTCTGACCTGCGCGCCCACGTCAGCACCAACTTCAAGGGGCCGACCACCTGCACCCACCTCAACGACGTGCTTCGTGGACTTCAGGATCTTCCCGCTCTACTCGCGTGCATGTAGTTAGCTCGCAACGAACAACTCATCAGTGGTGCGGACGAGCTGATCGCTGAGCACTTCGCCGGCAAGATCCGGCGACGTCACCCAGGGTCGCGCGCCATCATCACCACATCCGTCACGCATGGGCCCCGACGTGACTAGCTGTTGAACATCAGCGCGTTGAACGCTTCCTTCTTGGCCATCGTGGTGCCGTCTTCGTTGAAGATGACGATCTGCCCGCTGTTGAACCACACGCCGGTCTGCGACGTGTCGGAAGTCCCCCCGATTCCCTTGGGGTTCCAGTTGGGAGTCTCGAGCACGAACGCGTTGGCATCGCCGTTGGTGACCTCGTTGTTGATGTGGGTCGAATTCCCACCGGTGTTGGTGCTCCTCGCGACCTGGGTGATCGCCTTGCCCCCGCCGGTGGCGGTGGTGCCGACCAGGATGTTGAACGACACCCCCACGGTCATCGGCGCGCCGTCCTCGTTGAAGACCGCCCACTCGCCGGCGGTGGTGTTGTAGGAGACCCCGATCGGGTGGTTGTTGTACATAGTGCCGGTACCGATGGTCTGCGTGGCCTGCAGGATGGCGTCGGGGTTGTTGTTGGTGGCCGGGTTGTCGATGAGGGTGGAGGTGCTGTCGGTGCCCCCGATGCTCTCGCTTGTTGCCGTCACCACGAAGGCGTTGGCATCGGCAACCGGTTCGACGAGCACGTTGAACGCAGCGTCGGTCGGCATGGCCGACTCGTTCTCGTTGAAGATCCCCCACTCGTCGTTGGTCCCGTAGAACACCCCGATGGGGGATGTGTCGACGACGCAGCTGCTCCCTCCGTTGATGCACACACCGCCCGGGCTGTAGTTCGGCGTCACGAACAGAAGCGCGTCGGGGTAACCATTGGTGGCGCCATTCTTGATGTACGTAGCGCTGGTGTCGTTGTTCGACGTTCTCGAGACCTGGATAAAGTGCGACGCCTGGGTATCAGCGTTGGCTGCGGCGGCCGGCAGGACGGTCACGGCAAGTGCGACCGAGATGCCTACGGCGCCGGCCCATCGGCGTGACCTGCCATTTCGTTCGCGCACACCGTTCTGGTCGACAGTCATTGTGTTACCACCTTCCCGATTGCGCAGGGGTCCCCTATGGCCCGTGTCCTGCCCCGACAGTCGCCGGAGAACGATCTCCGAACGCTTCGCGACCGTAGTCACTGATCCGGCGACTTGCAACCATCTCGGTCGTATGCTCTCATTCAGCGGCAAACCCTCGTCGTGGGTGGTGTACTACTGGGTAGCCACCCCGCAGTCCGGTGGCGTCACCCAAGCCCGACGACTCGACCAACTACCGGCGAGACTCGCTGAGGTCATCCACCTCATGACCGGCATCGACGTCGACCCCTCCGACATCGACTTGGACATCCGCTACGACGACGACATCGGCCGCCAGACCGCGGAGCTCCGCGAACGACGGGCCGATCTCGAAGCCTCAGAGAAAGAACTCGCCACGCTCACCGCCGCAACCGCCCGAGCCTTGCGCACACGCGGGATGGACCTCCGCGACATCGGCACCCTAACCGGCGTCTCCTACCAAAGGGTCCACCAACTGGTCAGGTAGGCCTGGTTACCTCCTCTGCGAGAATAGGCAAAGACCCCCGTGCAATCGACGGTGGGACATCGTCGCGGCTTGAACGTCGGGCACAGGGTCCAGCAGGTTGAGTCCGGAGTCTCCCTCACCTGGAAGAGCTGCTGGCGGTCGGGTTGGTCGTGGGCGGCGGCGTGGTCACGCTGTCTTTGGAGAGTGGGCAGGAACTCGATGTCGGTTTGGAAGAACCCGCAGCCTTCGCAGACCGACTCGAAGTGGCAGTCGAGTTCTTTTGGGTCTGGTGCACCAGCCGTTGCCGAGCATCCGGCGATACTCGAGACGAAGCCGTCGCATGGCCGGTGTTTCTTGGTCGTCGTCGGGATCGGCGTAGAGGGCGTCGACCTTGTCGGAGACCATCTGGAACTGGTCGGCAACGACCCGGTTGGAGATGCGGGCGTAGGCCATGGTCATCCTCAGGTTCCGATGGCCGAGCAGCTCGGCGACGGCTTCGAGGCGCATGCCCCGGTTGATGGCCTGGGTGGCCAGGGTGTAGCGCAGCTGGTGGGGACGGACGTGTCCGACACCGGCTTTGCGTCCGACCCGACGCACCAAACGAGCGACGGCGTGGTCGGTCCAAAGCGACTCCGGCGGCGGTAATCAACCTGGTGCTGTGATGGTGGTGCTGCTGCGAGGCGTCGAGCAGTTCGATCAGGCGGGGGTGGAGCGGGATGTAGCGGTCGTTGCGGAGCTTGCCGATCGGGACGCGTAGCCACCACGCTCCTGACCGGCACGACACCGTGTCGGCGGGAAGGTCGCAGAGTTCGCTGACGCGCATGGCGGTGCGGGCCAGCATCTCCACGCACAGCCGGGTGAGCGGATCGGTCTCAGCGCGGGCGGCGGCCAGGAAACGGGATGCGGCTGCGTCGTCGAGGGCTTTGGGCAACGGTTCGGGCACCGGCGGCATGTCGGTCCCGTAAACCCGGGCCCGGGCGGGGGTGTCGTCCCAGCCCCACTCGACGGTGCGGTCGAAGAACACTTTGAGCAGTCCTAGATGGGCCCGCAAAGTGTTCGCCTTCAACGGTCCCCGCGCGGTGCGCCGGGCGGCCAAGGCCAGCTTGAACGACTCGATGTGGGTCCGCTCAATGTCCGCGAAGCAGGCCACGTCGGGATGGTTGGACAGCAGATGCTGGCAGAACCCGGCCAGGACCTGCTCGGTCTTGATGACAGTATTGGGCCGCAAGGAGATCTCGATCTGATCCAAGAAACGGCAAGCGGTGGCCGCCAACTGGGGCCGCACCCCGGCGATCGGCTCCCATCCGGGCCGGACCGAACCAGCACCATCAGGAACGAGGAGGTGGGTCATCGGGCCACCGCCTGCAGCATGGACGCGTCGATCAGCGCGGCCGCTCGCTGGTATTCGTCGGCCAGCCAGTCATTCGATAGGTGCAGATACAGCCTGGTCGTCTCGATCGAGCGGTGCCCGGCCTGGGCCTGGATCGCTTCGAGTGCCATCCCGGCCTCTCGCAGCCGGGTGAAACCGTGGCGCCGGGTCTCGGTGTAGGTGGAGGCAGGGCACGCTCACGATGAGCTAGTCGGCGGTCTCCCTTGGCCGTAATCACCCTGGGTCCCGGGCGCTGACCACCCTTGTTGCCACAAGCGGGGGTCCTGCGGCGAGGGATGAGATGGTGTACTCACGGGCGGCTGCCAGTGCGATCCGCCAGGGTCCTTCTCGGTTAGCACGACGGTGCCTGCGACCTTGTCGTGCAGGCACTGGCTAGCGTCGTCCCACAGACACCACAGAGGGTCGAGGACCGAGGCGAAGGCGCAGATGTAGATGGCCCCTACACGGCCGAACGAGCGCCCTAGGCTCAAACGTGCGCCGTCCGGTGTCGCCGGCCGGATGCCCATCCACTTCTTGCCCAGGGTGCGCCCGTAACGGGCCGTCAAGCCGCCCTCGTAGAGAACGCTCACTAAGACGAAGAACAACGACCACAACGCAAAGGTCCCGAAGAAACCAGAGAAGGCCTGATTCAGCTGCTGCTGCGAGATGGTGGGATTCGGGTTCGCCGGCGTGGGTTGCGGCGGAATGAGATTGTGGGCTTGGTGGAAGAACCAAACGACCATGACCACGTAGAAGGCGATGTACAAGGGCGACAGTACAACGAAGTCGAGCAGACGAGCCGCCAAGCGAGAACCTGGACTGGCTACTGACCCCGGGCCGTAGCGCGGGAGGCCGAACCTCGCCCCCTTCCACATTCCGTAGCGCGGGTCCGGATACCAGTTCATCGGTCCGGGAGCGCCGGCTGTCGACCAGGCGGTCCAGGCAGTGCCGTCGAAGTACCGCTGCCCCCCAGACCCGGCCGGATCCGGATACCACCCCGGAGGGGTTCCCGTACGCCATCCCTCCATCATTCCTGATCGAAAGGACCGACGATGGACCCATATGGACACGACTCGGGAGCGGCGCCCGAGATCTACCGTTATGGGTCGATGAACTCGAAGAGATACTCGTGGAGCCCATCGCCGACGAGATGTCCGTCGTTGCCTGTCAGGAAGACTGCTCGCCCCTCGTCGGACAGCGTTGTGCCGCCATCGAGGATCACCAAAATGGAGTGGGCGAGACCGGTCAATGCCACGGCCATAGCTTGACTCATCCGTCGACCTCTGGCGCCGCTCGAAGCCGCCCAGAGCGATTCCGTCGTCGTCCCTTGCAGCCACATGGTCGGGGGAGGGTGCGGGAGCCTTTGTTGTTATGCAGCAGGCTTAGGCTGGCTTCGAGTCGTCCTCTACGACAACCACCTGCTCCTCGCTAAAAGGGATCTCCGGGTAGCCGTCTACTCGCACGACCTCTCGTCCCCAGGCCACCTGGACGCCGCGGAATACTCGTCCGTCGGCCAACGTGACCCTCACCGTCTGGACCCCGTAGTGCGTCTCCGGGAAGGTGCCGACCTGCTCTCTGGTCGCTTCTGGGAGGTAGACAGCCACGCGTTGAGGGTAGCCACACGAGTGCCGATTCGGTATCTGTCAAGGGGCTCGGCTACTCCCAGGTAGATAGCGCCTTACAGAATATTCGGCGGCCGTTGATAGGTCAGCCGTGGCGGCGGCGTAGTAGTCGGATGATATCCTCTTCAACGTCGAGGCCGGAGGCGGCTTTGACCAGGAGCGCCGCAAACTCTCGGTCATCGGCAGGCAGGAAAGCAGCGCCGTCTTCATCGTTGCGGTCCAAGACCCACTTGGCTAGCAGGAATGCTGTCCGCTTGTTGCCTTCGCCGAACGCCTGGGGCCTCGCCACCCGAAAAGCAACGACCGCCGCCGCGGTGATCGGGTCATCGATGCTGCCGATGGCGTCGAGAGCCCGTTGCAGCCGGTCGAGCTCGTCCGGCTCGTCAAACCACTCATCGTCATGGCGAACGAGACGATTGATTGCGACGGCCAGTTCAAGGCTCGGTCGTCTCAATGGTCGTGGAGGTAGGTGAGCAGCTCCCGGTAGGTATCCAACTGCTTTTCGAGCCAGGCGCGCTCCTCCGAGGGCAGGTCCTCAAGGACCCTCTCAGCCGCGACGTGCTCGGCCTGACTCACATCTCAAGAATACCGGGTCCAGGCGCCACCCGGCCTGAGGCCGGAACATTCTGGGCACAGCGCCCGACTGTTGCGGACGCGACCAACCCGTCCGAGATCGCCGACTCGGGGCGGTTGGGCAGTGGCAAGCCGTATTCGGATGCGCTCATGTTCTGTATCTGATACCTGGTCAGCCCGCGCTGACCGTGGACTATTGATCGACCGTGAAGATCACGGAGCGACCGCGCGTGGCGGCCGTTCGCCAGAAGTCGGCAAGAGCTTCGAACCAGCCGGCTGTGTACTCCCGGTCTGTCTCTCCATACTCAGGGGCGTAATCGGTGGGGACCTTGGTCGAGTACGCACGTCGAATCCAATCGGAGTCAATCTGCGAGACCGCTTCGGCCACTATTGAAACGTCGGCGGCCCTCGTGAGGCCCACAAAATAGTTGGTGCCGGCATGTAGCCCCTCTCGGCCGAACACAGCTGCGTTGAGTGGGTACTCGCCAGCATCGGGGTCGAGTGATCCATCCGTCAAACAGCGGTGGATCGCGTCCCACGCCTTGTCAAGCTCGCACAGGTTGTCGCTGTCCCAGCGGTCTTCGATGACCTCGATCATGTAGTCAACGAGCGCGGGCGACCTGTCGCGCTCAAGGAGCGCAGCGAGATCTTCCTCCGTGATGGCGAACAGGACGGCACGACTGGGCACCAGGTGAGGGTACGCGGACTGCGTAAAGCTAGTGATTCTGCGCTGGGAACAAGCCGATCATCCGTCTCTGAGAGGCGTCCATGCCGATTCGGATCGGCTTCGGATTGGCACCCTAGAGCCTGTGGGCCGCTCCGGATAGAGCGTTACGTGCTCACGGCCTCCAGCGCTAGTTCTGGCCTGTTAGGTCCTGGTTGACGACGGAATGCTCGGACCCGACTTTGGGGGCGGGTATGTCGGCCTACGAGATGGCAACGATCGGACGGGGAAGCGACGCGCTTGTCTCATCGCCGAAGAACTGTGCAGTGCCGAACTGATAGACCGAGCCGTTCGCGCCGGCCAGCCAGTAGCCGCCACGGCCAGGCGCCGCAATCCCCACGATGTCGGTTACACCGCGGCAACTCGCCTGCGCCCCGGAACAGGAGCCGTGGCGACGAACGTTACCAAAAGCGAATACCTGCCCGGTCCTGCTGACGAGCCAGTATCCCCCGGTATCGGGGCTGGCGGCACCGACAATGTTGGTCAGACCGTGACAGGCCGAGCCTACCTGGCTGCAGCTGCCGTGACCTTTGGCGTCGCCAAAGGTGTAAACGGACCCATCAGCTCCCACGAGCCAGTAGCCCCCAGAGTCGGGACTCGGTATGGCTACGATGTCGGTCGCTCGGGCCCCACCAAACGATCGGGCATCGCCGAATGAATAGACGGTGCCTGTCGAGGAAACCATCCAGTAGCCGCCGAAGTCTGCTGTGGCGGCCATTCCAACGATGTTGTCAACCTTGATTCCCCGCCCAGGTAGAGACCCGTACTTTTGTGCGCTGCCGAAGACGAAGATGCCACCGGTCGACTGCACCATCCAGTAACCGTCCTGCGCTGAGGCCAGGCCCACGAAGTTGTAAACACGGAGGCCCAACCCAGGCGGGCTGGGGAAGCCGACCGACCCACGATATGTGGCATGGAAGGCGTAAAGCGACCCGTCACCGCCCTCCAGCCGGTAGCCGGTCGAGGCGCTTGCCGCGGAGGATTGTCCGATCCCGACGATGCCGGTGGCGACGATCGATGCGAACATGAGGACGACCGCGATCTCGGCTCGACGCCACCTTCCCCTCGATCGCTTAGGCCCGTACCGATCCGTCCGTCGGCTGAACCCTATCTCTCACCTCCCGCGGGCTAATCTCGCAAACCCTGTATACATCCCGGCCATTAACTAGCTCAAGACGATCTCTCTGATCGGCCTGTCCTATGTGTTGGGTTGCTCCATGTCAAGGAGCGCTGACCGAGACTCTGCAAGCAGAGCATCGAGGAAGTCAGCAGCCGGGCGACTTAGGGCAGCACACTCACCATCTTGAGTACGACTTCTGTGGGATGGGGGGGTCCGATCGGGCTGCCCTCGGTGGATGCGTCCAAGGTTTCGGCTGTCTTGAGCGATAGCACCGAGCACCTCGCCTACGGCGATGTAGTCCGGTTATCCGAGGCTTACGTCGCCTGAGATTCGTTCGAGGGCGGCTTCGACCACCTGACCGAAGTCCCTGTTGATACCGTAAGCCCCCGCCACCGTACCGATGGGATCTGCTAACTGAGTCAGGAGAGCGAGGGCCTCGACGCCTCCTTCGGACCGGTGGCCACGACGCCGACTCGGTCATCTGTGACCAGCGTGGCGAATCACTTCACCACGGGACAGGCCGAGCAGATCGACGACGGTGCGCTCATCGATCGTCGACCCCTCGCGTCGGCGGCCGCTCCGAACATGCGGCCCGGATCGTCGAGGAAACCCGTTGAAAGTTCTGCTCGCCTCGGTCCGGACCCAGCCTGGAGACCGACATGCCCGTGGCCGATTCGGTCGCGAGACTCGTCGGTGAGGGCCCAGGGGTGGGCACGGTCCGCACGCGCGTTCGGCGCTCCTCGCGGGAGCGGCGGCGGGAGACAAAGGGAGCTTGAGGGTCTGGCTAAGTGCTAGCGTTAATCAAGGTTACGGGGCTATCCTTTGATAAGTGGCGGACTTGGGAAAGGATCGTTGATGGATACGGTCACCGTCACTTGGAACGGTCTCCAAGTCGAGGCCGTTGATCCGCCTCTGATAGCTGACTGGGACCCGGCCCTGTCCGCTGCCACAGTGAGGTCGACCGAACGCGCCGCCGGAGCGATTCTACGTTTCGGTGATCGAAGCGCCGGACCCGCCGAGGTCATCGCCCGCCTCCTGCTGCGAGCCGAGGGTTTGGCGTCGAGCGCCATCGAGGGGCTCCGTGCCACGGCGGCCGACGTCGCCTTCGCCGAGGCCACCGAAGAGGACCAGAGCATCGCCGCCTGGGTAGCAGACAACCTGGCCGTGGTCGCGCAGGCGCTATCAACCCCGGCGCCGCTCACACTGGAGGTGTTGCTCGACTGGCACACCCGACTGATGGAGCACAGCCCCAGCATCGCCGACCACCACATCGGTGCCTGGCGTGGCGTGCTCGGATGGGTCGGGGGTCAGAACCCCAAGCTGGCTGCTCATGTTGCGGCGCCTGCCGAGACCATCCCGAAGCTAATGGCCGATCTCGTCGTCTTCAGCAACCGGGGTGATCTTGATCCGATCACCCAGGCGGCCATCGCCCACGCCCAGTTCGAGACCATCCATCCCTTCGCTGACGGCAATGGGCGGATAGGCAGGGTCCTCATCGGCTGGATAGTCAAGACCCGGCTCGGGATCGCGGTTCCCCCGCCGGTATCGCTCCAGATCGCCAGGGACATCGGCGGTTACCAGGCCGGCCTGACGCTCTACCGCGAGGAGATGGTCGAACATTGGGTCCGCTGGTTCGCCGAGGCCATGGAGAGATCCGCAGAAGACTCCAACATCGTCATGGGACTGATCGAGGACATCCAGGCCGCGTGGCGTGAACAGGCGAAGGATCTACGCTCCGACTCGGCAGGGCGGAGACTCGTCGAGCACTTACCCTCCATACCGGTCGTATCCGCCGCCATGGCGGCAAAGGCCCTGGGCGTCAGCAATCAGGCAGCCAGGTTGGGCCTCGAAGCTCTCGCCGCTCGCGGGATCGTGAACGAACTGGAGAGAATATCGGCCACTACAGGCAGGCCAACCCGATGGTGGGCGGCAGAACAACTCCTCGACGTGATCGGCCGACCCCGCTAATCCACCCGAGCAATCAGGATGAGCAGACCGCTAGGAAATCCTTGGCAACCAGATCGTGCATGATTGTTGAGGCTTGGGGTCGGAACATTCGGCACCTCCTGTGGCCAGGCGAGCGAGGTCCGACAACTCGCCCAGTACGCCGAATCCGTATCAATCCTTGCGCACGCAACTACGGTCCGGGCCGATGTTCTGCGCCGTAAGCGATCTCGTCCGAGCCCCCCGTTACGATGGAAGACGTGGCTCGCCATGCATCAGACCTTCCCAGCGATCCAGCCGTCGTTGTCACCAACCCCGACGATGACGTGACGGCTGACACCTTCCGCGCCTGGCTGGACCGTCGGCACGCCGCCGAGCCAGCCTCTCCCGGGGTTCGCGCTGCTGACACTTTGGCTGAACTTCGCGCCCTCGACGAGGCGTGACACCCGTCGTCATCGACGCCTCCGCTGGCGTCGAACTGGCAGCCGACACCGTACGAGGCCGCGCTCTGCGCGGGCTTCTTCCCTTCGACGCTGTCCCATGGGTGCCCGACCATTTCTTCGAGTGCGGGGCCGTGCTTCGAAAGTGGGAAATCAACGGGGTCCTGACCCCCCGACGAAATAGCCACGGCGGTCGCCGAACTCCTGGCCTGGCCGCTGCACATAGTTCAGATCCGCGGCCTGTTCCACGACGCCTGGCGTCACAGGCACAACGTCACCCTCGCCGACGGTCTCTACGTCGCTCTAGGCGAACACCTCAACGCCCAGCTGCTCACCGACGACCGACGGCTCGCCAACTCGCCAGGGCTCACCGTCCGAACCCTCATCCTGCCCTGACCGTTCCCGATGTTCGGCGCTACCAAGCCTGATGCGAATCTCCCTGGCCCCGTGCTTCGGGACCGGGGGTCGAAACCAAACAGGGGCCCCAATGTTTCCCTTGCGGTGGGAGGTGCCTCGTTCTACGTTCGATGTTCAGCGAGGTGTGCTTGGTTCCGGCGCTGGGGTGGTTTGGTCGGCGTGTGAGCGGAGGAGGATCAGGAAGCGCTCCATGGCGTTGTCGATTCGAGCGCGATCGTTGGTGGTTAGAAGATCGAGCAAGAGGCCTGTGACAGTTGCGATGGCAAGCGTGGCCGATATGTCGTCGACGGCAGCCATGGGTTCGTCAAGCCAGTCATGGACGGTGTGACCTAGGAAGTTGGAATACCGGTTGGGGTGACGAAGTGCGAGCCCGTATACCTCGAAGAAGAGACGCATAAGCTGGCCTTGGTCGGGGTGAGACACCCAGGCCCAGACCGCCCCAAGCCCAGAGCGGTATTGATCGGATTCGGCTTCACGCCCAAGTGCTCGCAATCGATCCCGGACGCGATCCAAGATCTCGACAACCAGTTGCTCCTTCGATCCGAAATGGTGCAGCAGGACCGGCGCTTGCGTTCCAAGCGCCACGGCTAAAGGTCTCAGCGACATGTCCGCGATGCCATGCGCCACCACATAGTCGACAGCGGCATCGAGAAGCTCTAGGCGGCGTTCTGGCTCGGGCGGTCGGGCCATCACTGATCCTCGTCGTGGCGACGATGTGGCAGAGGGGCCTGTTGACAATGAGGCACAACATTTACTATAACACTCGTTATACTAATCACTTGGCACCAGGAGCGGATCTGACGTGACAATCGACTACGGGTCCATCATCGCTGACGAAACGGCAGGGATCGTCAGCGCGTACGAAGACGATCGACGTGCGGCCGTTCCGTGGTCAGACCGCTGGACCGTCGGTACAGTGGCTCGACACGTGGCATCGACGCACCATGTGGTGGGCCAGATTGTCAGAGACCGACCAGACGCCGATTTTGGGCTTTTCGCCACGCTCGAAGTACCGCCGAAGGACGCGCCAGAGTTCGTAGATTGGTTTCGGGCCGGCACGAGTTCGATGCTCGATCGACTATTGAGCGTCCCCGCCAGCGACGAATGCTGGTCATGGTATGCAGACGGGCGTACTGTCGGGTGGTGGGCTCGCCGCATGGCGTACGAAGCCGTCGTGCACCGCTGGGACGTCGATGCGGCGAGGGGCAAGGTGCACCTGATTGCACCCGAGGTCGCCGCCGACGGGATCGATGAATATCTCGACGTGTTCGTCCAAGCATCACGAGCCGGGCACAATGCTCCACCTGGACCTACGATCAGGTTCCAGTCCAGTGATAGCGGTGACCAATGGTGGCTTGACCTCTCCGAGCAGGGGGGCCGAACTGTGAGCCCCGAACCTCGCCAGGCCGATGTGCAGATTTGCGGCCGTGCTCAACAACTCCTCCTCATCGTCTGGGGACGCCTTCCCACCTCCGCCGCAGGAGTGGACATTACCGGGGACACCACCCAGTTGGATGGTTGGTCCGAACTCATCCCACCCATGTGAGGGTCTGCTGCGCATAGGCCAGTCCCCCAAGTCCCCTAGGGGAAGTCGTTGCTAGTCCCCTGTCGAAATCTCCTCGGTCTCGTTGGCCCATCGGCGAGCCCATTGGTCTAGCGGGTCCAGTGCGCTACCAAGTGCTCGTCCGATCTCGGTGAGCTCGTACTGGCCGTCGTCGTTCTTTACCAGGAGGCCGGCGTGTCCAAGCTCTCTGAGTCGCTCGTAGAGCACGCTCGGGGACATGCCGTCGCACCGCTCGCGAAGGGCGCGGACACCGACTGGTCCATCCCGCAACTCCCACAGGACGCGGAGCGACCAGCGACGGCCGAGAAGGTCCAGGGCGGCCATGATGGGCCGGCCGCTCGACGAGCCGCGGACCGGCCGGCCAGGCCGGGGCACAGCTTGACGTTTCGGATTCCGTAACGTACTCTTTCCATTCATGGTTACTGAAAGAGTAGCACCGAGGTTGGCTCCGCTGGAGCCGCCTTATTCCCCGGAGATCGGGGCGCAGCTGTCGAAGATGATGCCTCCCGGCATTCCCCCGATCGCCCTATTCCGTACGTTCGTTAGGAACCTTCCAATGGCCGAGGCGATGGGCGCGTGGGGGAGTTACGAGCTCAGCCGCAGGCTCTCTCTATCGATGCGTGACCGCGAGATCGTCATTGATCGTACGTGCGCACGTTGCGGCTGCGAGTACGAGTGGGGCGTCCACGTTGCTTTCTTTGCTCAGCGAGTAGAACTTGACCATCGGCAGATCGCCTCGTTGACAACAGGCAGCAGCGACGACGCCTGCTGGATCGACGAGCGCGACCGCTTGCTCATTCAAGCCGTGGACTCACTGCACGACCAAGCCGATATTTCGGACGAACTGTGGGAAGCGATGGCGGGGGTTTTCAGTGACTCGAACCTGCTCGATCTACTCCTACTCTGCGGTTGGTATCACGCGATCAGCTTCGTCGCGCGGAGCACGCGACTGCCTCTCGAGCCCGGCTCACCAACCTTCGCTTCAGTCGCCAACCGGCTGTAGGTTCAGCGCTCCCGAGCTTGTCTCCAAACGAAGGTTCATATCTAGCTGAAGCATGGCCCCAATGCCGGTAAAGGCCACTCTGTATCGGCCCCTAGTTGCGCCCAGTACCGCCGCCGTGGCAGCGAGCATTCGGAGCGGTGCGCGGCCGATACCCTTGACGGGGCAGGACCACGCTCAGACGGCCCGTGGCCAGGGTGTCGCGTCGGGCCACAGGGTGTTCTCGAGCAAGGTAAGGAGTTTTTGGTCGCCTTCGACGGCTAGGTCGAGCTCGGCGGGCTTGCGACCCCATAAGACTAGAGGTCGGTGATCGGCTCGCATGGCCAGGATCACATCGGCGTCGACCCTTTCGGGGAGGATCTGAAAGCGCGAACCTGCCTGGCTGAGAGTCAAGGCGATGTCAGGTTGGTTCGCGGTTCGAAACACGATGGTCACAGGCGCTGTCCTGGCGGTTCGGGCGCCGAGAGCCTGAGCGGATTCATTTAGAACCGGCATGTTGTCCAACACCCAGACGGCGTGGCTGGCCAGCTCGGGCTGGGAGAGCAACGTTTGGGAGGTCTCGTCGTCGCCGGTTATGTCCCAACGATGCAACGCCGCCTCGCTGCGGGAGTGCAGCTCGGACTTCTCCTTGGTGAGCCGAGTGCCGGTGAACGCGATCGACGGGTCCTCGGAGGCGGCTAGTTCCTCGTACGCTCGCTGCTTGCGACCGATCTCGTCGACCAAGCGGCCCATGAGCGTGTCGTGGTCGAGGGCCCGGAACGGCAGTTCGCGCTCCTCGAAGCCTCGGGTGGCGCGCTCGGGATGGCCCGACAGGCGGTGTTCGATGAGATCGGCGTGTTCCATGGCGCCCGCGGCGAGATGGGCGACTATGTCGTGAGCGGACCACGCCGAGCATGCGGTGGAGGAATCGGGTCGCACGTCTTCGAGCGTGTCCATCAGGGCTGCGCTCTCGGCGCTGACAGTTCGGACTGGCTTCGACAGCATGGAGCTCCTCGCGGTCTGCGTGGTCAGGGACGACGGTCACGACAAAGTCATCTACCACCTCAACGTGGTGCATGACCGGTTCGTGAGGTCGTCCGCCTTCCAGTTTGTCGAGCGCTCGGCTGACATGCTGGCCAGAACCGGACACTACTGATCAACTCAGGTTGATGCGAGACCGTCGGAAACCGACAGCTTGTACACCACGCGTTGGGACTCGACCCGACCCCAACCATGTTGGCATGCCCGATCCCGCTGTCCGATCCACTGTCCGATCCCGCCTGTCCGATCCCGTGTCCGCACACGTGTCCGATCCCGCCTGCATCCGAGCTGACTGACAAATTCCTGAGCCTCTGTGGGACAATGGCGACGGTCGTGACCGTCTGACCTGCACCTTCTCCGAGCGGACGACGGGATTCNNCTACCAGCTGAGCCACGTCCGCAGCGCGTTCCAGACTAGCAGACGCCCTTTGGAGCTCACCCGCGCTACCCGCTCGAATGCACTGGCTGCACGCACTCGATGTGCAGGAATTTTACCCCTGCGTACGGCAGTTCGACGCCTGTGGTGGCCGCCGGACAAAGAGGACTCCCGGGGGTACTGGGCAGCACCTTGACCACCTTGACGGTCGCGGTCCGCGANNACCGGCGTCGACGAATATTTCGGGTGACCCAACGCCGTACCATTCTGGGCTAAACACTTGCCGAGCAGGGCTGCGGAAGCCTTTGCTTCCTTCTCCACCTGATTGCCCGAGGGGCGCAGCGCCTGCAGCACCGCGATGACGACCACCACCACGGTGAGGACCACGGGGACCAGCCGCCAACCGGTCGTCCAGTGGGGGCGTACCAGCCCGCCGCCCCATCCCGGCGGGCGCGGCGGGGCGTCGACACCCGACGCCCACGGCACCCACCGCTCGCCGTCGGTGTCGTAGAAGCTGACCCGCCCCCGCTCGTCGCGATACCAGTGAACTCCCCGGTGTACGGCACTTTGCGGCGGGCGCCGGCCCCACTGCGTTCCTCGGGGCGGCGGCGCCGGCTCGGTCACTTGAGCAGCCGCGAAAGCCGGCGGTCCGCCAAGGGCCGGCCTCCCGTCTGACACGTCGGGCAATACTGCAGCGACTTCGTGGCGAATGACACTTCCCTAATGGTGTCGCCACAAACCGGGCACGCCTCACCGGTCCGTCCGTGCACCGCCAGGCCGCTTCGCTTCTCGGCCTTGAGGCCCTTGGCGGGTAGGCCCAATGACCGCTGCACGGCGTCGCCGAGCACACCGGTGAGGGCGCCGTGCAGGGCAGTCACCTCAGCTGCGACGAGCTTGCCGGCCGGCTTGTACGGCGACAACTTGGCTCGGTGCAGGGCCTCGTCGGAGTAGGCGTTGCCGACACCCGCCAGCACCGACTGATCGGTCAGGACGGTCTTGAGATTGCCGGCCCGCCCGTCGAGCAGGGCCGCCAGCTCCGCTATGCCGAAGGCCGGGTCCAACGGGTCCGGACCCAGCCTGGCCAGGCCCTCGACGTCCGTGGGCTGGCGTACGACCCACAGCGCCAACCGCTTCTCGGTCCCTTGCTCGGTCACATCGAAGCCGCCGCCGCTGGAGAGGCCGACCCGGAGGGCGAGCGGACCCTTACCCGGCCGGGCTCGGGCCGGCGGCGTGGTGTCGCGCCATTGCACCCACCCGCCCCGGGCCAGGTGCGTCACCAGCCAGAGATCCCCGACCTGAAGTCCGAGATACTTCCCCCACCGGGATGTGGTGTCGATCGTCCGACCGCGGAGGACCTCAATCGGCGGATCGTAGGTTTTCAACGCGGAAAGGGCAGCCACCTCGATCCGCTCGATCTCCTCCCCGGAGCACTTCTCGGCCAGAAAGCGAGTCAGGGCCTCGACTTCGGGTAGCTCCGGCACCGGACTACCGCCCGGTGTGGCCAAAGCCACCGAACCCGCGTGCCGAAACCGGCAGGTCGGCCACGGGCGTAAACGACGCTTCCTCCACCCGCTGCACGACCAACTGAGCAATCCGGTCACCCCGGCGGACTTCAAAGTCAGCGACCGGATCAGTGTTGATGACGATGACCGCGATCTCGTCGCGGTAGCCGGAGTCGATCAGGCCGGGGCTGTTGGCCAGGGTGATCCCGTGGCGCAGCGCCAGTCCGCTGCGCGGCTGCACGAAGCCGGCGTAGCCGGCAGGAATGGCCACCCGGATGCCGGTCGGGATGAGCGCTCGGCCGCCGCCGGCGGCGATCACCGCTCCAGTGCGCGCTACCAGATCGGCTCCGGCGTCGCCCGGTCGGGCATAAGAGGGGGGCGTCAAATCGGAATCGAGGATCACTACCGGAACATCGAGCACGCGTTCAACGTATCTGCCTGCGCGGTTGTATATCGATTGGCTAGGTTCACCCGATGCTCGCGTGGATGGATCTGGAGATGACCGGCCTCGACCCGGCTCGCCACACCATCGTGGAAGTCGCCACCCTCATCACCGACGATCAGCTCGAGGTCGTCGCCGAAGGGCCCGACCTGGTGATCTCCGCCTCAGCCGATCAGCTCGCCGGCATGGATGACGTGGTACGGGCCATGCACACCAAGAGTGGGCTGCTCGACGCCATCCAGGCCTCCACCACGAGCCTCGCCGAAGCCGGCGAAGCGACCCTGGCGTTCCTGCGCCAGCACATTCCGGACGCCCGCAGTGTCCCGCTGTGTGGCAACTCCATCGGCACCGACCGCCGGTTTCTGGCCGCCTGGCTGCCCGAGGTCGACGACTACCTCCACTATCGCTCCGTTGATGTCTCCAGCGTCAAGGAGCTGGTCCGTCGCTGGTACCCGGAGATGTACTCCAAAGGGCCGAAAAAGGCCGGAACCCACCGGGCGCTCGACGACATCCTGGAGAGCATCCGGGAGCTGCGCTACTACCGGGAAGCGGTCTTTCGCCCTTCATCAGATGCGGGGAAGACCCAGGGTGACCTGAACGTCCCCTGAAAGTCTGCCCCGACCCTGGCGCGCACCACGTCGGCATGGCACCATACATAGGGACGGCCGGTGTCCGAATAGGTGCCGGCAGACCAGTAGGAGGCTTCGTGAGCGAACCGCAGGCGAGCCAGCCATCCACCAGGGTGTCCGACCCCATCGGCGAGGACACCCCCGATCACCGGCGCCGCACAACCCGGCAGGTACGCCACACCGCCCGGGCCAAGCTGCACGTGTTGGCCGGTGATGACGAGGCGCTGGAAGACGCCGATCTGTTGTGTCCGCAGGTCCCGCACGACGTGGGACGCAAGACGTCTCCCCGACCCAAGCAGGCTCCGAAGCCAGGCAGGCGGCCGGGGTTCAAGGTCTGGAAGACGCCGTTCTGGAAGCGACGCCGGTCGATTCGGTCAGCTCGCAATGTTGCTGCCCGCCGTCTCGCCGAAATGGACTGACCCGCCGCTAGTTTGGCGGCATGCTCGATACCACCGCCAAGGAACTCGCCCAGGGAAAGAATTTTGCCGCCATCACCACGCTCCTGCCGAGCGGGCAGCCGTCCACCCACGTCATGTGGGTGGACGCGGACGACGACCACATCCTGATCAATACCGAGACCGGCCGCCAGAAGTTCCGCAACATTCAGAACGATCCACGGACGACGGTCATCGTCATCGATGCGGCCAACCCCTACCGCTACTCCGAGATTCGCGGGCGGGTGGTCGGTACGGTCACCGGTGCCGAGGCCCGCGAACACATCGACCACCTGAGCGAGAAGTACACAGGTGGGCCGTACGCCAACCCGATTGTCACCGAGCGAGTCATCCTCCAGATCGAACCGGAGCGAGTCCGCACCCAGGGCTAGGGGGCGTCAAGGAATCTGGGCGCGTTTTTCATCTTGGGCGCGCCCAACCAGCTCACGGCGTGTTGAGCGCGCCCAACACGCAAAACGCGCCCAAGCTAACGGCCTAGGTTCGGGGCTCGAACTCCAAAGCGAGGGAGTTCATGCAGAAGCGCTGCCCGGTGGGCTGCGGGCCGTCGTCGAACACATGCCCGAGATGGCCCCCGCAGCGCCGGCAGCGCACTTCGGTTCGGGTCACACCCATGCTGCGGTCCGACACCAGCTCGATGGCTTCTGCCACCGCGGGCTCGTAGAAACTGGGCCAACCGCTGCCGGACTCGAACTTGGTGGCCGAATCGAACAGCACCGCGCCGCAAGCGGCGCACCGGTAGCTGCCGTCGTCGTGGTTGTGGACATACTTCCCTGACCATGGGCGCTCCGTCCCGGCCTTGCGCAGCACGTCGTACTGCTCCGGGCTGAGTGACGCCCGCCACTCCTCTTCTGTTTTGTTGACTTCGGGTGCCATGCCGTCAGATTACGGCGCCGGCGACCCCTACCGCGGCCGGCTCACCAGGTGTCGACGCACGGGCGCTTCTTGCCCTCTCGGACGGGAGGCGCCGGCGCGGCGCGGAGAGTGGCCAGGATGCGAGTCCGGGTCTCCGCCGGGTCAATGACGTCGTCGATCTCGAAGTGGGAGGCCGCGTTGAGGGCCTTACCGTTGCGGTACGCCGCCGCCACCAGCCGTTCGTACAGCGCCTGCCGGGCCTCGGGGTCCTCCTCGGCGTCGAGCTCCTTGCGAAAACCAAGCCGGACCGCGCCCTCGAGGCCCATCCCGCCAATCTCACCGGTTGGCCACGCCACGGTCAGAGCCGGCGACCGGAAGCTGCCGCCGGCCATAGCCTGAGCCCCGAGGCCGTAACCCTTGCGCAGGATGACGGTCACGAAGGGAACCGTCACGCTGGCTCCGACGACGAACATGCGGGCGAAGTGACGAACCTGGGCCCTGCGTTCGGCCTCCGGACCGACCATGAAGCCAGGCGTGTCGCACAGGAACACGATGGGCAGATCGTGGGCGTCGCAGAGTTGGAGGAAGCGGGCGGCCTTGTCCGCCCCGTCCGAATCGATGGCGCCCCCCAGATGGCCCGGATTGTTGGCGATGATGCCGACCGGGCGCCCCTCCAGGCGGGCCAGGGCGGTGATCATCCCCGGCGCCCAACCCGATCGCAGCTCCAGGACAGAACCGATGTCGGCCAGCCCGTCCAGCACGGCGCGCCCGTCGTACACGCGTAGACGGTCCTCGGGGATGGCCCCGCGAAGCAAGAGCTGATCGGGGCAGTCCCAGTCAGGGCGGGTGCCCTGGAAATACCCCAGGTACTGCCGCGCCACCTGCACGGCGGCGGCCTCATCGGAAACCAACACGTCGATCACGCCGTTGGCCGACTGCACCGAAACCGGACCGACCTCGTCGGGACGGAAGAGACCCAACCCGCCCCCTTCGATCATGGCCGGGCCGGCCATGCCGATGCTCGAGTCCTCGGTGGCGATGATGACGTCGCAACAACCGAGGAGAGCGGCGTTGCCGGCGAAGCAACGGCCCGACACCACCCCGACGAGGGGCACCAGCCCGCTCAGGCGCCCGAAGAGGGCAAAGGCCATGACCTCGAGCCCCGAGACCTGTGGCGCCGCCGTGTCCCCCGGCCGGCCGCCACCTCCCTCCGCGAAGAGCACGAGCGGCAAGCGGAAGCGCTCGGCCAACTCGAAGAGGCGGTCCTTCTTGCGGTGACCCTGGTAGCCCTGAGTCCCGGCCAGGACCATGTAGTCATAGGACACCACCACGCAGCGCGAGGCGGCCTCCCCGAACAGGTCCCCGTTGATGTGGGCGGTACCGCCGATCAGCCCGTCGGCCGGCGTGTTGCGCAACAGGTCGTCGAGCGAGCGGCGGTCCCGTTGGGCGGCGATGGCCAGCGACCCGTATTCGGCGAATGTGCCCGGATCGCAGAGATCGCCGAGGTTCTCCCGGGCGGTGCGATGACCGCGGCTGCGACGCCGGGCCACCGCCTCCGGGCGGGCCTCGTCCAGCACCAGCGCCTGCCGCCGCTGCACCTCGTCGAGATCGGCCCGGACCCGGCGCGGGTCGGCGGCATCGACCGCCACTGCATCCGCTTGATCGACCGCGCCATCCTCGACCAGGATCAGCTGATCGCCGGCAGCCACGGTATCCCCGGGTGCGACCGCCACCTGCCGGACGGTGCCGGTGGAAGCCGATGGCACCTCGTGCTCCATTTTCATCGACTCCAGAATGACGACGGACCGCCCGGCTCTGACAACGTCGCTGGGTCCGACCAGCACCTCGACGACGGTGCCAGCCATCGGCGAAACCGTCGGCGTCACACCAGCGCCGGGAAGGAGATCCCCACACCGCCTCGCGTCGACCCGCCGTAGTGGGCGATCTCGGCAGCCAGGTCCAGCGGCTTGGTCATCGCGTCGATCTCCGCCGGGAGCCGGTCGGCGGGCACCAACCAGCACACCTCGAACTCGAGCCCATCGGGGTCGTGGGCGTAGAGGGCCTTGGTGGTGCCGTGGTCCGATGCTCCGACCAGGGCGCCGGCGTCGCCCAGCTTGGCGGCGATGCGCTCCAGTTCGTCGAGGGTGTCGACTTCCCAGGCGATGTGATAGAGGCCGACGGTGGACCGCCCCGCCTGCGAGGGGCCGGCGCCGGCGCCGATTTGGAAGATGCCGAGATCGTGGTCATTTTGGCTGGCCGGGGCCTGCAGGAAGGCAGCCTGGCCCGGGATCTCGAACTTGACCCGGAAGTCGAGGAGGTCACGGTAGAAGTCGCGGGTGCGCGGCACGTCCCTTACGTAGAGGACGGCATGGTTCATGCGGGTGACGGGCATCTCGGGTCTCCGATCGCGACGCGGCCTGGGCGCCCCATGGTACGGCCGGACGTCAGGCTTGCTTCGGCGTGCAGATGGTGGCCACCAGTCTCGTCAGCTCGGCGTCTTGGGCGGCCAGGTGCTCCTGGATCGACTTGGCCTCTTCCAGGACGGCGACGGCATCGTCGTAGGTGGCTTGGGACCGGGAGTCGGCCGCCGCGGCTTGAATGTTCTGGCCCACGATGATGATGGGCAGCAGTACCAACTGGAGGAAGGTCTGGGCGATCCAGGCCACGATGACGATGCTGTCGCCCTTGAAGGCGGACGGGGCGCTGACAAGGGCCAGCAGAGTGAAGATGTAGGCGGCCCACATCGTCCCGACGACGAGCGTGATCTTGAGGCCGATGGCGGCGTTGAGCTTTCCGATGCGACCGGTGCCGTGTACCTGGGCGACGGCCGAGGCCACCTTCGGCGGGCCGGTCGCCTTGCGGTGCTCGAGGTGCGGATGGGGAACGTACTTGAAGAGATCCGACATGGCTCCAGGATCGCATGTCCGTCCTCGTCAGAGCGCGACCCTCAGTGCCCTCAGGGGATAGGGCCCTCAGGGGATCAGGACCACCCGCCCGACGGCCTGGCGGCTCTCGATGAAGGCGTGGGCGGCGGCGGCCTCCGCCAGCGGGAAGGTCCGGTCCACCAGGACCGTGAGCCGCCCGGCGGCGGCGTCGTCGACCAGGCTGCCGATCATCTGCCTAGCCCGCTCGAAGACGAGCTCGGCGCCGAGGAACACACCGGTCAGGGACTGATTGCCCATGGCCAGCACCGACACGTCGAACGGCTCTGGGTCTCGACCGGCTCTGCCCACCGTGATCAGCCGGCCCCGATAGGCCAGGCACGCCGCGCTCCCCTGCAGCACCCGCCCCCCGACGGAGTCGACCACCAGCTCCACGCCCTCGCCCCCAGTCAGGGCGCGGACCTCCTGCACCCAGCCATCCTGCGAGTAATCAATGGGATGGTCGAGACCGAGTTCCGCCAGGGGAGCCAACCGCTCCAGGCTGGAAGCAGTGGCGATGACGGTTGCGCCGGCCCGCTTGGCCATCTGGATGGCCGCCACGCCCACGCCACCGGCGCCGGCCTGGATGAGCACGGTCTCGCCCGCAGTCAGATGACCGAACTCGAAGAGGCAATCGTGGGCGGTGCCGAAGGCGACCGGAACGCAGGCGCATGCGACCACGTCCGCGCCGTTGGGGATGACCCAGGTGAGGATGGCCGGTACGGCGACCAACTCCGCGTGCGACCCGGCGAACATGGTGGCGACCACCCTCTGGCCGACGAATCGATCACTCACGTCTGGTCCAACCTCAACGACAGTGCCCGCCGCCTGGTAGCCGACGATGTGGGGGGTGACCAGGATCGGGCCTCCGCTGCGGTTCAAGGTGTCGCCGCCCTCGATGCTGATCGCTTCCACCCGGACAAGCACTCCGTCCGGAGTGCAAACTGGGTCGGGGACGTCCTCATAACGGAACACGTCTGGGGACCCCGTCTCGTAATACACGGCCGCTTTCACTCAGCCGCCCTTCAGCTGAGCTTGCGCCGCTCGGGCCCGGTAGCTGCCCGGCGCCAGCTCCCCGGCCGCTCGGGCCTGCTCGAGCGTCGTCGCCCACCATTGCAGGTCGTCCAGCACGATGCGCAGGCTGGCGTCGGTCATGGGATCCTTCGGATCACCGCTCTCGTCGAACGCCGATCCCACAAACGGGATGATCACGCTGTTGCGCAACGGGACCATCTCGGCTTCGATGGCGACGAGGGCGAGGTGCTCGATGGCCCGGGTGCCTCCAGCGATGCCCCCGCTGTAGCCGATGGAGGCGACCGGCTTGTTACGAAAGGCGAAGGACACAAAGACGCTGTCGATGGCGTTCTTCAGGACGCCTGGGATGCTGTGGTTGTACTCGGGGGTGACCACCAGGTAGGCGTCACCCCGCTTGATGGTCTGGTTCCAGCGTCGCACGATCGGATCCGAGTAGGTGGGATCGGCACGGTCACCGATCGACCCCACGTGCTCCCCGAACATCGGCAGAGGCCAGTCCCGCAGGTCGAGCACCTCCACGTCGAAAGCGCCGTGGGTCGTCGCCCGATCGAGCACCCAGGGCACGACGCCATCCGCGGCTCTCGTAGGCCGGGTGCTGCCAATGATGATCTGCAGGTTCGACATGTGGCCTCCCTACCGGAGTCTACGGAGGAACGGCGCAGAAGCCGGCGGGGTGGTACACCTGGCTGATGCCGATTGAGTTGGTCACCCGTTATCCGCAGATCAGCCCGAGGAGCTACGAGCACCCAGCGGACCGGGCCGCCACGTCGGCCTTGCACGCCATACCCCTGCTCAACCGGCTGGTCAAGCGGTTCGGCCGGCTCGGCGTGGAAACCCGCTTCCGCCAGATGATGCTCGGCGACTCGGTCCGCCTGGGCCCCGATCAGGTCCCCGACGTCTGGGCCATGCACCTACGAGCCGCCGCCCGCCTCGACATGGACCCGACGCCGCTGTTCGTCACTCAGCACCCGCTAGTCAACGCCCTCACCTTCGGGATGCGCTCGCCGGTGGTCGTGGTGTATTCGCCGCTGGTCGCTGACTATGACCCCGACGAAGTCGAATCGGTGCTTGCCCACGAGCTCGGCCACGTCCTGTCCGACCACGTGACCTACTCGACAGCCCTGGTGCTCCTGGCTCAGCTGCTCGCCGGCGTCTTTTCCGACATTCCCTTGGCCGGCCTACCGGTGCGGGGGCTCTATCTCGCCCTGCTCGAATGGAGCCGGGCGGCGGAGCTCACGTGTGACCGGGCCGCAGTGCTAGCCCTCGACGATCCGACCGTGGTGTACCGGATGTTGATGCGTATGGCCGGCGGGGCCCTACCCGGCATGCAGGTGGACGCTTTCATCCGCCAGGCCACCGAGTACACCGAGGAGGAGGACCTCTTCGCCCGGCGGTCTCGATTCGCGTCGGAGCTCGGCCGGACCCACCCCGCCGCGGTCCGCCGGGTGCGAGAACTGGTCACCTGGGTGGACTCCGGCGACTTCGAGCGGATCCGGTCAGGCGCGTATGTCCGGCGGGGCGAGGAGCCGCCGCCCTCGGCCGAGTTCGACGCCGCGGTGCGCCACTACCGGGAGCGGTTTACTGGGGTGGTCGAGCGGACCGTGGGTGGCGTCAACAAGCTGTCCAACCAGATCGTGTCCTGGCTGCGTCGGGACGGCGACGACGAGGAGGACGACGAGGCGGACGGCGCCGGCGAGCCCGATGATGCCGATGACGCCGGCGAGGCCAGCGACGCTGACCAGGCCGGCGAAGAGAGGTAACGGGCTGTCGCTTAGCGCCCCCGCCATTCGCGCACCGTTGGAGCGCGGCTTCCGGAGCCGCGACGCGGTTGCTTCCTGACGCTACGTATGGCACCATACTTCTGATTTGTCCGGTTCGGGGGGAGAGGGTTGCGATGAACTGGCTGGGTAGGCATTCCATTGCGGCCACGTGCTTCAGCGTCTCAGCACTCGTGCTGACCATCGTTTCGACGGCCGCCTCCGCACAGACTTCTACCCACGGTCGCCGTCGTCGGTTCCGGTCCTGGGACGTTCGAATACATCCCCGTCAGCGGCTCGCCGTCGTCGATCGTCCTTGATTCCTCCGAATATCAAATAACGGGCACGTATGTTGGTACGTCGACCGACGCGCCTGTCGGAGGCTTCACTCTATATATGGGACAAAGTTCATCTTCAGACTCTGCGGAACTTCTTACCGGGTTAGGCATCTACTGCAGCACATTGGGCTCGCCGCTCGACCCCGGCGCCAACACCGTTAGCTTTACTGGGTCGGCACCGTTTGGAGGCTGTATAGGGACATTTAGCGGCACGGTTTATCTGGTCGAAACAAGTCCGTGCGCTGGAGGCGTCGACCCTAGCGGCATTCTCGACCAGATCGAGCCCGGGTGTACTGATCCATCCGGTACGGATGTTGTCCTTGCCGGGGACCTGTCCTTGGATACCTAGGCCTACGAGCAGCCGCTGGTGGTACCGCACGAGGGGCAGGCGTGGCAGCTGCCGGCCCGGATCATCTGCACCCCGCATTGGAAGCAGTAGGGAGCGTCCGACTCCCGGGCCAGTGGCGAGTCCCGTCGGATAGCCGGTCGTGCATTCGGAGCCCGGTCCGCGGCGGGATAATCGTCACGGTTCCGTTCTACCTCGACCACATGCGAACTGGGTGTCGCCGCCTCCTCGACGCCCGGCAGGGTCTGTTGGGTCCGCTCCGCGGAGGTGAGCACCCCCAGCTCGGCTCGCTCGTCCAGGGACAGGTAATCCACCGCCAGCCGCCGGAAGATGTAATCGACCAGCGACTGGGCGATCCTCAGGTCCGGGTCATCGGTCATGCCCGCCGGCTCGAAGCGCATGTTGGTGTACTTCTTGACATACGTCGCCAGCGGCACCCCGTGCTGTAGGCCCAGGCTGACTGCGATGGCAAAAGCGTCCATGATCCCCGCCAGGGTGGACCCCTGCTTCGAGACCTTCATGAACACCTCGCCCGGGCGGCCGTCCTCGTACTCCCCGACAGTCACGTACCCTTCGCAATCGGCGACCCGGAAGGCGAACGTGGTCGACGCCCGCCGGCGGGGCAACCGCTCGCGGATCGGCTGTTTGACCACGACCGTCTGGCGGTCGAGGGCCTTCTCCAACTCCGCCACCTTGATCGCCAGCTCGGCGTCGTGGGCTTCCGCCGGCGAGACGGTCGGATCGGCCACCGTCCTTTTGGCGGTGGCCAGTGGCTGCGCCACTTTGCAGTTGTCGCGGTAGATGGCGACCGATTTGATCCCGAGCTGCCAGGCCTCGATGTGCAGAAGTTCGACCTCCTCGACGGTGGCGTCCTCGGGCATGTTGACCGTCTTCGAGATTGAGCCACTGAGGAACGGCTGGACCGCACCCATCATGCGAATATGACCGCGGTAATGGATTGCGTTGTCACCCATCGAACAGGCAAAGACGGGCAGGTGATCGGCGCTCAAGTGCGGGGCACCTAAGATTGATTTGCGCTCGTCGATATAGGCGATGATCTCGTTGATCTGCTCAGTCGAATAACCGAGTTGCCGGAGGGCGCGAGGGACCGTCTGGTTGACGATCGACATAGTGCCGCCACCGACCAACTTTTTCATCTTGGCCAGCCCCAGGTCAGGCTCGATGCCGGTGGTGTCACAATCCATGAGCAAGCCGATGGTGCCAGTCGGCGCCAAAACACTGGCCTGTGAGTTGCGGACGCCGTACTGCTCGGCCACGTCCACGGCGGTGTCCCACGCCTCCTGGGCCGCAGACAGCAACTCGGTCGGAACCAGCTCCTCATCGATGTCGGCAGCCGCGTCACGGTGCATGCGCAGCACGCCCAGCATGGCGTCCCGATTCTCGTGGTAGCCGGCGAAGGGCCCCATGCGGGCCGCGATGCGGGCCGAGGTGGCATACGAATGCCCAGTTAGAAGGGCGGTGATGGCCGCGGCCCAGGCCCGACCGCCATCGGAGTCGTAGGGCAGGCCCTCGGCCATGAGCAGCGCGCCCAAGTTCGCGTAGCCGATGCCAAGCTGGCGGAAGCGCCGAGAATTGTCGGCGATCCTCTCGGTCGGGTAGTCGGCGTTGCCCACGATGATCTCCTGGGCAGTGAAGACCACCTCGGTCGTCGCCTTGAACCCCTCGACATCAAACGACCCGTTCTCATCTTGGAAGGTGAGCAGGTTGAGGCTGGCCAGATTGCACGCCGAGTTGTCGATGTGCATGTATTCCGAGCAGTTACGCACAACCAATCCGTTGACGATATACGAGTGGTTTCGAGGTTCCGAGAGGTTGTAGGTCAGCTCAAATCCATCATCCATCCGCTCGAGGAGCTTGGCGCTCGTCCTGGCGCTGTAGAAACCTCGCACCCGCTCGTTGATCAATGAGTGGAGAAGAGCCGCCTTGGCGGCAACAGAGAACCCGATTCGAGATGCAAACATCAGGATCGAGCTAGCGGAGATCCGAAGGTCGTACATCGAGTGACTCTGGTATGTGACAGAGACCCCATCCCGACGCGTGTACTCGAAGGACGACCGCTGGCCCGACCGTCCTGCATAGATCCTCGAGTTGATTCCAAAGGTGGAGAGGAGGCGCTGGACATCGATAAGTAGACAGCGGGACGTAGATCCGAGCCCCACGTAGCTGCCTTTGGAGTCATCACGCCGAACGCAACCATCGGCGTCGAAGAGTCCTTGAAGGAACGCCGCCACTACTGGTTCGGGTGCCTGCAGGATCGAAGCAGGTACGCGCTTCTCTGGTCCCTTGACAGCTGAGAGGCCGAGCGATTCAAAGAACGCTGTCAGGGCGCGCCGGCTAAGGCGCTGCTGAACCGTCCCATTCGGTTGACGACTAGGTCTGGGGGTAAAACCGCCGTTGATCTCAGTCACCAGCCGGCTGTGTCTAGGAAGGATGTCGCGCTGTTCCTCCTCGGTTCCGTAGATAGCGCTGATCGTCCCATTCGCAGCTACGGACCCATCCCCGACGAGCCATCCGAGATAGTGGCCTAGTTCGGGGGTCCACTTCTCCGGAAGGCATAGCGGGCGACGATGGTCTCCCTTCTTTCGATAATCATCTACGTCGACCGATACCGGTAGGGACCACTCTGCGCTCACCGCTGGAGCCGGCAGGTCCAGGGTCTTTACATCATCTTCCGGCGTCAAATCACGGGCTTCTACGTATCCGCGGTTCGTAGTGAAGATGCCGTGGCCGGGGGTGCATCGCACTTCCATTCCGTTGTCGAAGCGAAGCCGGACAATCTCGTTGAACCCAGTGATCATGAAAGCGTCAGGACGTGTCAGCTCAAGCCGCTGCGATGGTGACTCCTGGCTGGTGATGTCATGGGTGTATACGGCGAAGGTTTCCCCCAGGTTGGCGCGAGCAAAGAGCTCCCTAAATGCCACAAGTCCCTTGTCGGTATGTACTAGCGCATCTCCGGTGAAGCAAGGATTGCTCCCGTTGATGCGGTCGGTGTTGGGCGCGGTGTGCCACCGGTTGATGGTGGTGTCGAACTGCATACCCGGGTCTGCGCACTCCCACGTGGCCTTGGCGATCTGGCGGAACAGATCCCGGGCTCGGATCGTCTGGACCACCTCGCCGGTGGTGATGGCGCGCAGATGCCAGTCGGCGTCATCGAGCACCGCCTGCATGAACTCGTCGGTCACCCGGACCGAGTTGTTGGCGTTCTGGTACTGGATCGACTTGAAGCCCTCGCCGTCGATCGACATGTCAAAGCCGGCGTCGCGCAGCGCCGCGGCCTTGTCCTCCTCTTTCGCCTTGCACCAGATGAACTCGCGGATGTCGGGGTGGTCGATGTCGAGCACGACCATCTTCGCCGCGCGGCGCGTCTTGCCGCCGGACTTGATGGTGCCGGCGGAAGCGTCGGCGCCCCGCATGAAGCTGACCGGACCCGACGCCGTGCCACCACCCCGCAGGCCTTCCTGTGAGGAACGGATCTTCGACAGGTTGACGCCGGCGCCGGAACCACCCTTAAAGATGGTCCCCTCCTCCGTGTACCAGTTGAGGATCGAGTCCATCGAGTCGTCGACGGCGAGGATGAAACACGCGGACGCTTGCTGAGGTACCCCCTCGACACCGATGTTGAACCACACCGGCGAGTTGAACGCCGCCTTCTGGTGGATGATCGCGTACTTGAGCTCAGCTCGGAAGGTCTCGGCCTCCTCGTCGTCGACGAAGTACCCGTCCTTCTGCCCCCAGCGGGTGATGGTGTCCACCACCCGGTCGGCGACCTGCTTGAGCGACCACTCCCGCTCGGAGGAGTCCAGGGTGCCCCGGAAGTACTTCTGAGCCAGGATGTTGGTGGCGTTGAAGCTCCAGCCGGCAGGTACCTCCACGCCGAGCTGCTCGAAGGCCACCGCCCCAGTCGCGTAGTTGGCGATCCGGGCGTCTCGGCGCTCCCACTCGACCGTGTCGTAGGGATCCTGGCCCGGGGTGGTGAACTGCCGGTGGATGCCAATGCCGATCCGGTCTGGGGCGATAGCCATTCGTCGTACCTCCTGAAGATTCTTGGTAGTTACCACAACCGGTTGTGGTCCCCGGTCCTCTGGACCGCCCGACGCCACAACATGAGGAATGAATTACATCACCGTAGTTCCACTGGTGTCAATCGTCTTCGGCATGAAAAAGTGCTGGTCAGCCGCTGCTCGCGAAGGTTTGCACTTTGCATGCTGTGAGCTACGACCACCGGTCCGAAGCCACCGTAGAGCCCGGCACCGGTGGATCGACAGAGGCAGAAGCTGTGGATTTACCTCCCGGATCCGGGTACTTATCCACAGGCGGCCCTCAGATATGTGCGCTAGGAAAAAAATGTGTGAAGAGCGTGTTGAAAACCGAGGCCTCGTGGGTACATTCAATTCAGAGCCGCCGAAGCTGCCCCCTCGGCGGTCATAAACCCTGGCGCCGGCCCTCTCGTCCCCGCCCCTTCGACAGGGGGCCGCGCCGGGGAATTTTTTTGTCTCAGGGCGGCCAGCTGGGTTGATCAGGGTACAGCCCGCCGGCCGTCCCGGCCCGATATCGTCTGGCGTCCATGGCCGTGCTAATCGCCCTCGACGCGGGCACGACAGGGGTTCGGGCCATGGCCGTCAGCCCGGAAGGTCTGCCGATCGGGGCCCGCTACCGGGAGTTTCCCCAGTACTTTTCCCGCCCCGGGTGGGTTGAGCACGACGCCGAGGAGATCTGGACGGCCGTCTCCGCCACCTTGGCGGATCTGCTGGCCACCCTGGATCAGCCGGTGGCGGCGATCGGGATCACCAACCAGCGCGAGACCGTGGTGCTGTGGGACCGCGGTACCGGTCAGGCTCTCCATCGGGCCATCGTGTGGCAGGACCGACGAGGCGCCCCCCTCTGCGAGTCGCTCGAGGCCGCCGGCCACCTGGAGCTGGTGCGGACCCGCACCGGCCTGGTGCTCGACCCGTACTTCTCCGCCACCAAGCTGGCCTGGCTGTTTTCCGAGGGGGGCATCACGCCCGGTCCAAGTGTGGCGTTCGGCACCGTCGACAGTTGGCTGCTGTGGCGGCTCACGGGCGGTGCGGTCCACGCCACCGATCCCAGCAACGCATCCCGCACCCTGCTCTTCGACATCCGCCGCCTGGAATGGGACCCCGAGCTGGCCGATGTCTTCGGCGTGCCGACCTCGATCCTGCCGGAGGTGGGTCCCTCCAGCGGCCGTCTGGGGACGACAGCCGCCGATGTCGTGGCCGGGCTGCCCGCCGGAGTCCCGATCAGTGGGGTGGCGGGAGATCAGCAGGCCGCCCTCTTCGGGCAGGCGTGCTTCGCGCCAGGCATGACCAAGAACACTTACGGCACCGGGAGCTTCGTCCTCATGAACGTGGGCGACCGTTGTCCCGATCCTGTCCCCGGCCTGCTCACGACCGTGGCCTGGTCGCTCGAGCACCCGGCCGAGGTGGCCTACGCCCTCGAAGGAGCCATCTTCGTGACCGGCGCCGCCGTCCAGTGGCTCCGCGATCAGTTGGGCCTCATCGGCGCCGCGGCGGAGATCGGGCCGCTAGCCGCCTCGGTCGACGACACCGGCGGTGCCTACCTGGTACCGGCACTCACCGGCCTGGGCAGCCCTTATTGGGACCCGCACGCCCGCGGCGCCCTGGTGGGGTTGACCCGCGGGGTCGGGCGGGCTCAACTGGCCCGGGCCGTAGTGGAAGCCATGGCATTCCAGACACGCGACGTCGTCGACGCCATGCAAGCGGCGTCCGGCCAGGCGCTCGCCGAACTCCGCGTCGACGGGGGCGCATCGGTCATGGACGCGCTGCTCGGTTTCCAGGCCGACTTGCTCGGCGTGCCCGTCGTGCGGGCTGCCGTGAGCGAGACCACCGCCCTCGGCGCCGCTCTGCTGGCGGGGTTGGCTGAGGGGGTGTGGGGGTCGCTCGCGGAGATCTCGGATCGTTGGGCGCACGACGCGATCTTCACGCCGGCGGCGGACCACGCCGCAGTCGACAGCGCCTACCAGGGGTGGCGCCGGGCAGTCGAGCGGGCTAAAGAGTGGGTCCAACCATGACTCCCCTCCGCATCGGCATCCTCGGCGCGGCCCGGATCGCCCCGGCCGCAGTGATCCGGCCGGCCGCCAACAACCCCGAAGCGTCGGTCGTCACGGTGGCGGCGCGCGACCCCGAGAAGGCCGCCGTGTTCGCCCGCAAGCAAGATGTTCCCAGGGTGGCGGCGAGCTACCAGGCTCTATTGGACGACCCAGAGGTCGACGCCATCTACAACCCGCTGCCCAACGGCTTGCACGCCGAGTGGACACTCAAGGCGATCGCAGCCGGCAAGCACGTGCTCTGCGAGAAGCCCTTCACGGCCAACGCCGTCGAGGCCGAGCGGGTAGCCACGGCCGCCGAGCAATCCGGCCTGGTCGTCATGGAGGCCTTCCACTACCGCTACCACCCACTCTTCCTACGGGCACTGGAGATCGTGCACAGCGGCGAGCTGGGCAAGTTGCGCCGGGTCGAGACGGCGCTCTGCTTCCCACTCCCCCGCTTCTCGGACATTCGCTACCAGCTGGACCTCGCCGGTGGGGCCACCATGGACGCGGGCTGCTACGCCATCCACATGGCGCGGACCCTCGGCGGCGAGGAGCCCACCGTCGCCAGCGCGTCCGCCAAGCTCCATTCGGACCAGATCGACCGGGCGATGACCGCAGAGCTGCGGTTCCCGGCCGGCCACGTCGGGCGGATCACTGCCTCAATGTGGTCCTCTTCGCTGTTGCGCATCACGGCTCGGGTCTGGGGGGACGACGGTCGTCTGGTCATCGTCAACCCCCTGGGACCTCACCTGTGGCACCGGTTGTCCACGACGGTCGGCGGCCGGACACGGGTCGAGCACTTCCCCCGCCGGCACACCTACGACTACCAGCTGGAGGGGTTCTGCGCGGCCGTCGCCGAGGGCGTCCCGACGCTGACCCCGCCTTCGGACTCGATCCACAACATGCTGGTGATCGACGCCGTGTACCGAGCGGCCGGCCTGCGCCCTCGTGGCCAGGAAGCCTGACCAGCGACCGCGAGCGTCCGACGTAGGATCCAGCCGGTGACGAACTTCGCCCAACAAGAACGCCAGGCGCTCTGCGACGTGTTCCTCCAGGTGGGTCCGGGTGCCCCCACCCTGTGCGAGGGATGGGCTACCGCTGATCTGGCAGCTCATCTGGTGATCAGGGAACGCCGTCCCGACGCCATGCCAGGAGCTCTGATCCCCTGGTTCGCCGGCCACACCAACAACGTTCTGCGGGCCACCCGCGACGGGAGCAGCTGGGAGGACCTAGTGGCCCGGGTGCGATCCGGGCCGCCGGCGGCGATGCGGCTCGCCGACGAGCAGATCAACTCCGTCGAGTACTTCGTGCACCACGAGGACGTGCGCCGAGCCGGCGCCACGGCTTGGAAGCCTCGCTCCCTTGATCCCGCCGAGGAGGCAGCTCTCTGGGGTCGGCTGCGCCTGATGGGCCGCGTGCTTGCCCGCCGGGCTCCGACCGGCCTGGCGGTCGTAGCACCCGGCTTCGGCGACGCCACCCTCAAGCGGGGCCCGGCCGTCGTCACCCTTCGCGGTAAGCCCAGTGAGCTGACCCTCCTGGTGTTCGGTCGCGGCTCCCACGCCAGCATCGACTACGCGGGCGATGAGCTCTCCGTCGAACGGCTTCGCCACGCCAGCTTCGGACTCTGACTCCGTAACGTCTGCGCCCCGTCTCCTGGACCGCCGGGAGGTGCTCCGACTCGGGGCCGGCGCAGCCGCCGCAGCCGCGGCCGCCACCCTCGGCCTGGCCGCGTGCTCGTCCTCTCGGCCGCCCGGCTCCTCCGTACCCACAGCTGGCTCGGTGACGACCCCTCCTACGTCCGCGACCACTGGCACCTCCACGACGGGGCCGCCGAGCACGGCCCTCACCGCCACCGCCTGGTCTGCTCTGGGCCGCTCCCTGACCGGCCGGCTGGTACTCCCTGCGGATCCGGGATATCTGACCGATCTGCAGTTGTACGACTCCCGCTTCGACTCGGTTCGTCCGGCGGCCATCGCGTACTGCACCTCGGAAGCTGACGTGCAGCGCTGCGTCGGCTTTGCCCGCCAGTACGCTCTGCCGTTTGCGGCTCGGAGCGGGGGACACAGTTACGCCGGTTACTCCACCTCCACCGGACTGGTCATCGATGTCACCGGCATGGCCGCGGTCACCACGTCATCGGGGGCCGCCACCATCGGGGCCGGCGCCCGCCTCATCGACGTCTACACCACCCTCAACGGCACCGGAGTTTCGATCCCAGCCGGATCCTGCCCGACGGTCGGCATCGCCGGTCTGACCCTTGGGGGCGGTGTCGGGGTAGTCGACCGGTCCTACGGCCTCACCTGCGACGCCCTCACGTCACTGCGCGTCGTCACCGCGGACAGCGAGGTGGTGACGGCGGACGCCGCCACCAACCCCGATCTCTACTGGGCGTGTCGCGGCGGGGGCGGGGGCAACTTCGGTATCGCCACCAGTTTCACGTTCGCCACCTTCGCCACCAGCCCGCTGACCCTCTATTTCCTCAGCTGGCCATGGCCCGCCGCCGCCGAGGTGCTCCCCGCCTGGTTGGGTTGGGCGCCGGCCGCGCCCGACCAGCTCTGGTCGAACTGCCTGTTGGAAGCCAACCCGACCGCGGCCGCGCCAAACCTCAGTGTCGGGGTGGTATGGGTGGGCGCTCCCGGCGTTGCCAATCCACTCGTCGACCAGCTCGTGGCGGCGGTGGGCACCCAACCGTCGTCGAGGTTCGTGGAGACAGTGCCGTTCTCGCATGCCATGTACGTCGAGGGCGGCTGTGCCAACTTCAGTCAGGCAGCCTGCCATCTCCCGACGCAGACACCGAGTGGCGCCCTCAGCCGCCAGCCCAGCCTGGCGAAGTCCAGCTATGTCGACGCCCCCCTCAGCGATGCGGCTGTGCAGGCCATCGTGGCCGGCGTCCAAGCCCGCCAGTCGGATGGCGCCCAGGGCGCGGCCGGCTTCGACGCCTACGGCGGAGCCATCAACCGGGTTCCCGCCAGCGCGACCGCCTTCGTGCACCGAAACGCGCTGGCGTCGGTGCAATACAACGTTCCCTTCGACCCCGGTACACCGGCGGCCCAGCTGACCGCCAGCCAAGCCTGGCTCGACAGCTGGTACGACTCGCTGCGGCCCTACATGAGCGACGAGGCTTATCAGAACTACATCGACCCGTACCTGGCCGATTGGGCTAACGCCTATTACAGCTCCAACCTGGCGCGCCTCGAGCAGGTCAAGCGAGCGTGGGATCCCGATGACGCCTTCCGCTTCCCCCAGTCCGTCCCGCTCGCCTGATCGGCAGGGGCCGGCGGCCGCCGCCGGGCCGGCGCCGGGCCGGCAGGGTTCGCAGGGCCGTCAAAAAGACAGGGCGCTCGGATGGGCCAGCCGCCCCGCTCTGGTATGCAGCTCGGCCCAACGATGGTCGACGATGCGGGCGAGGGCGGTCAGCTGGCGCCGTTCGCGGGCGCGGAAGGGGCGGCCCTTGCGCCCGAGTACCACCACCAGGCCAGCAGCATCCATGTCGGCCCAGGCCACATCGTCCGGGCCGGACTCAGCGACGGAGGTCCCCGACGACCGGCTACCCGTCACGAAGGCACCCAGCCAGGTCGGCTCGGGAGTGGACCCGACGGTGACCACCGGGCTCGACGAATCCAGGTCCACGACCGCAACCCAATCCGACTGGAAATCCAGCAGGCTGCGCCGAGCCAGGGCGTCGAGAAGGGAACCGACCTCGGCGTGGGCGACCAAGGACGCGGCCGTCTCGAGGGCGTCGAGGCGCGGATCGGTGGCCGCCTCAGGCGCCATCCGCACGTCCTCGACGTCCACCCCGTCTACCTGCGACACCTCCGAGATCAGCAGGTCCACGAGCGACTCGTCGGGTAGCTCGACCACTAGCTCGTCGATGGCCCGGCCGCCGCCGCGCTCCAGGATGTCAATCCCGACCAGATCGCCGCGCACCGCCCCGATCCGGCTCGCGACAGATCCGAGCGCACCGGGCCGGTCGGGCACCCAGACTCGCAGGATGTAGGACGGCACACCCCGTCACGCTAGCGGCGCCATGTAAACCGGTTGTTACCGGCTAGCGTCCGCGCCGTTACGCCTCCCCAGCAGGCACGAGCCGTTACGCCTCTACGGAACTCGCCGCCGCCCCGACGGGCGCGTTCGGCGCATCCCGGGATCCCGCCCATCCGACCCGCGTGTCCCATCGGGCCCCTCGGGCGGGAGCGGGTCCGCCTCTGAGCCCGGTGCCGACAATCGACCCTTGTCCCGCTTGGCGTAGTTCGGTACGACCTCCTGGCCGGACAACGAGGCAATGGCGGCCATGATCTCATCGGTGAACTTCCGCAGCGCGCCGGAGTCGCGCTCATCCGCCGACTCCCAGCGCAGCGGCTTGCCCATCTTGACTTTGACCCGGCAAAACAGCTTGAGCCGCGTGGCGCCGATGGGCTGCACTTCGGCGGTGCCGAACTGCGCCACCGGCACGACGGGCGCACTGCACTGGATCGACAACCGGGCCACGCCGGTGTGCCCCTTGTACAAACGACCGTCCAGTGAGCGGGTCCCTTCGGGGTAGATACCGAGCACGCCGCCGGAGTCCAGCACCTCTTTGGCCGCGGCCAAAGCCCGGGCCGACGCCGGCCCCCCGCCCCGCTTGAGCGGGATCATGCCCACCGCCCGGAAGAACCAGGCGGTCTTCCAGGACTCGAAGTACTCCGCCTTGGCCACGAAGGTCACCCGCCGGCGGACCACCAGCGGAAGGAAGACGCTGTCGATGAACGACTGGTGGTTGGACGCCAGGATGACAGGGCCCTTCCGGGGCACGTTCTGGGTGCCCTCGGATCGAACATGGAAGAGCAGCCGGATCACCGGCGTCAGGACGATCTTGAGCACCCAGTAGGCCATGCGACGAAACCTACGCGTTCCGGGCCCGGCGTGCCGAAAGTCAGCCCAGCTTGGTCAGGGCCCGGCGCAGATTGCGGACAGCCTGGTGGATTCGCTGCTCATTTTCGATCAGGGCGAAGCGCACGAAACCCTCGCCACCCTTCCCGAACCCGATCCCGGGGGAGGTCGCCACCTCGGCGTCGGTGACGAGGTATTTGGAGAATTCCAGCGATCCCATTTCGACATACGGCTCGGGCATGGGGGCCCAGACAAACATGGTGCCCTTCGGCGGCTCCACGTGCCACCCGATCCGATTGAGCCCTTCGCAGAGGGCGTTGCGGCGCAACCGGTAGATCTCGTTGACTTCCTTGGGATAGTCCGGCGCCTCGTTGAGGGCAACGATAGAGGCGATCTGGATGGGCTGGAACGTCCCGTAGTCCAGGTAGCTCTTTAGCTTGGTAAGGGCGGCCACGATCTCGGCGTTGCCCACCAGGAACGCCACCCGCCAGCCCGCCATGGAGAAGCTCTTGGTGAGCGTGTACAGCTCGACAGCCACGTCCTTGGCGCCGGGCACCTGCAGGACTGACGGCGGCTGATATCCGTCGAAGGCGGTGTCGGAATAGGCGAAATCGTGTACCAGGATCACCTCGTGCTCCCGAGCGAAATCCACCAGGCGCTGCATCCACGCCAGATCCACGCATTCGGTGGTGGGGTTATGCGGAAACGAAAAGACGATCACCCGGGGCCGCGGCCAGGTCGACTCCCAACTCTCCATCAGATTGCCGAAGAAATCCTGGTCGGGTCCGAGCCTTACCTGCTGGACATCTGCTCCTGCAAAAAGGGGGGCATAGATGTGGATCGGGTAGCTCGGGGTCGGCACCAGCGCGGTGTCGCCCGGGCCGACCAGCGTCCACATCAAGTGGGACAGCCCCTCCTTGGCCCCGATGGTGGTCACCACTTCCGTGTCGGGATCGATGTCCACCCCGAAGCGGCGCAGGTACAGGTTGGCAATGGCCAGCCGCAGCTTCGGAATGCCTCTTGACGCCGAGTACCGGTGGTTGCGTGGATTGCGAGCCGCCTCAGCCAGCTTCTCGACGGCGATGGCGGGGCTCGGGATGTCCGGGTTGCCGAAGCCCATGTCGATCACGTCCCGACCGGAGTGGCGGGCTTCGTCGCGCAGCTCATTGATGATCGCGAACACGTAGGGCGGTAGCCCGTTGATCCTGCGGAACTCCACGAGGCGAGGTTACCGGACGGGGCTCGAGCGCTCGATGATGATTAGCGCCCGCCGCAAAACCGGCTGAAAGCCCACGATTCGGTTAGTGCAAGCGACTCCTTTGTCAAACTGCTGTCGCTGCCGCCGTCTCTTTTCGTCCAGGTCGTTTTGCGGTGGGCACTTACGGCCGGGCGGCCAACAGGCCGGCGCCAATGGCCCCGGCCTGCGATCCGAGGACGGCAGCCACGATACGGACGTTGGTCCGCAGGGCCGGCGCCGCGACCAGTTCGTAAAAGGCCCGCCGGGTGGGTTCCATCAGCACCTCGCCCGCCGCGATCAGACCCCCTCCCACCACGATGAGCTCGGGATCCAAGGCGTTGGCCAGGTTGGCGAGACCCAGCGCGACCCACCAAGCAAACCGGGTCATGATCTCGGCAGCCGGCCCGTCACCTTCCGCCGCGGCCGTGGTGACATGCTCCCCTCGAACCGCCTCTGGGTCGCCGCCCGCCAGCGCCACCAGACGCGACGCCTCGCCGGCGATGGCCATCTCACGACCCAGCCACCCCAACCCGCTACCCGACGCGAACCGCTCCCAGCAACCCCGCTTCCCGCACGGGCATCGGGGCCCGTGCGGGTCGACGACCATGTGGCCGAACTCGCCCGCATACCGGTTCGACCCCTCGAAGAGCCGGCCGTTGGAGATGATCCCTCCACCGATTCCGGTTCCGAGCGTGACCATGAGCACCTCGTCTGCGCCTCGGGCTGCGCCGCGTTCGCGTTCCGCCCAGCACGCCGCGGTGGCGTCGTTGCCAACCCAGACCGCCCAACCGGGGAGGGCCTCGCGTACCGCGTCGGTCAACGGCGTACCCACCAACCCCTGCAGGTTGGGAGCGAACCGCACCCGCCCGCTCCCATCCACTAATCCCGGGATCCCCAACCCCACCGCGCCGATCGCGTCAGGCCCGCACAGCCGCCGGGCGGCCGCGACCACCTCTTCGACGACACCAGGCCCGTCCTTGGGACTGGCCTGGAGGGGATCGGCCGTCACTCCCCCGCCCGAGTCGAGACGGATGGCGAGCAGCTTGGTCCCTCCGACGTCGATTCCGACGACCCCGCCAGGCGGATCAGCCGGATGCATCTAGCCGGCGATCCGGGCCAGCAGCCGGCGCATGCCGGCCAGCCAGCGGTCCCTGTCCTCGACCTTGAATTGCTCGTAACCGTGGACCTCCGGGTGCGGCAGCACCAAAAACTGGTTGGCCCGGACCGCCGCCACCACGGCGTCCGCCACCTCCGACGGTTCGATGATCCGGCCGCTCGACGCCACTTCTGACTCGCCCCGCGGGTCGCTCGTGACCATCGGAGTCCGTACCCCCTGAGGACACAGGCAGTGGACCTGCACCCCCTGCCCCCCGTAGTTGACCGACAACCATTCTGCGATCGATACCGACGCGTGCTTGGTCACGGTGTAGGGCGCGGATTGCATCATCATCAGCAGCCCCGCCGCCGACGCGGTGATCACCAGGGCCCCCGAGCCGCGGGCCTGCATGCCGGGCAACACTTCTCGGGCGGCGTAGATGTGGGCCAGGCCGTGGACCCGCCAGCTCAGGTCCCACGCCTCGTCGTCGCCGAGCGCCCCTCCCGTGGCGACGCCGGCGTTGGAGCAGTAGATGTCAATCGGGCCCAACTCGGACTCCACCGCGGCGACCATGGCCCGGACCGCGACCGGGTCACCCACGTCGGCGGCCAGACCGATGGCGCCCGGCAAGGCCGCGGCCGCCTCCTCCGCCGACGCCCTATCCAGGTCGACGATCGCGACGCGTGATCCCTCGGCGGTAAGGCGGGCCGCCAGGGCTCGACCGATGCCGCCGGCCCCGCCTGTCACCACCGCGACAGCCCCTTGGAAGTTGAACTCGCTCACGCTGACACCCTAAGCCCCTGCGAGGGCCGGGATCCGATCCGAATACTGTTCACAAATGTGTCGCATACGGTCTACTAGTGATCACTATTCGCCAAAACGGTGAGCTGGTAGAGGGCGATCGCCGCCGCGGTGGCCACGTTGAGCGAGTCCACGCCGGTGACCATGGGGATGCGAGCCCGGTGGGTCGCGACCGCCCGGGCCGCGTCGCTGAGCCCCGGCCCCTCGGCGCCCGCGAGCAGCGCCACCGGCCGGCGGGCGGGCACCGACCCGATGGTGTCGGTGGCGGACGGGTCGAGGGCGACCACCGCCAACCCGCCGGCAGCCAAGGCTTCGAGCGCGGAGGGCCACGGGGTGAGCCGGGCGAAGGGCACCCGCAGCACGTGGCCGACGGACACCCGCACTGACCGCCGATACAGGGGATCGCAACACGTCGGGTCAAGCAACACGGCGCCGGCCCCGAAGGCGGCGGCGGCGCGGAAGATGGAGCCCAGGTTCTCGTGGTCGTTGACGCCTTCGACGATCACGGCCACCTCGACGCTGGCCAGCAGGGCGGCCGGATCGGGTTCGGGCCGGCGCTCGGCCACGGCAAGCACCCCGCGGTGGACTGGAAAGCCGGCGATCCGGTCGAAGACCGCTTGACCGGCGACGTACACCGGCACCCCGGACCGCTCGGCGACCTCCACTACGTCTGAGAGCGCCGCAACCCGCTCCGGTCGCAACAGCACGGACCGCAGCGGCCACGGCGAGTCCAGCAACTGGCGCACGGACCGCGCCCCTTCGACCACGAAGACCCCTTGCCCGCCCTCCACGTGCCGCCGCCAGGCAGCGTCGCGCAGCCCGCAGTACAACTCGACGCGGCGGTCGCCGCCATCGCTGATCTCGATCGGCACAACCCCGCCCGGCGCGCCCCGTTACGGGAGGTGGGCCTCGATGGCCTCGATCACCTCGTCAGCAGCCGGCTCCACGAGCGGCCGGAACCTGTTGACGATCTCGCCGGCCGGAGAGACCAGGAATTTCTCGAAATTCCACTGGATGTCGCCGGCTTGGCCCTCGGCATCGGGGGTTGCCGTCAACAGTTGGTACAGCGGGTGTCGACCGTCTCCATTGACATCGACCTTCTCGGTCATCGGGAAGGTGACGCCGTAGGTCGTCGAGCAGAAGGTCTGGATCTCCTCCGGGCTACCCGGCTCCTGGGCGCCGAACTGGTTGCAGGGCACGCCGAGCACGGTGAACCCTTGGCCGGCGTAGCGCTTCTGCAGCTCTTCCAGGCCGGTGTACTGGGGTGTCAGGCCGCATTTGGAGGCCACGTTGACGACCAGCACCTCCTGGCCCTCGAGGGCGGACAGATCGAAAGACGAGCCGTCAAGGGCGGCGATATCGAGGTCGTAGATGGACATGGCGCAACCCTACCCCGGGCCCTCGACCCGGACCTTGAGCTCCTTGAGCGCCGTCCCCATGATGCGTCCCTCCGCCCGCCGTTTTACGAATCCCGGCAGCGGCACCTTGAGGTCTACCACCAGGCGATAGGCGATCTCGGTCCCGCCGTCGCCGGATGGGATCAACTCGTAGGATCCGTCCAGCCGTCGGGTCAGATCACCATTGGTCTGGATCCACGACAGCTCACCGGGAGCTCCGCTGTAGTCGTAGCGCAGCGTGTAGGACGTGCTGCGCCCGAACGCGGCGGCCCGGAAGGTGACCTGGGCGGCCCGGCCGTCGGCGTCGCGCTCGTCGATCGACACGGACTTGATGTCCGCGGCCCATTCTGGGTACGCCTCGAACGCCGTCAATACCCGGTAGCAATGCTCCGGCGTCCCCCGGATGATCATCCGCTCGGTGACCTGCTCCTCCACGTCCCGCGAACCTCCCTTCCGAATAGCGAGGATGTCCGGCCAGGACCGTAGTCGTCGGGACCCACCTGGCGTAAAACCTCAGGACGTCGCCGGCACTCCCAACCGCTCGATGGCGTTGCCGAGGTGGTGGGCGAGAACGTCGTAGGAGAAGTCGGTTTCGGCCCGGTGGCGGGCGGCCTGACCCTGGCGGCTGGCCCTCGCCGGGTCGGACAACAGCTGCCCGATGGCCTCAGCCAACGCCGTCGGATCCGACGGATCTTTCAGCACCAGACCAGTCTCCCCGTCGATCACCGCCTCGGCCGAGCCGCCGCTGTCGCCGGCCACGGACGGGATTCCAGCCGCGGCCGCCTCGAGGAACACGATCCCGAAGCCCTCCTGCTCCAGGCCGCCCCACCGGGACCGGCAGGACAGCGCGAACACGTCGGCGCAGGCGTACAGGGCGGGGAGGTCCGGGGACGGAATCCGCCCGAGGAGCCGAGCCGGCGCGCCGGTCTTGTTGATGAGTCGGTCGAGGCGGGCCCGGTCGCGTCCCTGGCCCGCAATGGCGACCGTGAGCTGCGGATGCCGCCCGGATGTGGACAGGCGGGCGCCGGCCTCGATCAGGGTGTCCATTCCCTTCCGGGGGACGAGCCGGCTGATGCTCAGTACCAGTGGTCCGGTCGCCGGCAGGCCCAAACGGGCCCGGGTGCT
>PMHH01000157.1 GCA_003156595.1 Acidimicrobiaceae bacterium
CGCCGGCCAACCGCCGGCCAAGCGCCGGGAAAGCCGGGCGCCCGCACAGCGGTTCGATCGTCGCGCCAATAGGGGGGATGAATGCACAGCTGTGCAGTATCCGGTCAGCCTCGAGTACCAGCGATACCGAGAAGCCCCCGCAGGTAGGCGGCCTGCCCGACGTGTTGCAGGCTGTCGTCGGCGATACTGACCAGCCGGACGCCCATGGTGACGGGTGGATCCCACCTCCGGTCCACGACGCGGTCGAGGTCCTCGGCCGTGACGGTCCCCAGCCAGCCGCGAGTCCGGCGCTCGACGGCCTCCAGGTACTCCAACAGCACGGCGGGTCGGTCCGGCCGGACAGCTACCACGTCGGCCGCCGAATGGCCGTAGCCGGTGTTGGTCGGATCCGGGTCGAGCCCGAAGTGGCCAGCCCAGTCACCGTCGAGCCAGAGCTGCTCGACACCGAGGAGCTCGGAAATGTGGTGATCCTGGACCCGGGTGAGGTGCCACACCAGCCAGGCGATGGTGTTGGCGCCCGGCGCCGGCGCTTCGGTCAACTGGTCCAGGTCGAGACCCTCAACGGCTTCCCGCGCCAAAGGGGGAATTCGACCGTAGAGCTCGAGCAGCAGCGATGAGACGTCCATCCCACCATTGTGGCGTCGCTCGCCGGCGGGGGGTTACAGAGACCAAGCGGCCCCCTACAACCCGGTCGCCAGGAACCGCCGAAAACGGGCGACCGTCACGTCGACCACCCGGTCGTGGCCCCACTGGAGCAGCGGGTGGGCGACCCGGCTGGCCACGCGCATGGGCTGTTGCATCATCTCCACGGTCCAGGTCGCCTCGACCCGGGTAGCCGTACCTCTCGGGCCATGAGGATGCAGGACCAGGCGGGCCGGTCCCTCCAGGTCGCCGTGCACGTGGGCCTCGATCGACAACGGCCGCAGACAGCGCGTCAGCTCCACCCGGAGGCGCATCCGGTACGGCAGGGGCGGGGCGACGACGCCGTGCAGCAGCGACCCGTCCCGCAAAGAGTCTCCCTCGAGGCGGAATTCCTGGAGCCAGGGCCACCACCGCTCGAATTGCTCGAACTGCTCGATGGCCGCCCACAGCTCAGCCGGGGTACAGGCGAAGTGATGCTCATCCTGGTAGCTGATGACCGGTCCCGCTGTCACCGGGATGTCACTGGGATGTCGATCGGGATGTCACGGGATGTCACCGGGAGCCGAGCCAACCCCGTCGGAAGAAGAGGCTCATGAGCGCCACCACCGCGAACAGTTCGGTCCCGAGGCCCACCACCACGAACGCTTCCCACGAGCCGATGTGGTTGACCATCCAGGCGAAGTTCTGACCGAAAAAGCCGGTGAGGAACGACAGAGGGAGAAACACGGTGGCGATGATGGTCAGCTGCTTCATGACCTGGTTGAGCTGGTTGGACACGACCGAGAGGTAGGCGTCGGTGGTTCCAGACAGCAGGTCCCTGTAGCTGTCGACCAGATCGGCCAAGCGGATGAGATGGTCGTAGACATCCCGGAAGTACCTCTGGCTGTCGTCATCGAATCCGGGCAAGGTGGTCACCCCACTGGACAAGCCGGCGAAGAGGTCCCGCTGCGGGGAGATCACCCGCCGCACGTTGATCAGGGAGCTCTTGAACTGCAGGAGCTGCGCCAGCTGTTCGTTGGTGGGCCGCTGCATGATCTGCGCCTGCAGGATGTCGATGCGGTCATCCAACTCCGACAGGACCGGGAAGAAGCTGTCCACGAGGGTGTCCGCCACCCGGTAGAACAACCTGGACGGGTTCTCCCCAGGTATGACCCGCGCTCGCATCCGGGCGGCCAGGTCGCGAAACGCTGGGCAATCGCTGCGGTGCACCGTGACCAGGTAGTGGTCCGAGACGAAGCAATGGACCTCGCTCAGCCGCTCCAGTTCGTCCGGGGTGCACGCCGGGGTGCCCGACGCCATGGCGTCGAGGGCGCCGGTGGAGACCGACGTCCCCGATCCGTAAAGGACCAGATACACGTAACCGTCGTACTCGTCGAGCTTGGGGCGCTGGTTGAAATGCTCCGCGTCCTCGACGGCCAGAGGGTGAAAATGAAAGACGTCCCGCAACCAAGTCATCTCCTCGTCTCCAAGGCACGGCAGGTCGAGCCAGAAGAAGGTGGCGGCCGCCAGACGCGACTCGATGTCCGACCGCCCCGCGCCCTCGAGGACGGTCCCCCCGACATCGATCAGGGTCCGCGCCGGCTCGGCCGGTCGAGCCGCCGCCCCGGCCTCCACCGCCGGCCCGACCCCCACCCCGGCCCCCGCCGCCGGCGGGGGCGCCTCCGTGTCGCGGGCCATCAGGCCCGGGTGGCGGTGTCGACGAGCATCCAATGGGACGGCTCGCCGACCTCCTCCCGGAGCACTCCCAGGCGTTGCAGGTAGTGCAGGTGGGCGAGGGTCTCGCCAACCGCAGCCCGGCGCATGAAACCCTGGATCTCGTCCCACGGCCGGTTCCACGTCATGCGGCTGGCGAGCCCCCAGGTGGTCGTCACCCCTTCCCGGATGGCCGAGATCACCTCGTCGAAGCGGGCCTGATGATGCGCTTTCAGCTCCCCGACCCGGCCCCTCAGATCCAAGAAACGGTATTCGTGGGCAGGCAGGACCTCCCCCACGTCAAAGGCCGCCACTTTGTCCAAGGAGGCTAGGTAGTCACCGAGGGGGTCGGCGCCGGCTTGCGGGTGGAACGAGATGTTGGGGGTGATCCGGGGCAGCACGTGATCGCCGGAGAGCATGAGGCGCTGGCCTGATTCGTAGAAGCACAGGTGTCCGGGCGAGTGGCCAGGGGTCCAGATCGCCGTCAGGTCCCAGCCGGGAACCTCAGGCTTGTCACCGTCCTCCACCAGGATGTCCGGGGTGACCGCCCACACGAATGGGCGAACCGGCATCGATGCGTTCTGGAGGCCGTTGATCTCGTCAGGCGGGGCGCCGTCACGTCGCAGCATGGTTGCCATCTGGCCGAGCAGCTCGTCGGGGTCGTCGTAGCGAGCTTCGATCAGGCGGGCGTCGGCGGGATGCAGCGCTACCCAGGCCCCCGACGCCTCCCGGATCCGCCCGGCCAGGCCGTAGTGGTCAGGATGGATGTGGGTGACCAGGACGCCCTGCACGTCGCCGATGGCGAACCCCGCCACCTCCAGGCCGGCGACCAGGGTCTGGTAGGCGTCGTCGGTGTTCCAACCGGCATCGATCAGGAACGGGCCCCGGTCCGTTTCGAAGGCGTAGACCAGGACGTAGCGGAGCGGGTTGTTGGGGATCGGCACCGGGATGCTCCACAGCCCGGGACGGAGCCGCTCGACGGGAGGCAGTGGCAACTCGGCGTAGGTGGGATCGGCCATGGCCACAGCTTGCCAGCCGCGGCTTCGGTCGCGCCGACCCGCTTCGGTCGCGCCGACCCGCGTCGGGTACCGTCCCCGGATGCCAGATCTCGAGATCCGCCGGGCCCAGGGTCGGTGGGGCCGTCGGTTGTTCGTCGACATCCCGTTTCGGATCCACGGGGGTGATCCCGCCTGGATTCCGCCGCTGCGCATCAGCGTGTACGACCGTATCTCCCCCAAACATCCGGCGATGGCACACCAGGACGTGGCGCTGTGGGTCGCCTACCGGGGGGGCCGCCCGGTCGGTCGTATCGGGGCCTGTGTCGACTCGTTCTTCAACGAGTACCAGAAAGTTCGCTGGGGGTGGATCGGTTTCTTCGACACCTTCGACGATCCCGAGGTGGCCGGCAGCCTGTTCGACGTCGCCTGCGATTGGGCGGCCGAGCACGGCGCGGACACCTGCGTCGGCCCCGCCAACTTCACCACCAATGACGAGCTGGGTCTGCTCGTCGACGGCTTCGACATCCCCCCGACCCTGCTCACCTTGGAGAACCCGCGCTACTACGAGGCGCTTTGGGTCGACCACGGCTGGGAGCAGGCCATGGACCTGTGGGCGTGGCACTTCGACAAGTCGACGACCGAGCTCTCCGAGCGGCAGCGCAAGACCCTCGACCGCATCCAGCAGCGGGCCAAAGTGGTGGCGCGGGGCATCCGTATGGACGAATTCGACGCCGAGGTGGGCAAATTCTTCGAGGTGTACAACGCGGCCTGGAGTGAGAACTGGGGGTTCGCCCCGATGCCCGAGGCCGAGGTCCGCCACCTGGCCAAACAGCTCAAGCAGATCATCAACCCGAACTGGGCCTTCGGGCTCGAGACCACTGACGGCACGACCGTGGCGGTGTGCCTGGCGCTGCCCGACGTCAACCAGCTCATGCTTCGGGTCCGCTCCGGCCGGCTACTGCCCTTCGGTTGGTACCCGCTTCTCACCGGGAGAAAAAGACTGAGCCACGCGCGGGTCTGGGCCCTCGGCGTGCGGCCGGACTATCAGCATCTAGCGCTCGGCCCGCTCTTGTACCGGGAGATCGTCGACCGGCTGGCCGCCGATCCCCACATCCGCACTTCCGAAGCGTCGTGGACGCTCGCCACCAACCATCGCATCAACAACCAGTTGGAGGCCATGGGGGCCCACCGTTCGAAGGTGTGGCGTCTCTATCAGCGCCCGGCGGCGCGCTGAGGGCCAGGAGACCGGGCCGCTTCGAAACCATCGAGGGCGCGGTCAATGTCCGCGTCGCTGTGGGTGGCCATGACCGACGTGCGGAGCATGGCCCGCGGCACGGCCGGCGGGACGGCGCAGTTCGTGTACACCCCGTGGTCGATCAGGGCCTTCCACAGCATCCCGGCGTCCCACTTGTCCCCGACCTGGACCGCCACAATGGAGCTCTGGACGCGGTCGGCCACCTGGTAGCCGAGCTGCGCCAACCCGGCCCGGAGCTGCTCGGCGCGGGCGGCCACCGCCTCTCGGCGCCAGTCCTCGACCTGGGCGATACGGGCCGCCTCGAGGGCGGCGGCCAGGGCTGCCGGCACCCCTGACGCGGTGAATACGAAGGGCCGGCTGGTCACCTTGAGGTATTCGATCACCGAACGGGAGCCGGCGATGAAGCCACCGCAACTGGCCAGCGACTTGGAGAACGTCCCCATGACGAGGTCGGGCCGCACGCCCATGGCGGCCGCGGTCCCGGCGCCGCGTGGCCCGACGACGCCGAGGGCGTGAGCCTCGTCGACGAGCAGGCGGGCCCCGAAGTCCGAACAGGCCTCGGCGATCTCGGGCAGGGGCGCCCAGTCACCGTCCATCGAGTAGATGCCGTCCACGGCCACTAGCGCCCCGCCGGAGTCCGGCTGCTCGCGCCACGACCGAAGGGTCCGGCGCAGGCTGTTAGGACGGTTGTGGCGGAAGGCGCGCAACGTGCCATCCGACAGCCGGGCCCCGTCGACCAGACTGGCGTGAGCGGCAGAGTCGACGATGGCGGCGTCGCTCGGACCGACAATGGTGCCGAGGAGTCCGAGGTTGGCCGCGTAGCCGGTGGAGAACACCAGGGCAGACTCCATGTCGACCCAGTCCGCCAGCAGCTCCTCCAGCTCACCGTGGATGGCGAGGGTGCCGTTGAGCAGACGGCTGCCCGTGATCCCGGTCCCGTAGCGTTCTACGGCCGAGATGGCCGCGGCCCGCACCCGGGGATCGGTGGTCAACCCCAGATAGTTGTTGGACCCGAGCATCACCACCGGCCGGCCCGCGAAGGTCATCGTCGGCCCGATTTCGCCGTCGAGCTCGCGGTAGTAGGGCAGCAGGTCGAGGGATTCTGCGAGGCGGTAATCCTCCATGCGCGAGTCGTCGACCTTGGCGAAGATGTCGGCCTGCGGTTTGGGCACCTCGGGTTCGGGTACGTCCGGGTCGGGCCCCTGCGGCGTGAGGCTCACCGTCCGACCCCGTCAGCCCGGCCGACCCCGTCAGCCCGGCCGACCCCGTCAGCCCGGCCGACCCCGCCAGCCCGGCCAGCCCCGTCCGGCCGGGCGCCGGCCCGCACCGCCTCGAAGCGACGTTCCCAAGCTTCGTGGCGATTGCGGGCGTCTCGGATGTACGGCGACCAGCCGATCGCCGAGATGAGGGCCCGGTTGAACTGCTCGGCCGGCGGCTTGAGCGGGCGGATCACGTCGACGAAGAGGACGACCCGCACGCCGTCGGTGTCATTCCAGGCGTGGTGCTCGTAGCCGTCGTCAAAGAGCAGACTGCGGCCCTCCTCCCAGTGCGCAACCTGGCCGCCGACGGCGATGCCGGCCGCGTCACGCGGCTCGGGCACCAGAAGCGCCAGGTGGTAGCGCAGCACCCCCCGCCACGGCCCCCGGTGCTCGCCGATGCGCTTGTGCGGGGAAAGGATCGAGAAGAAGGCGGTAGTCAGCCCGGGGATACGGTCGAGCAGGTCGGCGGTCTTCGGACAGCGGGCGCAGTTGGCCTCGGAGCGAAAGCCATAGCCGAAGAAGAAATAGGTCTTCCACCCGTCATCATCGGTGATCGACGCCTGATCGACCGAGATGTCCTGGAAGTTGGGCAGGTCGTCGCGATAGTTGAGGATCTGGTCGAGCTCGGCCCGGATGGTCTCGCAGTTGTCCTCGAGCTCGGGAATCCACGAGAACACGTCGAGGGGGAGGAAAGGGGTCGTCGGCACGAGAGAGGAGCGGAGCACGAACCGCTCCATCCCGTGCAGCACCCGGGCCCCGGCCTCGGTGGCCAGGGTTAGAGCGCGGTCTCGGGTCGTAGGAGACATGGCCTCCCAGGCTACTTGGCACTGGCTCACCGAGAGGGTGACCGGGACCGCTGAAGACGCCGAAAGGCTACCGTGGCCGGCGTGCCCGATCCCATGTCCGTTACCGATCCCGATCCTGCCAGCCACCCGCGCCGGGTCCGGCTGCTGGCCGCCATGTTCGCCACCTCTGGGGTGTTGCATTTCTTGGTGCCGCGCCTCTTCGAAGCCATCGTCCCCCGCTGGTTGCCTGCCAAGCGCGCCCTCGTCTACCTGAGCGGCGCCGCTGAGATCGGCTGCGCGGCCGGCTTGCTGACCGAGGCGGCGTGGGCCGGGCCGGCCAGCGCCGGCCTGCTGCTCGCTGTGTGGCCGGCCAACATCCAGATGGCGGTGGACGAGACCCGCGAAGGACAATCCCTCGTCCGCCGGGTGGGGCTGTGGGTGCGGGTCCCCTTGCAGGTCCCCATGATCCGCACCGCCCTCGCGGCGCGTCGGGGCTAGGCCCATCCCTTCCTCCACGGCCGGGTACCTGGCGGGCCGGGGCATCGCTGACATCACTGGCGAGGTGGCCGAGTGCGGCCTGCTCGGGTACGGCAAGGCCGACCAGCAGGCCGAGGGCATCCACACCAGGTTGCGGTCCCGGGCGTTCGTGATCGTCGACGCCGGGACCGGCCGGCGCGTCCTGATCGTCGTCAACGACCTGCCGATGGTGTTCGGCAGCGTGCACCGAGAGGTGCTGCGACGCCTGGCGGCGCGCCACGGCGGCCTCTACACCGACGACAACGTCCTCGTCACCGCCACGCACACCCATTGCGGCCCGGGTGGCTACTCCCATCACCGTCTCTACAATTCCAACACCCACGGGTTTCGCCCGCTCACGTTCGGCGCCATCGTGAGCGGCATCGTCGAGGCGGTCGAGCACGCCCACGCCGACATCGCGCCCGCGACGTTGGCGCTGACCCGGGGCGAGCTGCTCGATGCCAGCGCCAACCGGTCGAAGATCGCGTTCGACCGGAACCCCGAGGCTGACCGCCTCTTTTTCCCCGACGCCATCGATCCCCAGACGACGCTGTTGCGCATCGAGCGCGACGGCCGGGCGGTGGGGGCGATCAACTGGTTCGCGACGCACTGCACGAGCATGACCAACCAGAACCGGCTCATCAGCTCCGACAACAAGGGGTATGCCTCGTTGCACTGGGAGCGGCACGTCGCGGGCGTCGATTACCTCGATACCGTCCAGCCGGGGTTCGTGGCCGCCTTCGCCCAGACGAACGCGGGTGACATGACGCCGAACCTGCGGCTCCAGCCCGGCCGGGGACCGACGGACGACGAACTCGAGAACACCCGGATCATCGGGGAGCGCCAGTACGAGGCGGCGGCCCGGCTGCTCGGCGAACCGGCGGTCAACCTGACCGGTGGGGTCGGGGGCCGCCTGATCTATATCGATTTGGCCGCGGTGACAGTCGGCGCCGATCTGACCGGCGACGGCCGGGAGCACCGGACCGGCACGCCCGCCGGCGGCGCCTCGGCCTTCGCCGGCTCCTGGGAGGACGGGCGGGGCTTCCCGGGTTTCCGCCCGGGCCGGAACCCGGTCTTCGACGCCGTTTCCCGCGCCGCCTATCGCGTTATGCCCCGGCTTCGCGACGCCCAAGCGCCGAAGGGCATCGCCCTGCCCGGGCTGCCCGGGCGGCTGAGCAACCTGGTGCCGATGGTCCAGACCCGGGTGCCGGTGCAGCTGCTGCGGATCGGCCGGCTCCACCTCATCGGTATACCGGGTGAGGTCACCATCACCGCCGGTCTGCGGTTGCGGCGCACCGTCGCCGAGATCGTCGGGGTGGACGTGCACGATGTACTCGTCGCCGGCTATAGCAACGCCTACATCCATTACGTCACCACCCCGGAGGAGTACGACGCCCAGCGTTACGAGGGCGGCAGCACTTTGTTCGGACGATGGGAGCTGCCCGCGCTGCAACAGACTGCCGCTCGGCTCGCCACGGCCATGCGCGACGACCAGCCCAGCGATCCCGGACCGCCGCCCCCGGACCTGTCACCCGGACGGGCCGCCCGCGCCCGTCGCCCCCTCGACGACCCTCCTCCAGGGCATCGGTTCGGCGCGGTGATGACCGCGCCCGGCGCCGCCTATACCGCCGGCCAGCGAGTGACGGCGGTGTTCGCCGGCGCCTACCCCAACAACAACTTGCGCCGGGGCGGCACCTACCTGGAGATCCAACACGCCGGCGATGACGGCTGGGACACGGTAGCGGACGATGGCGACTGGTCCACCAAGTTCCGCTGGGCCCCCCTGGGCCGCTCGGCGTCGCGGATCACCATCACTTGGGACATCCCGGCCGGCACCCGACCCGGCAGCTACCGCATCAGGTACCGCGGCGATGCCAAGACCGCGGGCAGTACCACGTCGCCAATCGAGGGCACCACTGAGGCGTTCGCGGTGACGGCCTAGCCGTCCATCCTTCCCGCGGGGTTGCCCGCCACCTACGCTCGTCGGTGCCCGACACGAGACGGAGGGGACCGATGTTCGAATGGTCTGAGGAACATCAAATGATGCGCACCGCGCTGCGCCAGTTCATCGAGAAGGAGATCGTCCCCGAGCTGGACGCCTTCGAGCACGAGGGCCGGCCCCCCTACGACGTGTTGCGGAAGATGTTCGCCACCTTCGGTATCGACGTTGCCGCTCGGGCCTCGTTCGCCAAGCGACTCGAACGGGAAACCGCCGCCGAGGCCGCCGGCGGGGGCCGGACGGCGGCCGGCGGGGACGAACTGGCCGCCATCGGCGACGAGGAGGGCGGCCGTTCCGACCCGGCGATGACGCTCATCCCGACCATCGAGCTGTCCCGGTACTGCCCCGGTATGGTCACGGCCCTCGGGGTGTCGGTGGGCCTCACCTCGGCCGCCATCAACGCCAAGGGCACCAGGGCGCAGCGCCAACGGTGGGTACCGGACCTGCTCACCCTGACCAAGGTCGGGGCCTGGGCCATCACCGAGCCGGGCTCGGGGTCGGACGCCTTCGGGTCCATGCTCTCCACGGCCCGGCGCGACGGCGACGAGTACCTGCTCAACGGATCGAAGACGTTTATCACCAACGGTCCCTACGCGGACGTCATCGTGTTCATCTGCAAGCTGGACGAGGGCAACCCGCCGGCGGAGCGCAAGGTGCTCAGCTTCGTGCTCGAAAGCGGCATGCCCGGCCTCGAGCAGTCCAAGCCCCTGCGCAAGATGGGCATGCACTCCTCCCCCACGGGTCAGCTGTTCCTCACCGACGTACGCGTCGGCCGGGACCGGCTGATCGGCGAGACCGAGGACGTCGCCGCCGGCGGGCGGGAGGGAGCCAAGACCACCTTTGCCCAGGAGCGGGTCGGCGTGGCCGGCATGGCCCTCGGCATCATCGAGCAGTGCCTGGAGCTGTCCGTTGCCTACGCCAAGGACCGGGTGCAGTTCGGCAAGCCCATCGGCGAGTTCCAGCTCATCCAGGACAAGCTGGCCCGCATGGAAGTGGCCCGCCTCAACGTCAACAACCTGGTGTTCCGTTACCTGGAGATGACCCAGGCCGGTCGCAGCCTGACCCTGGCCGAGGCGTCCGCCCTCAAGCTGTACTCGGCGCGGGCCGCGTCGGAGGTGGCGATGGAAGCGGTGCAGCTCTTCGGAGGCAACGGCTACATGTCCGAGTTCCGAGTCGAGCAACTCGCCCGTGATGCCAAGGTCCTGCAGATCTACGCTGGCACCGACGAGATCCAGATCACCCACATCGCCAGGGATCTCCTGCGCCGGTAGCGGCGTCCACCAGGATGGCGGCGCGCCATCCTCGCAGCGAGTTGATGACCGCCAGCCGGCGGGCCCGCCGCACCTCGTCGACGGTGATCACCCGTTCGGCCAACTCCCCGACATCGATCAACCGTCCCCGCTCCACGCCCGGGAGCAGCCCGCAGGGCAGCGCCGGGGTCCACCACCGCCCGTCGAGGTGGACTGCCAGGTTGGCGATGGTGGTCTCGGTCACCTCGCCGCGCTCGTTGCAGAGGATCACGTCGTCGACGTCGGGACGGGACGCCCGGGCTTCCTCGTAGCGGCGGCGATCCGTGCTCTTGAAAAAGAGCCGCCTGTCCTGGCTGTCGACCGGCTGGTTCGCCAGACCCAGGCGCACCGGGCCGGGCGTCACCGCCGGAAACTCGCTCAACGAGACCGTCAGGGCGCCGCCGGCTGCCAGGCTGACCCGGGCCCGTTGGGGGCGGTGAGCGGCCCTGCACGCGGCCCGCACCTCTTTGTCGACCCGCTCGCGTTGGAAGGGGATGGCGAAGAAGCCGGCCGACGATTCCAGGCGGTCCAGGTGCCGTTCGAGGTTGACGGGACGTCCGTCGGGTTCGACTCGTAGGGTCTCGAACAGACCCGGGGGCCGCACCGGTGGATCGAGGATGGCGCACTTGTGGCGCACCTCCTCCCATTCGGCGCCGGCGTCGGACGACCAGGTGATCCCGCCTCCGGAGCCGTACTCCGCCTCGCCAGTGACTTTGTCGACGGTGGCCGTGCGGATGGCGACGGCGAAGCGAGCCGGGCCGCGGTCGACGTCGGGCGCCAGATAACCGACGGCCCCGCAGTAGACCCCCCGAGGACGGTCTTCCAGATCGGCGATGCGCGCCATGGTCCGCGGCTTGGGCGCCCCCGTGACCGACCCAGACGGGAAGAGGGCCGCAAAGATATCGACGAGGCCGGCGCCCGCCACCAGTTGGGCGCTGATCGTCGACGTCAGCTGCCACACCGTGTGGTACCGCTCGATCGTGGCCAAGTCGTCGACGGTGACGGTCCCCGGCCGGGCCAGGCGACCCAGGTCGTTGCGGAGCAGATCGACGATCATGATGTGCTCGGCTCGATCCTTGGCCGAGTCGACCAGGGCGTCAGCCTGGGCGCCGTCCTCGGCCGGCCAGCGACCCCTGGGCCGAGTGCCCTTCATGGGCCGGGTCACCACGGTCCCGTCTTTTCGTTCGAAGAACAGCTCGGGTGAGGCGCACACGATGGCGTGGGTTCGCGTTTCGAAGTAGGCGTTGTAGGCCCCACCTTGGGCGTGGGCCATACCGGCGTAGAGGGCAAGGGGGTCCTCGACGACGCTTCTGGCTCGCACCGTCAGGTTCACTTGGTAGGTCTCGCCGGCCGCGAGCAGGTCCTTGATGTGGGCCACCGCTCTAGCGTGTTGCTCGGCCGTCCAGTCGAGACGCCAGCGCCCTTTGCCCCTGTCTGCGGCTGGCGGCCGGATCGGCGGTACATCCACCCGCTCGTCGAAGGCACCGAACCAGGCCAAGGGAAGGGGTCCGCCACGGGGCCTGACTGTCAGGGCCGGGTCGAAGGCGGGGGCGCCCTCGTAGGCCACGAAGCCGGCGACCCAGGCGCCGGATCGGGCTGCCTGTTCGGCGGCCGCGACGACGTCACGGACCTCCCCGAGGCTGCCCGCCTCCATCTCGGCAGCCACTCCTCGTAGCTCGAACGCCGATCCCTCGGAGGTGAGGTCGTCGAAGCGGGCGCAGATCTGGGGGCGCGTCATGAGGCGCGCCCTACCCTATCGGCGGCTGTTTCGCCTCGCCGTGAGACGGGACTTCACCCGCTGCACCGTTGAGTCAGGCGACGGCGCCGGTGGCGTCGCCACGGGGACCGGGGTCTGGCGGCCAACGACGGCTGCCACCGCCACCGTCACCGACGTCGGTTCCGCCAAGGCCCGGTCCCAAGCGATGTTCCATCCCTCGCCGTTCATCCGGAAGTCTTCCGTGTGAACCAGACAGAGGGGAAGAGGCCCGGGCAGATGGTCCCGCACTATCGATGCGGCAGCCCGGCGATCGCACTCGTCGACACGACACTTGTCCGAGGCGTTCATTCCGATCCTTCCAATTCCGACGTCGACGACGACCCGATGTGGGTGTCCCCGGTCAGACCTGTCGCCTCCAGCGTACGCATATCCGGCCGACCGCGGCGGACCCGGGGCGCCCTTGACAAGACTCCTTGTGACAAGTATTCTTGTGACAAGACTCATCGTGAGGATTCCACTAAGGAGGAGGACGCCATGAACCCCGCAACTGCCGAAGCCGTCGCTCGAGCGCATCTCGTCGAAGCCCGGCGACCCCGCATGACCGTCCCCAAGCCCGAACGTCACGCCCCCCGACGCCGCTCGGTGCGCTGCGCGACCGGGTGGTTCCTGGTCAATCTGGGCCTGCGCTTGGCGCTCCCGCGCCGGTCCCTGGCTCCTACGCCGGTGCCAAGATGACCGAGAAAGGCGATCCCACCGGCACGCCGTCGGGCCCCGAGTACCAGAACGTCTCCGACCCGCGCCGTATCCGCGCCCTCGCCCATCCCGTGCGCATCGCCTTGCTCGAGGCCCTGCGGCGAGAAGGACCCTTGACCGCGACGCGTGCCGCGGAGCTGCTCGACGACAGCCCCGGCAACATGTCCTGGCATTTGCAGACCCTGGCCAAGTACGGCTACGTCGAGGAGGCGGGCGGTGGGCGCGGGCGGAGCCGCCCCTGGCGAGCGGTGTCGCTCGTCTACAAGTTCGACACCACGATGGCCGACGCCGAGAGCGCGGCGGCCGGCGAGGCCTTGGAAACCAGTTTTCAGGAGCGCAACTACCAGCGCTTACGGGAGTGGTGGTCGCAGCGCCGCTCCTATCCGGTCAAGTGGCGCCGAGCGGCTTTCTCGACTGTCGCCATCACCTACCTCACCGCCGGGGAGGTGAAGCAACTCGCGTCGGCCATCGACGCTCTACTGTCGCCGTACCAAGATCGCGATCTCGACAAGGCGGCGCGCCCCGCCGGCGCCCTGCCGGTGCAGGTCGTGGCCTTCGGTCATCCCATCCCGCCCACGCCCTCCGGCAACTGACTGCGAGCCGCATGACGACGATCGAGATCACCTCCGTAGGCGACGACGACGGCTACACCGTCACCTTGCACGACGCAGGCACCACTACCCACCACCGGGTCGGCGTGCCCTCCGCCCTGCTCGTCACCTTGGGCCTAGGCTCNNGGCTCCGGCTCCGGCTCCGGCGACGAGGAACGCCTGGTGCGGATGTCCTTCGAGTTCCTGCTGGAACGCGAGCCACCTGGCTCCATCCTGCCCGTATTCGATCTCGACATCATCGGTCGTTACTTCCCCGAGTACGTGGCGACGATGCGCCGCCAGGTCGGACCGCCGGCATCCTGACCGGGTGCCCACCGCAAAGGCGAACCCGGGTATGCAAAGGTTGATGCCATGCTCGACGCGCCGACCACCCACTCGGCCCATCCCCTTGATCCTCTCGACGAGGACGAGATCCGCACCGCCGTCGGGGCAGTCCAGCGGGATCCCCGGTTCCGGGAGTCGCACCGGTTCTTTGCGGTGACCCTCCTCGAGCCCGACAAGGGTCGTCAGTACGAGGCCTCGGACCGCCATGCCGAGGTGGTGATGGTCGATCGTCAAGACGGCGGGACCTCCGAGGTCACCGTGGACCTGGCGAAGAGTGTGGTGCTCGACTGGGTCGCGCTGGCGGACTGCCACGCCGCCTATCTGCTCGAGGAATACATGTACGCCATCGACGTCGTCAAGAGCGACGCGCGGTGGCTCGCGGCCCTCGAGGCGAGGGGCGTCGACGATGTCGAGCTGACGCAGCACGACCCGTGGCCTGCCGGCAACTTCGGCGCGCCGGGCGAGCAGGGGCGACGGCTGGTGCGGGTCGTCGCCTACGTGCGTCACCATGAAGCCGACAACGCCTACGCCCATCCCATAGAGGGCCTGGTCGCCACCGTAGACGTGACGACGGGAGAGATCCTGGAGATCCTCGACGACGCCGAGGTCAGGGCCGTACCTGCTGAGTGCGCGAACTACGACGAGCTCTCGGTCGGGGCGTTCCGGACCAGCTTGAAGCCTCTCGACGTCACTCAGCCGGACGGTCCCGGCTTCGTAATCGACGGCTCGGCTATCGAGTGGGAGAACTGGCGCCTCCAGGCATCGATGCATCCCCTCGACGCTCTTGTCCTGCACGCTGTGGGCTGGGATGACGGGCAGAAGGTGCGGCCCATCCTGCACCGGGCGAGCCTGGCCGAGATGGTCGTCCCCTACGGCGACACCGGCATCGGCCACCGGTGGAAGAACGCGTTCGACTCGGGCGAGATCGCCATGGGCCGGTTCCCCTTTCTCAACTCGCTCCAGGTGGGCTGCGACTGCCTGGGTGAGATCCGCTACCTCGACGCCGTCCAAGTCAGCGAGAGCGGCGAGCCGCTACGGACCGAAAACGCCATCTGCGTGCACGAGGAGGACTACGGGATCCTCTGGAAGCACACCGACCTCAACACCTTCACCTCCGAGGTTCGGCGCAGCCGAAGGCTGGTGGTGAGCTCGATCAATACGGTCGGCAACTACGAGTACGGCTTCTATTGGTACTTCTACCTGGACGGGACCATCCAGCTGGAGGTCAAGTTGACGGGCATCCTGCAGACGAAGGCGGTGGACGGGAGTCCCCGCCAGCTGGCGCACTCCACCCTGATCGCGCCCGGCCTGGCGGCCCCGTTCCACCAGCATCTCTTCTGCTTCCGCCTGGATCTCGATGTGGACGGACCCGGCCACCAGACGGTCGAGGAGATCGAGCTGGTGGCCGCCCCGCCCGAGGCGGAGGGCAACGATCTGGCGGCGGCCATGCTCTTGCAGTCCACCCGGCTCGAGACGGAACTGCAAGCCCGCCGGCTCGCTGATGCCACCCGGAGCCGCAGCTGGAAGGTCGTCAACGGCAGATCTTTCAACCGGCTGGGCCAACCCGTCGCCTACCGGCTCGTCCCGGGCCAGACCCCTACGCTCCTCGCCCGGGAGGGCTCGGCGATCGCCAAGCGAGCTGCGTTCGCCACCCACAACTTGTGGGTGACCCCTTACAGCCCGACGGAGCGCCGGGCAGCCGGCTATCCAGTGTGTGCACCGGGGAGCGCCGGCCTGCCGTCCTTTGTCTCCGGCAACCGCCCCGTGTGCGACACCGACGTCGTCCTCTGGCACACCTTCGGGGTCAATCACATACCCCGCACCGAGGACTGGCCCGTCATGCCCGTCGAGTACACCGGGTTCTCCCTGGTGCCCTGCGGGTTCTTCGATCGCAACCCGGCGCTCGACGTGCCACCCAACGACCGCATCAACGGGCATTGCCACTAAGGGCACCGCCAGTGGCCTCGCGCCGGGTCGGTCTCTCAGCGGCTGAGCGCGGCGCATGCATTCAAACGGACAGACCTCGGGCGGCGCCGGCCTCTAGCGGGGTAGGTCTGTCCGCGGCCGAGCGCGGCGCAGGCACTCACACGGACAGACCTCGGGCGGCGCCGGCCGTGGGCCGAGTAGGTCTGTCCACTTGCCGGCCCGAGACTCCGTGGCTCTACCATGTCGAGCCGTGCCCCCTACGACGACACTCGATACCCTGGCCGCGGCCCGTGACCAGCTGTTGGTGCGTCGGCAGCGGCTAGTCCCTGAGCAGCTGGCCGAACTGGCCGCCGTGCCGGACTCCGTCGTCCCCTCGCTGGCGGCCCTCGCCCACGAGGTCCGCTTGGATTGGTGCGGCGACACCGTCGAGATCGAGGGCATTCTGTCGGCCAAGACCGGAGGCTGCCCGGAGGACTGCCACTTCTGTGCCCAGTCGTCGCGCTTCGACACGCCGGTGCTGGCCACCCCGTTCCTCGACACGGACCAGGTGCTCAACGCCGCCCGTGAGACCGCCGCTCTAGGGGCCAGCGAATTCTGCATCGTGCTGGCGGTGCGCGGACCCGACGAGCGAATCATGCGGCGACTGCTCGATCTAGTGCCGCTGGTGCACAACGCGACCGGTCTCGATGTGGCGGTTTCGGCGGGCATCCTCGACCAGGCCCAAGCTCAGCGGCTCGCCGCCGGCGGCGTTCACCGGTACAACCACAACCTCGAGACGGCCCGGTCATTTTTCCCTGAGATCGTTACCACCCACACCTGGGACGAACGCCAGGAAACTTGCCGCTTCGTAAAAGAGGCCGGCATGGAGTTGTGCTGCGGGGTTTTGCTCGGGATGGGCGAGACCGACGCCCAGCGCCTGGAACTGATCGCCGAGCTCGCCGAGTTGGCGCCCGCTGAGGTCCCGGTCAACTTCCTCGACCCGCGCCCCGGCACGCCCCTGTCGATCCGCAGACCGTTGCGGCCGCTCGAAGCCATCCGCTGGATCGCCACGTTCCGTCTAGGGCTGCCGGACGTCATCCTCCGATACGCCGGCGGCAGAGAGCTAACCCTCCGGGAGTTGCAGGCGATGGGCATGACCGCCGGCATCAATGCCCTGATCGTGGGCAACTACCTCACGACCCTGGGCCGCAGCCCCGACGCCGATCTCACCATGCTCCGGGATCTGGGCATGCCGATCGGGGCGCTGTCCAAGGTGCTCTGAGTGCCGGGCGAACCCGTCGACCACTGCTTTGGCTGCGGCCGGCCAACGCCCGATTGCCCGACGAGTGGTAGTTGCCGCGGTGCCTACGAGCCGCCGCGTTATTGCCCGGCCTGCGGCCGCCGGCTGCGGGTCGTCATCATCCCGACGGGATGGACCGCCAGCTGCCGGGATCACGGACCGATCACTCCTCCGCACTGAGTGCCCACCGGCAAGAACGCAGCACCTACTACTACTTTTGAGGATTGGTCGGGCCTCTGCCCACACCCGCGGCGGGCCGGTCCGCACCGCCCGAGCCGAGATCTTGTCCGAATCTGGCCCTACAGTGAGCGCGGTGACGGAGGGACCCGACCCCAGCCTTCCGGGTTCGTCCCTGCACTACGGCAACCCGTGGGCCGATCCCTCGTCGGAGCGGGATCCGGTCCGGCAGGCGAGAGCCCGGTTGCCGGCACCTGTGACGGTATGGACAGCCGGTGACGGCGCCTGGGCGGGGCTGACTGTGTCGTCGGTCATGCTGGCCCAGGGCGAGCCCGCCCATCTGATCGGACTGATCGGCCCCGACACCGATCTGGCCGAGATCGTCGAGCGCGCCGGTGTGTTCGTGGTCCACCTGCTCGTCGATAGCCCCGACCACCGCCGGCTGGCTCAGCACTTCGCGGGCACGCTTCCCGCTGGGCCCGCCCTATTGCAGCTCGAGCCGTCGCCGCACGGGCCCAGGCTGGTCGCCGCCCCTGACCAACTGGCGTGCCGCGTCACCCGCAGTAGCCCATTTGGCTGGTCACAGCTCATCGATGCGGACATAGAGCACGTCCGGCTGGGCTCTAGCGGCGGGCCGACTTCGACTCCGGGTCTGGTGTGGTATCGGGGTGAGTACCGTCGCTGCGGGCGGCCTTGACGATCACCCCCGAATTGCACCAAAATCGGAGTGCTCCGCCGTCAGCGCGGCGGCGTGGCGCTACCGAGACCCCGTTGCGCGCGTCCCTGCTCGAGCAGTAGAGCGCAAGGGAGCCCCGGTTGGCGTGTAGAGGAGAACAACGGGTATGGCCACGGTCAGGCTGGTCGGCGTCGACTTCGGGAGCTGGCATGACGTTGGTCAACGTCGCTTCTGGTCGGGGCGGCCTCCCGTGATATCCGATGCGTTCGAGCAGGCGCTACGCCGCCAGATCGGTGAGGGACGTTCCTCCCTGTCGTTGCGGCAGCTGTGCGAGGCGTGCGCGGACGTGACGTCGATGCGGACCTCCATAGTGCTGGTGACCGATGGTCACCAGCAGGCCGCCATGGCTGCCTCTGATGGGGCGGCCGCCATGGAGGAGTTGCAGCTCACGCTGGGAGAGGGGCCTGGCCTCGACGCATATGGTGAGGGCCAGCCGGTGTTGGTCGAGGACCTGGCGGACGAGGCATCTCGCTGGCTGCACTTCGTGCCTGCCGCCCGGGATCTCGGGGTCGAGGCGGTGTTCGCCTTTCCGCTGCAGTTGGGCGTGGTTCGCACCGGGGTGCTGTCGCTGTACGGCGATGGGGCTGGGCCCCTTGGCGACGGTGTGCTCGGAGACCTCTCGACGCTCGCCGACTTGGTCACTGAGGCTGTGCTGACAATGCAGTCTGGTGCCGCGCCGGAGGAACTGGGGTGGTCGTTCTCGAGCGCGGCCGAACATCGTGCCGTCGTGCACCAGGCCACTGGAATGGTCGTAGTGCAGCTGGACTGCTCGGCCCAGGACGCTTTCGTCCGGCTGCGAGCCCGCGCCTTTGCTCTTGGGGTGGAAGTCGACGAGGTGGCTCGTCTCGTCGTCGAGCGCCAAATGCGGTTCGAGCGATGACGGCCCCGGGAGACCGCGAGGGTTGGCTCGCCGACACGCTGGTGTCGCTCGCCGACACTTTGACCGCGGCCTTCGACGTCGTCGAATTCCTCTCGACGCTGGCTGAGCGGATAGTCGACCTCCTCGACGCCGCCGAGGTGGGCTTGGTGCTCGCCGACCCGCGGGGCCGTCTTCGGGTGATGGCGTCCTCGACAGAGCGGATGCGGTTGATGGATCTCTTCGAGGTGCAGACAAGCGAAGGGCCTTGCCTGGACTGCTTCCGAAGTGGCGAGGCCGTGATCAACGTGGACCTCGAACACGCGGCCGCGGCCTGGCCCGTGTTTACCCCCATGGCCCTTCAGGCCGGGTTCCGGACCGTACACGCGTTGCCGATGCGCTGGCATGACCAAGTGATCGGCGCCGCCAACATCTTCCACGCCACGGCGGCGAGTATTGACGACCGGGACAGACATGTGGCGCAAGCGCTTGTCGATGTCGCGACCATCGGGATCTTGCAAGAGCGGGCGGTGCGCCGCGGCACCGACCTGGCCGAGCAGCTCCAACGGGCCCTCAACTCTCGGATCGCCATCGAACAAGCAAAGGGCGCCGTCGCCGAGCGAGCGGGCGTCGACATGGACACCGCCTTCGGTTGGCTCAGGACCTACGCCCGCAGCAACAACATGCGCTTGGCCGTGGTCGCGGTGGCCATCGTAGAGCGGGCCCTGTCGATCGACGCCCTCCGGACCACCCCGACCCGATTGCCCGAGCAGAGCTGAGCGGACCGTGGCGAACCACGACCCCTAGGTTTGGCCCCAGCAACCACCGGGTAAATCTTGGGGTGCACCCTCGGTGCGGTACGAATTATACTCTTTGTCCGGTTACTCCAAGGCCCCGGTGACACTCTGGGTATGTCCATTGAAGGGGTGCTGCCCAACTATGACGAGCTCGATGGCTCGAAGACCACGGCGTCACCAACGAGGGGTGACGGATGACGATGTTCCTGTCGCGCTGATCCGCCTGGGCCACCAAGCCATGGCGCTCGAGGTCAACAACGAGTGGTCGGCGCTGACGGGCCTCGATCGCTACGCCTCGCTCGGAAGCGGGTGGCTCGACGCCTTGGTGCTGGAGCATCGCGACCCGGCGGCCTCGTTGGTCAACCGCCTGCTGGCCGACGGGGGCACGGCGGAGACTGAATGGCAGCTGGCCCGAGGTGGACAGGGAAGGTGGGCCGCGGCGAGCGTCGTCGCCCCGCGCCCGGCGGGTAGCCAGACGTGCACGGCTGCCCTCCACGATGTAACGGAACGTCGAGCCCGCGAAGCCGACCTGGCCCAGCGCGCCAACCACGATCCCCTCACCGGTCTGGCCAACCGCGACGTTCTTTCCGACCGCGCCGAGCACGCCATGGCCAGGCTGGCGCGCCGGCCAGGAATCTGCGCGGTGCTCTTCATCGACCTCGACCACTTCAAGACCATCAACGACACCTTCGGCCACCACCAAGGCGACATGACGCTGACGGCCGTGGCTCGGCGGCTCTCCAATGCCATGCGATCCGCGGACACCTTGGCCCGGGTGGGGGGCGACGAATTCGTGGTGCTCTGCGAAGATCTCAACACGCCCGAGGAAGCGATCTCGGTCGCGAACCGGCTACTGGCCGCGACCCGACACCCGATCGACGTCCAGGGCGGGGCCCCCATGCTCACCGCCAGCATTGGGGTCGCCTTCGCCTACGACGCGGATACCAGCATCCCGCAACTGCTCCATCGTGCTGACCGGGCCATGTACCAGGTAAAAGGACGCGGGGGGGACGGCTGCGAGATCGATGGCAGCGAGGTGAGCCGATTTGCCGCCCCCACCCCGATCTCCTCGGCTGATGGTACCGACGACCTCACTACCGCCCTGACCCATCTCAGCCTCGCCGCCGAGGCCCTCGACCAGTGGGCTGCGGCCGACCATGACCGGGGCGACGGCACCCGCTGGATGGCCACTGACGAAGCCCGCTACGGCGTTCACCGCAGCCTTATCGCCCTCCGGGAAGCGGCGGACAGTACGGCTCCCCTATCGCGACCGAGCGTGACTACCACGGAGATGGACCCTTAGTATTGGACGCCCGGGCGCGCGACCGTAGATCGACCCGCTGAGTCGACGGCGGGGTACGCGGACCGCGACGTCCGGCTGGGCCTTCATCCGTTTCGGGCGCCTGACCGGCGCGCTCGAGGTCAGCCGGCGGCTGTTCTGGAATATCAGATCGGTGGCGAAGCTGGCTGCCGCGAGGAGCAGAAGTATTCCGATGATGATCGTCATCGCTGACCCCGACGCGGCTGCTCGATGCTGTCACCCTCGCCGTGCCAGACCGGGGTCGCAAGAACGGATCGCAGGCCGCGTCCAGGCCTCGCTGATGGGGGGAGCGTCGTGAGCGCCATGGTGTGGCCTCCCTGATCGGTGAACGCATTTGGTACTGCGCTACCAGAGTCCGGAGCAACGCTCCCGGGAGGGTGCCAATGCCAACGGCAGAGTCCAACACGCTACGGGTACACGATCCGTGTCCACCCCGACGCTACTACACCTGGATGTGGTTAGGACTGGGAGCCGGATCAGATGCCGGCGATGCCTGCGACCACCGCGACGAGCCCGACGATGAGCCACCACGATGGGGCCCTCTTGGGATCGGCGAGCCGAGCGCCGCCGGGATCGGCCGGGTCGTAGAGCACGGTGACGGGCGCCCCGAGTGGCGGCCGATCGCGGCCGCCGGCCGTGCCGACGAACCGCACGTGGGCCCCGCCGGCGTCGAACTCCACGAGCGGTGCGGCGGCTGGCTGGCGCTGACCACCCAGATAGACGTGATCGACCACGCAACCGGTCGCCCGGCAAGCCCGTGCACTCCACCGCCGGTCACGCACCATAGGGACCGATCCACGCACTAGGAGCAGCGCTCCCAGCGTAAACACGAACAGTTGGATCCGAACTGCATCATCGGTGGTCTGCAAGCTGGTGGTTCCGGATTGGATGAGCAACAAACCGGCGGCGATCACTGCCGAGGATCGTACGCGGCGGCGATCCCCTTTGCCCTCCACCTGCCCAGCGACCTAAGCGAGGAGGCCACGCCGGCCGCAGCCCAGGAGAGAGCGCCTGGGCTGCGGCCTGGTGTGCGGTCAGCTGCCGGAGTAGTCGGTGGCAGGCCGAGCCAGGGCGGTCGGGTTGAACGCCAGGGGACTGCCGGAGCTAAACATGTTGGCTTGCGTGCCCTGGATACCCGGGTACTGGCCCAACACGTAATAGAGGATGGCAGCGTGCTGCATCTCGACGGGGTGGATGGTGGCCGCAACCGCAACCGAACTGGATGCGCTCAGGGCCGGGATGGCAGCCTGGTAGGTCTGCGCCGCGATGTTCTCAATGAGCAGCGCCAGCTGGGCCAGCTGGGTGACGTTGGTGACCTTGCCGAACGCGGTGTTGACCGTCGGCGTGAGCGCCGGGTCGGTGACAGTGACCGCGGTCTTGCCGGCCGCGGTGAGCGCCGAGTTCCACGCCATGGCGTGGTCTTGGTGCTGGCTCATGGCGGTCTGAGCGAACGTGGCCACCGCGGGGGGCACTGTGCCCAGCTTGCCGGCCGTGGCCGCAGCCAGACCGGCCTTGTAGGCGTACACGCCGAGGTTCTCCAGGCTGGCGGCCGTAGCGGCGACAGCCAGGTCGCCGGTTAGCGAACCGGATGACGTGGAGGTCGGCGCGGTGGCCGTGGTGGTTGGAGTCGTAGATTTGGACGATGATCCGCAGGCGGCGAGAAGCGCCCCGCCGGCTCCGAGCCCGGCCGCGCCGAGAATGAACGTCCGGCGGCTGCTGACCTTGCGGTGTACGCCTTGGCCGGCCTCCTTGAAGGATTCGACCCATTCCGCCACTGCGGCCTGCATAGCGGGAAGGGCCTGATCACGGTGCATCTGATCGAGCTGGTCCGTCATCGCGGCCAGCTCGGCGTTGGACAGGTGGTCGTGTTGGGTGCTCATGCTACGGCTCCTTCGGCGGCCGGGCTGGCGCTACTGACGGGATAGAAAGCGTTGGGGAAGCCGATGCTCCCGGCGACCGCGGGGAGGCTGGAGACCACCATGGGGCTAAGTGCGATCAGCTGGGGGGCGCCGGCACTGAGTAGGGCCTTGACTGCGGTCAGCACCGCGACGTGCTGGGCTTCGACGCCCATGATCGACGCCGTGATCTTCTTGGCGTTGGAGTCGCTGTACATGGAGCAGTTGTTGACGTACGTCTCGGCGGCGACATTCTCCAGTGTCATGGCCAGGCCCACCACGGCGAGCGCTCCAGCTGAGGTGGAGTCACTGACGATGGAAGCGACCGCGGCGTTCACCACGGGCACGTACTTGGGGTCCGGATTGGTTTGGGCCTTCCCGCCAAGAGCTTGGGCGGCGGAGTTGAATGCCTGTCCGTGCTGGGCGTGCTGGGCCATAGTGGTCGTGGCAAACGCCTTGATCACCCCGTTGGCCGACGCACCGCCGATGTAGGGCAGTGTCAGCGCGGTCCTGTACGTGCTCACGGCCAGGTTCTCGATCGACGCCGATGTCTGCAACATCTGGATGTCGGTCGGGGTGGCCGCGAACGCCGAGGAGGTGGCGAGACCCAGCAGGGTGGCGCCGAAGGCAGTAGCAGCGAGGGCGCCGCCACCAGCGAGACCCTTTCGGATCCCCGCTTCGTGGGCGATGGCGCTCAGCCGCGACTCGTAGGGGTCGATGTCGCCCCGAGCTCGCTGTTCCAGTCCGACTTCGACCAGTTCGTCGAGGGATTCATTCGTGGCGCGCATGGCGTCAGAATGAATGTCTTGGGACTGCTCGACGAGTTCGTCGAGGGCCCGATCGTCTATGGGCATTCGGGATAGCTCCTTGGGTTTGGGTGGTCGGGGGGGTGGGGGGTCGGGGGGTTCGGTCACCTCACCACGAGGGTGCCGTGCATAAACTGGTGGATCTGGCAGATGTAGGGGTAGGAGCCGGCCGTAGACGGGGCGGTAAAGGACATCGTCCCGCCGGGAGCCACGTCACCAGTGTTGAACCCCGTGGACACCGAGGTGACGGTGTGGGTCGCCGAGTCTTCGTTGTGCACGGTGACCTTGGACCCGGGCGTGACTGTCAAGGTCGACGGAGAGAACGCGAAGTTCTTGATCGTGATGGTGGCGCCCGTCACCGCCCCCGACGAGCCACTGGGCGAACCAGAGGCCGTCGTCGGGCTCGATGAAGCCTTGGTGCTGCTCCCGCATGCCGTCAGCACACCCATGGAGATGACTGCGACGAGCAGGGGGAGGAGCAGTTTGGATGGGCGCATGAGCTTGGGACACTTCCTCGAGGGTTTGGCCGGCTGGTTGAGATCCTCGTCATAGCTTCGGAGCAAAGGGGCAGGATGGATGCAATTGGATCCGCTAGGCGGCGAGCGCCTCCGTGGCATAGCGGGTGACGGCGCCCTCGAGCAGGTGTAAGCCGGACAGCCCCGGGAGCCGATCCACGCCTCGATCGACTCGTCGGGCGGTCTGCAGCCCGCCGGGGTCGGCAAAGAGGTGGGTGGAAAGAAACGACACTTCGGCCTTGGGCATCACGCCGGACCCCACCGGCGCCCACAGGCGGCGTAGTGCGAACCGAGCGAACCGCTGGGCGCCTGGGCTCTGGGAGAGACGCTGCCGGGCTTGGCTGGCGTAGAAGTCGATGTGCCGGCCTTCTTGTTTCATGATGCGGTGCAGTAGCTCGGAGAGGACCGGATGCTCGGCCCTCGCCGCCAGACGGCCGTAACCGGCCTGGGTGGTCCACTCGTTTACCGCCCCCCAAGCCATGTGGATGGCGACCATGTGCTCAGAGAAAGCCGAACCGAGGCCGAAGATCAGCGGGCGCAGGCTGTCTCGGCGGGAAAGCTGGCGTCGCATCGAAGCAACGCGCTCTCCACTCGACGGCTCGCCATGCGCCTCCAACACCTGCGCCAGAGCGTCGCCGTGCCAGTGCTCTTCGTAGCACCAGCAGGCCAGGAAGGCAGTGACCTCCGGGTCTCGATGGGCGCGGGTGACCAGCACGTCGCGCAGGTAGCACATGGTGTGGTTCTCGACATCATGCATGTAACGCAGGCAGCGCAGGGTGTCCGCGTCGAGGGGCCGATCCGCAAAGCTGGCGAAGTCGATACCGTCGAGTTCGAGCCGGGCGGAACGCCGGGTGAGGTCTTTAAGTCCGCCGGCCACAGGTCGGGTCTCCACGTCGATGGTCATGGCTCCGTTTCGACACCCGGGGGCAGTCTGGATGTCTCGATCTGGCGCAAACGCCCGATCCCGAAATGACAGCAAGTACTCTCGCGGTGGATGAGCACCACCGATGGTGATCCCGGCCCGGCCCGCGGCAGGGCGCGCCCTGATCGGGCGGCGTCATCCGGACCGGAGGTCGGCTCCGAATCAAGAGTCGACATGCTCGAGCTCAGTGGGGCCAGTGACGCCACATTGATCGTGGCCATCGGACGCTGGAACGAGTCCGCCTTGGGGGAGGTCTACCGTCGTCATGGCGGAGCTGTGCACGCCTTGGCCCAACGGGTCTTGGGGCCGGGTGGCCGGGCCCAAGACGTGACCCAGGATGTGTTTGTCGATCTATGGAAGCGTCCGGAGCGGTTCGACCCGGCCCGGGGGAGCCTGCGGGCCTTTCTGGTTACGGTCGCCCACGGTCGGGCGGTGGACATGTTGCGATCCGACACGGCTCGAGTCGCCCGCGAACAGCGCACCGCCCGCGAGACCGCCACCGGCGGGTACGACCTGGAGAACCAGGTCTGGGACCTCGCCCTGGCCGACCAGGTCAAAGACGCCGTCGGCGCCCTGCCCGAAGGGGAACGCCGGGCGATCGAGCTGGCGTACTTTGGAGGCCACACCTACCGAGAGGTGGCAACCATGCTGGGCGAAGCCGAGGGCACGGTCAAGAGCAGGATCCGGCGCGGGTTGCGCCGAATGCGGGACGCTCTGGTCGAAGAGATGGGTCCGGTATGGAATCAGACCTGAGCCACGAGGAGCTGGTCGGCTTGCTCGGAGCGTTCGCTCTCGACGCCGTTGACCCCTCCGAAGCCGCTGCGGTCAGGGCGCATTTGCTCCTCTGTCCCCGGTGCCGCGACGAAGTCGCCCAGCACCAACAGACCGCGGCGATGCTCGCTTCCACCGGTAGCGAGGCGCCGACGGACCTCTGGGCCGGCATCGCGAGCCGGTTGGAAGCGCCGAACACCACGGAACAGGCCTTCCCGCGGCTCGACCGAGCCGGTAGGACGGCGCGATCAACTTCTCGCCGCCGTAAGTACCAGTTCGGGTTGCGCACTGGCGCCCTGATAGGCGCCGCGGCCGCCGCGGCTTTTGCTGTCCTCGGTGTGGAAGTCGGCCGGCTTGACCATCGCGTCAACCAGGTCGAGGCTGCTTCTGGCGGGCAATCTCTCTCCGCCGCCGCTCGCAGTGCCCTACTCGACCCGACTGCCAGTCGGGTCATACTCAAGGAGACCGACTCCGGCGCCCAGCCGGCCGCCGAAGTCGTCGCCCTCCGGTCCGGAGCCGCCTACCTCTTCAACGACCGGCTTCCCGATCTGCCCTCGGCGGAGACCTACCAGCTGTGGGCCATGATCGATGGCCAACCCATCTCCGTTGGCCTGCTCGGTACCCATCCGAGCACCGTGGCATTTACCCTCGACCCAACCGACTTGACCAACGCCTTCGCGGTCACCGTCGAGCCGGCCGGTGGGTCCCTGGCCCCCACCCACCCCCCGGTCGCCAGCACCACCGTCTGATACCAAATCCCGGCGGACGAATGATTCGGTCATCCGGGTTCGGTTTGGCGTCGAACTCATGGCAGTAATCGGCTTGACATCGCTGCCATCCCGCCGCGTCTCAGCCGCCGACTACCGCACCCCTCGAACAACAAGGAGACAACGCAATGTTGGCTTTTATCAGTGACACCGGCATGGTGGTCGCCGTCATCGCGTTTGTGGCGCTCTTCGGCGCCAGTCATATCCCCAAACTGGCCCGCAACCTCGGCGAAGCCGGCAAGGAGTTCCGCAAGGCGCGCACCGAGTTCGAAACGGCGGGATCGGCAGTCCCCGCCTCAGTTCCCGCCTCAGCAGTCCCGGCCTCGGCACCCTCGATAGCCGTGGGGGCATCCGAAGATCGGATCACGCTCACCAGAGCTCAGCTCGACGAGCTGCTTACCAGCCGAACCGTCCGCGCCGACAGCGCATCCTGACGCTGGCAGGTCTTGATGCTGGCAGGTCTTGACGCTGGCAGTCAGACGTACGTTTCACCCGGCAAAGGAGCCCCGCGGTGTTCGATATTGGTCCCGAGAAGTTGCTGTTTGTCATAACCATCGCGCTGGCCGTTCTCGGGCCAGAGCGCATCCCCCACGTCGCACGTAGCTTGGGGAAGGCCCGGAGCGAGATACGCCGGCTCACCAGCGGCATGCATCCCGACGCCCTACACGCCCTCAGCAATCCCCGAGAGGCGCTCCTCAACGCCGTCGCCGAACCGCGCCGCGCCATCACCGAGGCGGCGACCGTGCCGCGGCTGGCGCTGGCGGATGCCATCGCTGATTTCCAGTTCGCGGGCAGCCCCGCGGCGCCATCCCCCCAAGATGCCGAACCGGTGGCCGCTTTCGCCATCAGCGGGATCGCCGCGCCTGACGACCCAACCTTCAACTGAACCATGACCCGACTATGACCGTCCTCGACGAGGCATCCCTCGCCCCCACCGTCCCGCCCGGCGAGCCCGGACCGGCGACGATGACGCTCGCCGCGCATCTGACCGAACTCCGCCACCGCCTCATCGTCTCCGTGGTCGCCCTCACCGTCGGCACCGTGGCCGCCTGGTTCCTCTACAACCACGCCGTCGCCTTCATGATCGCCCCCTACCGCGACTTCGTGCTGCACCACCCGCACAAGGACATCTCGGCCGGCAACCTCGTCACAACCGGACCGCTCGAAGGCTTTACCACCCGAATCACCATCTCCGCCTACCTGGGCGTGGTGGTGGCGGCGCCGGTATGCCTATGGGAGTTCTGGCGGTTCGTCACCCCCGGCCTCAACAAGTCCGAGCGACGGTACGCCGGCCCCTTCATCGTTGCCGCGGTGACCCTGTTCGCCCTTGGAGTCACCACCGCGGTGTTCATCTTCCCCAAGGCGATCGCCTGGATGATCACCGTCAGCGGCAACGGGATCGTCCCGCTCTTCTCGCCCAGCAAATACTTCGGGCTGTACGCCCTCTGCTGCATCATCTTCGGCGCCGCCTTCACCTACCCGGTCATCCTGGTGTTCCTGCAGCTCGTCGGGGTTCTCTCCAGCGCCAAGCTCCGCAAGTGGCGTCGCTACGCCATCGTCCTCATCGTGGCCGTCGCCGCGGTCATCACCCCCAGCAACGACCCCTTCTCCTTCACCGCCATGGCGCTCCCCCTGCTCATCTTCTACGAAGGCTCCATCCTGGTAGGCAGGTTGCTCCGCAAGTAACCCCGTGGCCCGTTTCCTGCCCCTCACCCGTCGTCAGGTGCGCGTGGCGTTGGGCCTCATGTGGCTCCTCGACGCTGCCCTGCAAGGCGCGCCGGCTTTGTTCACCGCGTCGTGGTGGCGGACCGATCTCGCCCAATCCGTTATGGGCCAGCCGATGGCGGTCAACCACTCGATCTTCTGGGCCGTCAACATCATCGCCGCTCATCCCACCGCGTGGAATTCGGGTTTCATCGCAATCCAGGCCACACTCGGGCTGGCCCTGATCACGGGAAGGTTCGAGCGGGCCGCGATCATCGCGTCCATCCCCTGGGCCCTCGGCATCTGGTGGGTCGGGGAGGGATTCGGCACCCTCCCGACTGGCTTCGCCCTTCTGGCCGCCGGCTCACCTGGGCCCGTCCTCTTCTACCCGCTCATCGGGATCCTCGCCTGGCCCCGCCGGAGACCAGCCACCACCGCGTCCTCGAACCACGCCCCCGCGTCTGGAGTCTGTCAGCGGGCAGGCCTGACCGCCTGGGTCGTGCTGTGGGCCGGCCAGGCTCTGCTGCAGATCCCATGGTCCTTCCCGTCAGCCCAGGTCCTGACCGCCAACATCGAGGAGAGCTCGCAGGGACAACCCGGGTGGCTCAGCGCCATCGCCCACACCACCGAAACCCTCGCCCGCCACCACGCCGTGGCCCTCACCGTCACCCTGGCCGTCGTCCAGATCGCCGTTGGGATAGGAGTTCTCATCCCTCGAGCCCGCCGGCCGTCACTCACCGCCGGCATCGCCCTCAGCCTGGCCTTCTGGCTCACTTTCCAGTATCTCGGAGGAATACCCGGCGGCGACGCCACCGACCCCGGCTCGGGCCCCCTGTTGGTCCTCCTCGCGCTCTCCCTGTGGTCGCCCCAGTGGGCTCCGAGGCGCGGTGAGGCTAAGGAACTAGCCCTCGCTCAATCCGTTACGAGCAGTGGGATTCTGGTCGGATGACGATCGGCGAACGCTCGACGTTGGGTGTGCGAACGCGCCGCTGTCTGCGGTCGCAGGTCAACCGCTTGCTGGTCATAGCGGGCCTTGTCACGGTCCTCCCAGAGGTCGCCCTAGCCGAACGCTGGCGTCCGGGCACTGGTTCCGGCGTGGCGCGGCGTGGCGTTCGTCGAATCGCGGGGGCCTGCGGGGTCCGATTCGAGACTCGGGGTTCTGGCCAGCTCGACCCGTCTGGCTCGTATGTCTTCGTGGCCAACCACTCCAGTCCGATTGACATCCCGGCGATGCTCCTCGCCCGCCCCGATGTCCGGTTTCTTGCCGCAGCCGACCTCTTTCGCATCCCGCTGTTGGCTTTGGCCATGCGCGCCTTGCGGACCGTCCCGATCGAGCGGCGTGACCGCGCCGTGGCCCATCAGCAGCTGGCCCAGCTCGCATCCAGGGGAGAACCGCTCTGCCTGACGGTGTTCGCCGAAGGCGGGATCGCTCCTGCCGGTCAACGGTTGCCGTTCAAGAATGGCGCGTTCGTCTTGGCCATCGAGACAGGGGCGACGGTGGTCCCCGTCGCCATCCATCGCTCGGACGAGGTGCTGGCGCCCGGCGCCCGGCTGTTGGTCCGTCCCGGGACGGTCACCGTGGAGTTCCTGGACCCGATCCCCACCGCCGGCTGTTCGGCCGAGGATCGACATCTGCTGCGCGACCGTACCCGCGACGCCATTCTCGCGGCCCTCGAGAGGGAAACCCAGCTACTGGGGTAGGCGGCAGTTGCCGGCGTGCAACTCGGCGACCCGACCGTCGGCGATGATGACTTCGGCGATGGGTTGGCCGTCGAGTCCCCACACCGTGTAGGGCCCGGCCAGCAGTTCCGGGTAGACGCCGGCGACCAGCTCGCGTTCCGGGGCCCGCCGACGCCGGATCATGGTGTGAATGTGATGGCTGCGCGGCGCGCCCGCGGGCGTGATGTCCACCTCGGCGCCCAGGCAATCCTCATCGGCATACAGGATGAGCGCGCCGAAGCCGCCGCCAATGTCGAGTACGAGCGACTCCGGTCGTTCATCCCTCGGGGCGGAGTCGTCGAAGGGGGGTTCGACAACTCCGCCCTCGAGAGGCGCTAACTGCGAAGAGAACCCCATCGGCCAGACGGTGCTGTTGTCAGTTGCTCGGGGGCGTGGCGGGCGGGTTGGAGAATCCTGCATGCGGATTGCCCAGGTACGGGAACGCCGACTGGTAGGCGATCGGGTTGGACGCCACGTCTTGGGTGACGGCACTGACCGCCTTGTCGGGTACGTAGCTCTTGTCGACGAGCGGGATGGTGGCACCGGCCACGGCCTTCAGTTCGATGGTGACCACGTCGTCGGTTACCCGCCGGCCGTTGGGAAATCCGGCCAGGTCCCCGCCGAGCAGCCCCAGGGTGCTGAAGCTCGCGGTGCCGTTCGTCGGCGCGATGCCGGTGTTGAGCCGCAGCATCTCGGCGATCACCTTGCCGCCTTGGTAGGTGCCGAACCCGAACGAGGGGCCGATGACCGAGCCGGGGATGCCGGTGGCGAATATGGCCACCAGGTCCGCCCTGGCCGCGGTGTACGCCTTCAGGTTGTTGAACGCTCCGGGGTACAGCACCGGCAGCAGGTTCTGCAGCTCGGGGTGCTCGACCGCGGCGGCGAACTGGCTGTCGGCGGCCGGGGGTTGGCTGTTGAAGTAGTCCTTGAGGTTCATCGGCACCACGACCTCATTGACCAGCGGGCTGCCGAGGCGCGACACCTGGGTGAATGGCCCGGATTCGGTCACGGTACCGGTGCCCGGGTTGATCAACTTCACCTGCCGGCGGCTGGCGGTCGTCCATACTCCGATCACCGCCGCAGCATCGGTGGCGGCCGGCGGGCTTATGGTGTTGGTCAGCGAGGTGATCGGAACCTGGATAGCGATGGTGTGCACGTTCTTGTCGGCGATGGCGTTGATACCCGCCGCCGCCATCCCGGGGATGAGCTGGTCCGGCGAGAGCGGACGCAGGTCCCCCAGGTCGAAGATGGAGCCGAGGTCGACGAAGAACCCCTCGGCCCGCTGCCCGGCGAAGACGATCTCGCCGCTGGAGAGGCGGTAGATGGCATCATCTGCCAGAGCGGGGTAGTTCGGGGTGGACCGCGGTCCGATATTGCAGGGCGGGCACGACAACATGCTCGACCCTTCCGTGGGGCTCAGCACCGTCGAAGTGCCACCGACGACCTTGGTCACCGTGTAGGTCTGGCGCCGGTTCCAAGTGGAGTCGGTCAGCGAGGTGATCGGTCCGGTGGCGTACAGGAAGGTGCCGGGGTCGGTGATCGTGGTGGTGAAGTTGAATTGGTAGGTGATGCCCGGTGTGCCCGAGCCGGTGTTGTCGATGTTGATCTCGTAGAGGACGTCCGATCCGAACTCGAAGAAGTTCGGGCCGGCGGCGGGATCCTGCAGCGGGATGTAGTTGGCGATCAGGGTGACGGTTTCGGGGGCGTCGGGGCTGACGAACGCATACACGTCGGTGCTGTCGGCCACCGGGTCTTTGGAAATGGCGGGTGCTTCCCTATGCGAGGACATCGTTCACCTCAACTGGTTGGTGTTGCACGGGTCGTAAATGGGACGTCATTGCGCCGCTCGGAGGAGTTGCTGGGCCAGATCCGGGTTGGTGTAGGAGATGGCCTTGGTGCCAACGAAGATGGTGATCTGCCCGGCCTTGGCGTCGACCACATGGGCGAAGATGTCCGATCCCTCCAGGGCCGGAGTGGCCGGGCTGCTGTCGAACAGCAGCGGAGCGGCGCCCGCGCTGCTGACGGCCTGGAAGAGTCCGGTACCGCCGGCGGCGACCACCCCGGCCGCAGCAGCACCGAGAGAGGCGTTGCGAAGAAATTGGCGTCGAGTGACGTCAGGCATGGTGTGCTCCTTGCTCGGAGTTGGAAAGCGGATGAGGGTGGATGGATGGATTCATGAGCGGCATCAGAAGAACGCCATACCGACGACGGGTGCGTTGAGCTTGACGCCACCGGTCGAACCGCAGAAGGTGGAGTCACCGAAGTTGAAGATGCCGCCGTCGGACGCACTCAGCGTGTAGCCGTTGCCGGGGAACGTCCCGGCCACGCCGACGACAGGCTGGACGAGATGGACGTTGCCGGTCGAGCCGTAGAAATGGGAGGCACCGAAGTTAAAGACACCTCCGTCGGCGGCGGTCAACACATACCCATTGCCGTTGCGCGTTGCGCTGATCCCCACGATCGGCTTGTTGAGATGAATATCGCCGAGCGACCCGTAGAAGGGCGCGTCGCCGAAGGTAAAGACTCCCCCGTCCGACGCCACCAGCCAGTAGCCCCGGCCGTCCTTGGTCGCGGCCATGCCGACGATCGGCGCATCGAGGTGGATGTCGCCGAGCGACCCGTAGAAGGACCCGTCGCCGAAGGTAAAGACTCCCCCGTCCGACGCCACCAGCCAGTAGCCCTGCCCGTCCACCGTGGCGGCCATGCCGACGACCGGTTTGTCCAACGTGATTCCCCCGGTCGATCCCCTAAAGGGGCCATCCCCGAAAGCGAATACACCCCCATCTGCGGCAACCAGGAAGTAGCCACGACCGTCAACGCTGGGAGCTATGCCCACCACCGGCTTGTTGAGACGCACGCCGCCGGTCGACCCGTAAAAACCGGAGGTACCGAATGTGAAGACGCCACCGTCCGAGCCAACCTCCCAGTACCCGGCCCCGTCAGGACCGCTGCAACTCACGGTCGGCGCCTCCGCGGCAGTCACGCTGGACGTGACGACCGCCGGGGACGACGCCGGCGCCCGGCGAGATATGGCCGGTCGAGATATGGCCGCTCGCGACCTCGACGTCGATTGCGCGTGGACGGCCATCACACCTGAGAAGGCCACCACCGCCGTGGCCACTCCGACCGCCGCCAACCTTCCACCTCGGATCCTCGACCCGCCGGTCGTGTCGTGCCTGAGTCGCATGAGCCTCCCTCCGATCTGTCTGGTCCATGCTTCGGGACCGCGTCGGGGGCTGGATGACGTCGAAGCCGATAATTTTTCTTCTGTCGAGTAAGAGCCGTCAGGCTCCTCGCCGCGACTTGCTTCTCTTCGTGGTCTGGCTGCTAGCAGCCGGGCCGGCCTGCTCGGCTCGTAGGCAGCGAAGCCCGGCGTCGATGTGGGCTTTGACGATCTGATCTGATTGATCCAGCGCCGCAGCCACCTGCTGATAGGTGAACCCGCCAAAGTAGGCCAGGATTACGGCCCGACGCTCGGCATCGGGAAGGTCCGACAGATCCACCGTCGGCTCCTCGCGTGTCCCGATGTTCATGACTACAAACTCCAGTTCTTCCGCCGAGATGGCTGCCTCCCGGGTTCGCCGGGCGGTGTCCGCTCGCAGCACGACCGCGCTCCGACTGTGCGCATCCGCCAGGAGATGCGAGACCAGAGAACCCCGGGCCGGATCGAAGTCCATCGGCGAGTGCCACAGGGCCAGGAAGACCTCCCTGACCACCTCTTCTGCCGCGCTCGGTTCGCACAGCCGGCGAGCGAGGTCGTACACGGAGCCTCCATAGCGGGCGTACACCTCAGCTAGGGCCTCGGGACGGCCGCGGCCCACGGCGACCACGAGTCCAAGGTCGCTGAGGGTACTGAGCGACGCCGTGTCGGTCGCAGCCGCCGTAGTAGCCCTCCCGCTCATGTGGGCGAACTCATTGTTTCCACGCTCCACTCCTGACCACCACGACAGACGGTCACCGGGGTCTGGAGCGACGAAACAACTGACAGCTATTGCGACCACAACCCGTCTGCGTTGCAGTCAAACCCGGACGCTACTCGATCTCGACCGAGACCACTACGTCATGGAGTGTCGTTGAGAGGAACGACATCGACGGTCACCTCCAGTTCGTGACCTGTGCCCTCCGTGAAAATGACGCCTTTGAGCGGGGGGACGTCGCTGTAGTCGCGACCCCATGCGGTGACAACGTAGCGGTCGCCTACAAACGTGTCGTTGGTCGGGTCGAAGTCGACCCAGCCCTCTTCGGGGACGAAGACGGAGGCCCAGGCGTGGGAGACGTCCGCTCCTTGGCGTCGCGGGCGCCCTGGCGGCGGCCGGGTCTCGAGGTATCCGCTCACGTAGCGGGCGGCGAGGCCTCTCGACCGGAAGCATCCGACAGCGAGTTGGGCAAAGTCTTGGCATACGCCTTGAGCTCCCTCGATGACCTCGTCGAGCCCGGTCGTGACCGAGGTCGAACCGGGGCGGTAACTGAAGCCGGCATGAATCCGGGCCGACAGGTCAGCGGCCACTTCGAGGAGAGGTCGATCCGGGCCGAACGACGGCGCCGCGTAGCGCTCCACGGCCGCCGACACCGACACGAGCGGCGATTCGAGCACAAACTGGCGGGCGTCAAGCTCGCCGTCGGTGGCGGCCGCTGCCAGCCGTTCCCGAACCTGCTCCCACGCCGGCCCGGGAGGCCGCGAAACCGGCCGGTCCACCTCGACCCGGCTGGTGGACGTGACCGTCAGGCGGGTGTGGGGTTGGCGGATGGAAAAATAGGCGGCCCGGTTGCCGAAGAAGTCCGTGCGCTCGCGATAGTCGGCCGGCTCAGGTTCGATCCGTACCGCCGACGCCCGGCACTCTTGGCCAGGCAGGTCGCGGGGCATCAGGTGGACTTGGCCGAAGCTGGCCGACACCTCCGACTCGTAGGTGTACCGGGTGGAATGCACCACTTCATAGGAGACCGTCGGGTTTGTCATATGGCTGAGAGCGAAGCTCGTTTGCCCCTGCGGAGCAGTGTCGTCATCCGAGTAACAGGTGCAGGGCGCGGGCCGCGCCGGGGTCGGCGGGGGTGAGCATCGCCCGTTGCGGCACCTGAGTCATGAAGTGGGCGTCCTGGATGGCATCCGCCGTGCGAGCGAGACCGTGCGACATCTCGCTAAAGAAGGCTCGCAGCGCCGCATAGCTCCCGTCAGCAGCGGGCGTGGCCAGCGCAGCCGTGTCGACCAGCCTCAGCGCGGTGGAGGTGGCGAGGGTGTGCTTCTCGACTTCCGAGAACCGCCCGGAGGCGACCTGGACGGGAAAGTCCCTCACGTCGGCGGTCAGGGCGTCGACCTGGTAAGCCAGCGATCGGGGGTTCTCCGGGTCAAGGAGCAGGAGGTCGAGAACGGTTTCGAGCTGGGCTTGCGACCGGTAGCGGCGCCGGTAGGTGATGATGCTCTCCGTCGCGGTGAGGGCGGATTCAAACAGGAGGCTGTCGGTTGCCAGACCCCGGCGTTGGTCGAGGTTGGCCCCCAGGAAACTGGCGAGCTGCATGCCCCGCTCGATGCGGCGGCCGGCGTCCAAGAACCGCCAGCCGGGGTCCCGCACCATGCTCTCTCCGACGAGCCCCGACAGGGCGAGGAGGCCCTGCATCACCCGACTGAGCTTGGCCTGCACGGCGTTCTGGCCCTCGAGCTGCTGCGCTCCCAGGTCGAGCAATTCATGGCTGAGCACGCCGATCACTACCCAGGTGTCGACCGACAACTGGTCGCGAACGGCGTGGGCGCAGTCGAGAAGGTGACGGCCGGCGTGGGCCAGGCTGCCTGGTCGCTCCTCGTCCAGGAGCAGCGATCGCAGCTCCTCCGCCGGCGCTTCTAGCCGGTCGCCGGCTCCATCGCCCACGAAACCCGGGTAGGTCGCCGTCATGTGCGTCAGCGAGGCGAGAAGGACCCGGACGCAGGCCGTACCCGCCGGGTTGGAGCCGTGCTCGAACTCGTTCCGCCGGTCGTTGATCACCCGCACCAGTCGCACCAAGTCCTCGGCCCGCTCGGCGTAACGCCCGAGCCATAAGAGATTCTCGGCGGCCCGCGACGACATCGAGGCGGCCGGCTCGACCGCGGCCACCGCCGGGCCGCTGCGGAGCCAGTAGCTGTTGGGCGGTTCCGGCTCGGATGCCAGAACCCAGGTGTCCTTGCTCACCGCGCCGGTCTGGTTGGATATGACGATTCCGTCGCTGGTCGGCGAAACCCTGGTGAGCCCGCCAGGCATGGCCATGTACGACTCGCCCCGGGCCACCAGGAAGGCCCGCAGGACGGTGCGACGAGCGTCGAGCCCGTGGGTGGAGAGAGTCGGCGCCGAAGCGAGCGCCAGAGGTGTCTGACCAACCCAAGCGTGGGGTCGGGCCTCGATCCGGCGACGGAGATCGTCCAGCTGCGCCGAAGGCAGGTCCCAGCCAACCGTGGGGCCGGATCCCACCGACCGGTCGACGGGCTTGATTACCAGTTGATCCAGGTGGGCGAGCACGTGCTGGCGCGATGTCGGGTCGCCACACCACCAAGTGGGCACCGACGGGAGGTGGAGGTCCTGGCCGAGCAGGGCCTCGGCCAATTTGGGCAGGAAGGCCAGCAGCGCCGGGTTCTCGAGCACACCGCTGCCCAACGTGTTGACCACCGAGACCGTGCCCCGCCGGCACGCTTCGACCAGCCCGGGCACGCCCAGGTGGGACTCCGGACGCAGCTCGAGCGGATCGCAAAACCAGGTGTCGACCCGCCGCAGGACGACGTCGACCGGCTGCAATTGCCCCAGTGATCGCAGCCACAACCGGCCGTCGCGCACGGTGAGGTCGTTGCCTTCGACAAGGGGGTACCCGAGGTACGAGGCCAGAAAGGCGTGCTCGAACGCCGTCTCGCTCCGCGAGCCCGGCGTAAGCACGACGACCCGTGGATCGGTCGCGGTCGGCGGGGCGACTGCGACCAGACTGGCCCGCAGGGCCCGGAAGAACGGGGCCAGCCGGTGTACTTGGGCGTCGCGGTACAGGCTGGGGAAGACCCGGGAGATGACAACCCGGTTCTCCAGGGCGTAGCCCGCCCCGGACGGCGCCTGCGTACGGTCGGCCAACACCCAGCACCGGCCCTCGGAATCACGGGCCAGGTCGAACGCGCAGATCACGAGCTGTTGCGATCCCGGGAGGCGAATCTGGTCGCAGGGGCGCAGGAAGCCGGGGTGGCTGTACACCACCTCGGGGGGCAGGAGCCGTCGCCGAAGCAGGTCGCGAGGCCCGTAGAGGTCGACCAGGACCAGGTTGAGCAGCTCGGCCCGTTGTATCGCCCCCCGCTCGATGCCAGCCCACTCGTTGCTCGACAACAGCACGGGCACGGGGTCCAGATCCCATCGCTGGGCCCGTCCGCCCGGCCTGGCCCGCACGTTGTACGTGACCCCGTCGTCGTCTAGCAACCGCTGCACCTGCCGGCGCCGATCGTTGATCTCGTCCAAGCCGAACTCGTCGAGTGTCCGCCCCAATCCGGCCCAGTGGTCGCGGATCCGACCGTCGCCGCCGACCATCTCGTCATAGGAGCCCGACAGCGGACGGTAGGCGCTGAGTAGTTCGGCGGGCTCGCTGGTCGCGGTCACAGGTTCGGGGGGAAGCTCAGATCCTCGGCGCGCGCCGGAGATCCAGGGTGCGAGGGTACTCGCGGTCCACCCTCGAAGTGTTGATAGCCCCGTCGAGCGCGCCCACATCGACCGCGCCCGGCGTGTGACCATTGGGATCGAACCGGCTACTACGGCGGGCCTCGGCCTCGTTGGCGTNNACGGTGGCCCCGGTGACGAATCCTGTGCCGGTAATGGTCAAAGTGGTGCCACCGCTCGTAGGACCGGCCGCCCGGGTGTGAGACGTGGTAGGTGCACCCGCCGAGAGAACGGCCGCTCCAACGGTCGATCAAGTCGAACACGAGCGGGGCGTGAACCCCGATCGTCGGATGCAGCGCCGACGGCGGCTTCCAAGCCTTGTAGCGCACGCCAGCCACGAAGGCGTCGGGCCTTTCGGTCGGATGGAGCGGGACGGGATGTCCGTTGCAGGTCAAAACGTGACGGGCATCGGTGAGGCCCGATACCAGGACCTGGATCCGCTCGGTCGACGAGTCCACGTAACGAGCGGTGCTCATTTTTCCGACCTCTTCACCCAGCACCGGCCACGGCTCGATGGCCATCCGCAACTCGATGGTGGTGCCCGCCACCTGCACGGAGCCGAGCCGGGGGAACCGGAATTCGAGAAAGGGGGCNNAGCCACGTCTGCTCGAACGCCAGTCCATGTCGACGGAGGTCTTCGACGACGTCATCGATGTCGGCGGCCACATACCAGGGGAGCATGAACCGGTCGTGCAGCTCACAGCCCCACCGGACCAGGTCCCCGGAGTAGGGCTGCTGCCAGAAGCGGGCGACCAACGCCCGGACGAGCAACGCCTGCACGAGGGCCATCCGCGGGTGGGGTGGCATCTCGAAGGCCCGGAGCTCCACCAGTCCGAGCCGGCCCCGCTCACTGTCAGGGTTGAACAGCTTGTCGATGCAAAACTCGGCCCGGTGGGTGTTGCCGGCCACATCAACGAGCAGGTTGCGCAAGAGCCGGTCGACGAGCCAGGGGCGGCCCCTGTCGGTCGGCTGGTCGAGTTGGGAAAACGCGATCTCCAACTCGTAAAGGCTGTCGTTGCGGGCCTCGTCGACCCTGGGCGCCTGGCTGGTCGGCCCGATAAACCGCCCGCTAAACAGGTATGACAGCGAGGGATGGTGCTGCCAGTAGGTGATAAGGCTGCGAAGGAGATCCGGGCGGCGCAACAGAGGACTGTCGGCAGGCGTCGGACCGCCGAGAGTCATGTGGTTGCCCCCGCCGGTGCCGGTGTGGCTGCCGTCCAACTGGAACTTCTCGGTCCCCAATCGAGTGCGACGGGCCTCCTGGTATACGGTCGTCACGATGTCGACCAGGTCTGGCCAGGACGAGGCCGGTTGGACGTTGACCTCGATCACGCCCGGGTCGGGACCGACCACTACCTGCGTCAGGCGCGGGTCCCAGGGCAAGGCATAGCCCTCCAGCACTACGGACGTGGCCAGCTCCGAGGCGGCCGCCTCAACGGCAGCCAACAGCTCGACGGCGTGCTCGAGTCGCTCCAGGGGAGGCAGGAACACATGGAGCCGCCCGGTCCTGACTTCGACGCACAGCGTGTTTGGGGGGGCCTCGTCCACCGGCACGACCACCGCCGCGCCGGCCGGGACTGATCCGGGTACCGGCCCCGGGAGTGGGCCCCGAGCCTCGAAGGTCGAAGGCTCGCTCGTCGTGGGCGCCGGCGCCCAGGTGAGCGAGTCGAGCGGCAGCCGCAGACCCATGGGTGAGTCGCCGGGCACCAGCAACAACCTGCCGCGTCGCAACGTCCAGCGGGTCGTAGCCCAACGCCCCCCGTCTCGGTCGGTGTAGTGCAACGGGACGGCCCAACCGACCGGATCACCGCGCTCGGCATCTAGTTCGTCCACGATGGCCCGCCGGGCATCCGGCGCCGCCAGACCCGGGTCCGTCGGGTCGACGTCTGCGGGGGGCGCCTCGCCGGCGGGCAGCCGGGCCTCGGTCCACAATCGGTGCATGGCGTCCTCGTAGCCCGGGATGCAGAAGTCGGGAGGGACACCGAGTTGGGCGGCCACCGCCATTACCAGGCGCTCGGCGTCCACGGCGGTATCCCCTCCCGCAATCCACGGCTCGGCGAGAAGGGTCGGGTCGGTCCAGAGCGGCACTCCGTCGGTACGCCAGACAACAGCCATCTGCCAGCGGGGCAGGGCCTCGCCCGGGTACCACTTGCCTTGGCCGTGGTGAACGATGCCACCCGAAGAGAAGCGTTCCGAGAGGCGCCGGGTGAGGTCCCTCGCCATATCTCGCTTGCGAGCGCCGTCTGCCGCAGTGCTCCATTCGGCGGCCTCGGTGTCATCGACCGAAACGAAGGTGGGCTCCCCGCCGTGGGTGAGACGCACGTCACCCTTCACCAGCATGGCGTCAACCGACCGCCCCAGGGCGTCGATAGCTGCCCACTCGCTATCGGTGTAGGGGAGGGTGACCCTTGGGTCCTCATGGACCCGGCGCACCACATTGGCGTACTCGAAGGTCACTTCGCAGGGTTCGATCTCGCCGGTGACTGGGGCGGCACTCGCCGGATCGGGCGTGCACGCCAGGGGAAGGTGGCCCTCGCCGGCGAAGAGACCCGAGGTCGGATCGAGGCCGATCCAGCCCGCCCCTGGCACGTACACTTCGCTCCAGGCATGGAGATCGGTGAAGTCGGCTGACGGCCCCGGCATCCCTTCGAGGGGGGTCTCGTCCGCCTTGAGTTGTACCAGGTAGCCGGACACGAACCGGGCAGCGAGGCCGAGGCCGCGCAGGATCTGCGTGAGCAGCCAGGCGCTGTCTCGGCACGATCCGAGGCCCTTCTCGAGGGTCTCTTCAGGGGTCTGCACGCCCGGCTCGAATCGGGTGGTGTACGCAACCGTCTGCTGCACTCGCTGGTTGACGGCGACCAGGAAGTCCACGGTCGCCTCTCCTCCAGCCGGGACTTCGACCTCGGCTAGCCACTGGCCCAGGAGACGACCGGGATCCTCGGCGGTGAGGTAGGGCGCCAGGTCGCGGGCCAGGGCCTGGTCGTAGCGGTACGGATACCGCTCTGCCTCAGGCTCCAAGAAGAAGTCGAACGGGTTCACGACGGTCATCTCGGCCACGATGTCGACCGTGATCGATAGGGCGCGGGTCGGCTCGGGAAAGACCAGCCGGGCCAGGTGGTTACCGAAGGGGTCCTGCTGCCAGTTGATGAAGTGGTGTTCGGGATCGACCCGCAAGGAGTAAGCCAGAATCGGCGTGCGGCAGCCAGGAGCCGGTCGCAACCGCACCACATGCGGGGACAAGCGAATCAGCCGATCGAAGCGGTAGGCGGTCCGATGTTCGAGGGCGACCTGGATGGCCATGGTCAGTAGTCCTCCCACATGGTCGCCTCCGACGGAGTACGCCCGCGACAAAGCCGGTGCTCGTCGGCCGCCAGCCTGCCTCGGCATCGTGTCGGGACTGTTTCGCGCCCATGAACAGCGTAAGGCGGCGCCGTCGGGGCGGTCCGTATTGACATGTGACTAAATAGTCACGTATAGTGGAGGCGTGGACGCGGTGTTCAAAGCGCTGGCTGATCCAACTCGGCGGAGTCTGCTCGACGAGTTGTTCCGCCGCGATGGCCAGACCTTGAGCGAGCTCGAGGAGCGTCTGCCGATGACCCGGTTCGGCGTGATGAAGCACCTCAACCAGCTCGAAGAGGTCGGACTGGTCGTCACTCGCCGGCGAGGCCGGGAGAAGCTGCATTACTTGAACCCGGTCCCGATCCGTCTGGTGCATGACCGATGGGTAAGCAAGTACACCGAAGCCTGGGCTAGCGCGCTCGTAGAACTGAAAACGACATTGGAGGCAACTATGGAGAAGGTATTCGAGATTTACATTCGCACTACCCCGGAGCGCCTGTGGGAGGCGATCACCGACAGCGAGACCAGGACGAAGTTCCAGTTCGGTTGCCGGGTCAGCTCAGATTGGACACCCGGGTCGCGCGTCGAGTTGAGCAACCCACATGCCGATGGGCTCATCAGCGAAGGCGAGAACCTCGAGGTCGACCCGCNNTGGGAGATCGAGCCGGTCGGCGACAGTTGCCGCTTGACGGTCATTCACGATCAGCTTCGCGAGGGCGCCAACGAGCAGCTCTATGGCGGCTGGCCGATGATCCTGTCTGGCCTAAAAACCTGGATCGAGACTGGCCAGGTGCTGACCACACCGGGTTCGCTTCTATACGGATAGCCACGCGTGCCGTACCGCCTCCCTCACGCGGCGTTAGACCTGTCCCTGATGAGTTAGACCTGTCCCTGATGAAAGGAACGTAGAGATGGCCGAAGTAGTCCTCTTCCACCACGTGCAGGGACTCACCGAGGGGGTGTGCGCCTTCGCCGAGGAACTACGGGCCGGCGGGCACACGGTGCACACGCCGGACCTGTTCGACGGGTCCCAACCGCCGACTATCGAAGATGGCATCGCACTCACCGAGAGCATCGGGGACGGGGTACTTCGCGAGCGGGCGGACCGGGCCGTGGCCGACCTGCCCGCGGGCCTGGTGTATGCCGGCTTCTCCTTCGGTGCCGGCGTGGCGCAGCGGTTCGCCCAGACGCGGCCCGGTGCGCGCGGCGCGATGCTCTACGAGTCCTGCATACCGCTCACCGGGGAATGGGCATTCGGGCCATGGCCCGACGGCGTCCCGGTGCAGATCCACGGCATGGACAAGGATCCGTTCTTTGCCCTGGAAGGAGACCTCGACGCCGCTCGCGAGCTGGTCGAGACGGTTGGCTCTGAGCTGGCCGAGCTCTTCGTCTACGAGGGCGACCGGCACCTCTTCGCCGACAGCTCACTGCCCTCGTACGACGCGGACGCGGCAGGGCTGGTGGTGCAGCGCTCTCGGGAGTTCCTCTACCGCGTGAGCTGACTCGGGGTTAGTGGGGTTTGCGGGCCGATCCGAGCGCGGAGGTCTCGGCCGTTCGATTTCGAACCAGGTCGTTGAAGGCCTCACCTGGACCGATGTGGTCCCACAGGGTCGGAGGGAAGAAGGTGACGTACAAGGTCCGTCGACCGCCGGTACCCGTCGGTTTGGGGGACGCGTGCATGAGATCCTGGATGTGTACCGTGACGTCTCCAGGCTCGGTGTCGACGGCGACGACGGGCGCCGATGGCCACCTCTTCTCCCAGTCGTAGTTCAGGCTCTGACCGTGGCTTCCGGGGACGACCAACAGGTTGCCGGTCTCGGCTGAGGACCCGGTCAGCTGGATCCCGACCCCGGCCGCCGGACAACAGGTCGAGTGCCCCCCCATGCCGCAGTCCTGGTGCCACGGGATATTCGAAAGCCCCGTCGTGGGCCCGGGAACCTTGATCAGCGCCGCCGTGCCCTCCATCCGATCAGGCGCCATACGAAGCTCAGGATCCAGCAGGCGGCCCAGGCGAGCCAAGCGGGGGTCGCCCTCGAGTTCGCCGACCATCAGGGAGTACAGCCCGACGTAAACCAGACGGCACAGCCGCTCCTGGCCGTCCGAATCGGTAGCCCACCAGGACCGGTCGTCCCCTGGGCGGGCCTCGGCGGCCAGCCGGTCAACCTCGCAGTTGAGGGTGGCGATCTCGTCGCGGCCGAACACCCCACGGACGTGGAGGAATCCCGCGGTGATCAGAAAGGCCCGCATCTCCGCATCGGTGTCGTCGAGGGTGAAGGTCCGGCTCAGGTCGACTTCACCGAGATCGGCCCGGCCGGGGTCGAAGATGGGAATGCCGGCGTGCAGGAACTTCAGCACCGGGTCCCAATCCAACAGATCGGAGAAGTCACCCTGCTCGAACTCGAGTTCGCCCGCCAGGTAAAGGTTCACGAAGGTCCGGTCCTGGCCGATGAGATCGCTCCAGGCCGCCTCGGAGATGGCCACGATCGTCCCTTCGGCGACGAGACCGGCATCGACTCGCACGCTCCCGGCTTCGACGTGGTACGTAAAGGTCCGGGCACCGACGCGGAAACCAAGCGGCCCAGCCGATCCGATCCCCCGGGCGGCATCGGCGGCAACCTCGGGGTCGAAAACGTCGCTCACGGCAGACCATTATGGCCATGTCCGGCGACTTGGCGATTCCCGATCGGAATGGTAAGATATTGCGCGTGGGCCCTCAGGCGGGCACGATGGCGGTTCCGCCTGCGGTGGAAAGGGTTCGATGATCACCTTCGATCACGTCTCGAAACGCTACGACGACGGCACGCTGGCAGTCGACGACCTCTCCCTCGAGTGCGCCACCGGGGAGATCACGGTGCTGGTCGGCTCGTCGGGATGCGGCAAGACCACGTCGCTTCGGATGATCAACCGTCTCGTCGAGCCCACCTCCGGCACTGTCAGCATCGACGGCACGGACGTCCGTTCTTCGGACCCCGCCCGGCTTCGCCGCATGATCGGCTACGTCATCCAACAAGGCGGCCTCTTCCCGCATCGCACGGTCATCGAGAACATCGCCACGGTCCCCCGGCTGCTCGGAACGCCCCGGCCCCAGGCCCGCCAGCGGGCGCAGGAGCTGATGGACCTGGTCGGACTGCCGTCCTCGATGGCAAAGCGGTACCCGTACCAGCTCTCGGGGGGCCAGCAGCAACGGGTAGGCGTGGCGAGGGCCCTGGCGGCCGACCCCCCGTTGCTCTTGATGGACGAACCATTCAGCGCCGTTGATCCGGTCGTCCGCAAAGAGCTGCAGCAGGAGCTCCTCAACCTCCAATCCCAGCTGGGCAAGACCATCGTCTTTGTCACCCATGACATTGACGAGGCGGTGCGGCTCGGGGATCGCATTGCGGTGATGCAGGTAGGCGGCAAGCTGGTGCAGTTCGACACACCCGAGCGGGTGCTGGCCAGGCCGGCGAATGCGTTTGTCGAGAGCTTCCTCGGTCTCGATCGGGGCATCAAGTGGCTGTCCTTTTTCCCGGCAAAGGAGCTGCCGCTGCGGCTCCCGGCCACCATAGGACCGGCAAGCGGGCCGGTCGACGTCCACCGGGTGGCCGCGGCTGCGGCGTCGGAATGGGTCCTCGCCGTGGACGGCGATCGCAGACCCCTCGGCTGGCTCGAGGCCGCAGCACTCAACGGGGCGAGTTCGGGGACGGTCGATCTCGGCTCGCTGCGATCCATCGGGCACGCATTCAGCCCGGCCACCGACTCGCTGCGCGCCGCCCTCGACGCACTGGTGCTGTCGCCTGCAGGGTTGGCCGTGGGTGTCGACAGCGGCGGTGCCCTTGTCGGTGTCGCGAACCAGGACGACATCAACAATGCCATCCAGACCGCGGCGGCAGACAGCTGATGTTGCGCCAGACCCCTCCCACCTTCCACTTCCACAAGGTCGGCGACTGGCAGTGGGTCACCGACCACCGGGGTTACTTCTGGACCCTGTCGAGGACGCACCTCTACATCGCCCTCGTCGCTGTGCTGATCGGCTTCCTCGTGGCGTTGCCCCTCGGGGTGCTTGCGGTCCGGGTGCCGCGAACCAATCCGCCGATACTGGCCGTGACCACGATCCTCTACGCGCTGCCGTCGCTGGCGGTGTTCGCCTTCCTCGTGGGCATCACCGGCTTGACCAACAACACCGTGATCCTGCCGCTGGCGGCCTACGCCCTTGCCATCCTCGTCCGCAGCGTGACGAACGGGCTCAACAACGTGGCGGAGGAGGTCCGCATCTCCGCCACCGCCATGGGCTACGGTCCGCTGCGCCGGCTGGTAAGCGTGGAGCTGCCGGCCGCGGTCCCGGTCATCATCGCCGGGCTGCGGGTGACGACCGTCGCCAGCATCAGCCTGGTGACGGTGGGCTCGCTGATCGGGATCGGCGGCCTCGGGCAGCTCTTCATCGCCGGGGAGAACACGGACTTCATCACCGAGATCCTCGCCGGCGTCGTGATCGTGGCCTTCTGGGCCTTCCTGCTCGACGGTCTGCTCCTCTTGAGCGGCCGCCTGCTCGCCCCGTGGGCCCGGGTGTCGTCGTGATCCTGGCCGCCAACACCTCCGCGAGCGGGATCCTCTCCTATCTCACCACCGCGTCCAACTGGGACGGCTCGGCCGGATTCCTTCATCGACTGCTGCAGCACCTCGGATATTCCGCCGAGACCGTGCTGGTGTCGGCCGTGATCGCGCTCCCATTGGGACTCGTCACCGGGCATACCGGGCGGGGAGGGACAGTGGTGTCCATGCTCAGCAACGCCAGCCGGGCCCTGCCCACCCTGGGCCTGCTCATCCTCTTCGCCATCCTCATAGGGGTGGGCATCGAGGCGGCCATCATCCCGCTCGTCTTCCTGGCCATCTCCTCCATCCTGGTCAACACGAACGTCGGCGTCCGCAACGTCGACCCGTCCTTGGTGGACGCGGCCAAGGGGATGGGCCTCACGCCCTTCCAGGTCCTCTGGCACGTCGAGATACCAGTCGCCCTGCCGCTCATCGTCCTCGGGCTGCGCACGGCCGCAATCCAGGTCGTGTCGACCGCGACCATCGCGGCCGATGTTGGCCTGGGCGGTCTCGGTCGCTACATTATCGACGGCCAAGCCAGCCGCAACTTCGCAGAACTCGGCGCCGGAGCAGTAATTGTGGCGCTCTTCGCCATCATCACCGAAGCGCTCTTCCTCCTCGGCCAGCGCCTGCTCGTGTCTCCCGGTATCCGCTTGCGGGCCCGTACCGCCTGATGTCCCAGCTCCTGACCCTCACCTAGCAAAGGAACAACATGCACCGTCTCCTTCCCGTCACCGCCATCGTGGCCGCCCTCGTCGGGGTCACCGCCTGCGGCAGCTCCAGCCCGAAGTCCTCGTCGGCGACGACCGCGGCGACCACCTCGAACCCAGCCGTGACCATCGGGTCGGCCAACTTCCCCGAAAACGAGATACTCGCCGACATCTACGCCGACGCCCTCCAGAAGGCCGGGGTCAAGGTCACGACCAAACTCGACATCGGCAGCCGCGAGGTGTACTTCAAGGAGATGGAGAACGGCACCCTCAACGTGTTCCCCGAATACAACGGCGCCCTGCTCGACTACCTCCAGCCGACGTCTACGGCGTCGTCGACCTCAGCCGTCGACACGGCTCTGGCCGCGGCCTTGCCGACCAGTCTCGAGGCGCTCCAAGCGTCCTCGGCCCAGGACAACGACTCGATCACGGTGACCGCCGCCTTTGCCGCCGCCCACCATCTCAGTTCGATCGCCGACCTAAAACCGATTGAGAGCCAGATCACGCTCGGCGCCGCCCCTGAGTTCGCGACGCGCGAAGTCGGGCTCCTAGGCCTGAGCAAGCTGTACGGCATCACGGTCAAGTTCAAGCCCCTCGACGAGTCCGGCCCGCTCACCATCGCCGCTCTCAATGACGGGACGGTCCAGGCGGGCGACATCTATACCACCGATCCCTCCGTGACCAAGTACCACTTCGTCGCGCTGGCAGATCCGAACCATCTCTTCCCCGCCGAGAACGTGATCCCGATCATCAACAAGAACGTGGCCACCTCCACGATCGTCACCACGCTCAACTCGATCTCGTCGGCACTCACGACGAGCGACCTCGTCCAGCTAGTCGGGGCTGTGGTCAACGACCACGTCGACCCGGCGACGGCGGCCTCCCAGTTCGTCTCCCAGGAGAATCTCGGCTAAACCGTCTGGGACTCGATGGTGTGTGTCTCGGTGTCGTCCGCCGCCAATAACGTCGGTCAGTCCTCGGGAAGAGCGCCAAAATCTCGCTTGGCCTGCCTGTACCATCCCATTCCCGAGATGGGGTGCTTCCACCGGCCCTTCATCTCCTTCGAGGCCGGCTGGTGCTCGTCGTCGCCACCGTTGGCCATTTCCTTGAGATGGCGGTCCTGGGCCTTTATGACCTCGTCAGCGGTGGCCCCGTGGTGGGCGAAGTCACATGGGCCGCCCAGTTGCTTGCATGTCATCGTCTTCATGTGTCGCTTCCTCTCAGTTGATCTGGCCGCTGCTGAGACGGGCCCAAACGTGGATGGCCCGGCTTGGGAGGCCTGGCGTTACCACGCGGCGCCGGCCGGCTGCTTGGTCGTGGCGTTGAGCCGGTTGAACAGATTGGTTGTTGCGACCCATAGGACCAGGCCGGCCATCTGCTTCTCGTCGAAGTGTTTCGCCGCCTCGTCCCACACCTGGTCGGGGACCGGATCGGGCCGGTCGGCCAGGCGGGTCATGGACTCGGCCAGGGCCAGGGCCGCCCTCTCGGCGTCAGTGAAGAGGTCCGTCTCGCGCCAGGCCGCGACGGCGAAAAGCCGTTCGTCGCTCTCGCCCGCCTTCTTGGCGCTGATGGCGCCGCTGTAGACGCAGGGGCTGCACCCGTTGACCTGGCTGGCCCGCAAGTGGGCGAGCGCCATGGTGGCGCTGGGTACTCCGGCTTGGTGCGCGGCCTCGATGATGGACTGGATACCTTTCGTCGAGTTGGGGAGGATTGTGGCGGGGTTGTTCATTCTTGCTGTCATGCCCTCTATGACGCGCCCGACCCCCGATATGTGACGTCCCCCTGGGGACAAACATCGGGCCGGCTTTCCTTCCCGGACCTTGGTCCCGAGGGTGACGGCAGCCTCTTGTCACAAACTGGTCGCTCGGCGCGTCATTCTGGCGACCATGGACGAAAATCTCGCCGCCCAATTCGAAGCCAACCGCGTGAGGCTGCAGTCGGTGGCCTACCGCGTGCTCGGATCCCTTACCGAGGCGGAGGACGCGGTGCAAGAAACCTGGGTGCGCCTCAACCGATCGGAGCCAGAGAGCATCGACAACCTGGCCGGCTGGCTGACCACGGTCGTGTCCCGGGTGTGCCTCGGGGTGCTTCGCACGCGCCGGACCCGCCATGAAGAGCCCATGCTGGGCCACGAACCCGAATCCGAGCTCGCCGGCCCCGAGGACCAGGCGATCCTCGCCGAGACCCTGGGCCCGGCTCTGCTGCTGGTGCTCGACACGCTCGGCCCCTCTGAGCGTCTCGCTTTCGTGCTCCACGACCTCTTCGGGGTGCCCTTCGAGGACATCGCTACCATTGTCGACCGCTCTCCCGCCGCGGCGCGTCAGTTGGCCAGCCGGGCTCGCCGCCGGGTGCAGGGCGGTGACGGGCTGCACCCCGGCGACGGCCGCCGCCAACAACAGATCGTCGAGGCGTTCCTGGCCGCCTCGCGCCTTGGTGATTTCGAGACGCTGGTCGCCCTGCTCGACCCCGACGCCGTCCTTCGGGCCGACCGCGCCGCGGTGAAAGCCGCAACCGCTAATCGCGATCGAGGCGCTCCCCTCTTGGCGCCCGAGGTGCGGGGGGCTCCGGCCGTGGCGGCGGCGCTCTCAGGGCGGGCCGCCGCCGCAGAGGTGGCGCTCATCGACGGTGCTCCAGGAGCGGTTTGGGCTCCCGGCGGGCGCCCTCGTGCGGTGTTTGCCTTCCGCGTCGTCGGTGACACAGTCACCGAGATCGAGATCGTGACCGACCCAGCGGTGGTGAGGTCGCTCCAAGTGGAACTGCTGAGCTAGGGAAAGGGACACGGGACATCCCCCGTTTCCGTCGCGCCCTAGATCCGGATGGAGCCATCGTCAGCGATCGTCCACCCCGGATTGTGCGCCACCTCCCAGACGTAGCCATCCGGGGTCGGCGAACGCTCCACTCGTTCCACCCCAATCAGCGATAGCCCTGTGACGGACTATTGATCCCCCTGCCCGGGCTGCCTCCTCCAACACCACCGTGACCTGTTCGGGCGAACGGACATTGTGAGCCAGCTCGATACCCGGTGCACCGTGGCCTCCCAGAGCCGCCCACAGGCCCAACACCATTCCTCCCGCCTGGAAGAAACCCGCCTGGAAGAAACAAACTTCGTCGTCGGGTTGCTGAGCGCCAGTCCAACCGAGCGCTTCGTAGAACCGGCGCGCCCTGCTCAGGTCGGACACGCCGAGCGTTATGAGACTGATCCGTTGTTCCATGGCCGAATCGTTAGCACGGGACGGGCGCCCGAGATCGATTCATGCCGAATCGGCCTCGGTACCGGTGCCGGCGACTGCCAGTGCGGACTGGCTAGCTATGGCCTCCAGTGAACGCGAAACATGAGGCGACGAATAGGCAGGTGGTCCCCGAACCAGGTCTTGCCGCCCGGGACCTAGAGTGTGTTCCACCAAAGCTGGTGGATATGGTATTTGGCAAGGCGTCTGTGGATGCGGTGTTCTCTGACGGTATCGAGGTTCCCCAGGCGGAGCAGCTCCTCCATTCTGTCGCCCAGCTTGGAATCTATCCGGGACATCCAGTACTGACCGGTGACACCAAATGGAATCAGCTTTTCCACTCCAACCCCCGGCTGATCGAACAGCATGCCTCAGTCTCGCGTACTAGGAGCACCTCGGATACGTCGCGGCTGCTTGGGTGTGGGGATCCCTCAGCTCCGATTAAGACCGGGATCGCCGTGGCGGTGGCGAGCATCAGCGGATAGGGCCGCCGAATCGAATCACGTTGCCATCGGGGTCGGTGATAGAGCCCTCCCGCTTGCCATGGTCCTCGTTTTGCGGGCCGTTCACTTCGATCCCTGCCTGTCTCCATTCCTCAGCCGCTCGGTCGGCGTCTTGACAGTGAATGTAGAGAACACCGCGACCCGGGTGTTCATCTCCTGCAGCTTGGGCAAGATGGATCGTGAGGCCCCGATCCCGGCGAGCGAACGCATAGGTGCCATCGTGGAGCGACACTTCGAAGCCGGCGCGTTCGAACCAGGCGACCGAGCGAACCACATTGGCGACCTTAAATATGGGCTCGAACCCGGTAATCAGCCATGTGGCTGTCATGAGTTGCAACTGGCCGTCTCGCTGTCCATTCAGCCCGGCGAGGCAGTCGTGGCAGATCGGCAGGTCGGGGTGCGAGCGCAGCCTGACCCACCAGTCCACCGGCATAGAGCAGCACACACATGTAACGGCCATTGGCGTTGATCGTAGATCCAATCCTCTTGGAGTTATATAGTTCGTAGCTCAACAAAAGGAACTTGCGCTTGACACGCAGCAAGGGTCAGCGGGATCCGGCTCCCACGGTCAGGGCCCATGAGTCGCAGCGGTTCAAGCGGGAGTGGTCATGGCGGCCACGATCGGCTTGACCAGGGTGATCCCGCCCGTCGAGCCCCGGAAGACGGCGTCTCCGTAGCTGAAGACCCCGCCGTCGGCGGCTATCAGCCAGTTCCCGTTCCCGGTCAGGGTTGGCGCGATGGCCACGATCGGCTTGTTGAGCTTGATCCCGCCCGTCGTCAACCGTGATCTCGACACCTACCCCACTGCGGCCATCACCGGCTTCCCACCGGGTGAGACCCTCGGAGCAGTGAATGCGGCCAACGCGGTAGCCGAAAGGGCGCAAAGCGACCTGACGACGGCCTACAACGCGGCGGCCTCCGCCCCCTCGACCAGCAACGTCACTGGAGTGGATTTGAGCGGCAAGACCCTGACCGAGGGCGTGTACACCGCGTCAACCGGGATGACGCTCGGCGGCACCGTGCCGCTGACCCTCGATGGCAATGCCGACTCGGTGTGGATCTTCCAAGCGGGCAGCACGCTCACCACCGCCTCGAACAGCTCTGTAGTCTTCGCTGGAGGCGCGCGGGCGTGCAACGTCTTCTGGCAGGTGGGTTCGTCGGCCACCCTCGGTACCGACACCGCTTTCGCCGGCAACGTCCTAGCCTTGACATCGATCACCGCCGGCGGTAGCAGCGGTCACCACGGGGGCGGCGCTCCCGGCGGCGGTACATCGGGCCAGGGCGGATATGGCAGTGGGTCCTCCGGCCCGGGCCAGGGCTCCATGCCTGGATGCTCGACCGCCAGAATGACCCACTAGGCGCCCAGCTCGATCTCGTCACCGCGGTGCGCTCATCTCCCCAACTTGGCGCGATGATCGCACCGCGGTGGGATCTAAACCTCACCGAGCCGACACCATTCCCGCAGGGTGGTTGGACAAGGCCGCGTTGAGGCATGTGACTCGTTCGCCTCTAACGATAGGCTCACTTCGGGGTGCAGGATTGGGATGATCGCCATCGCGGTCGGAGCTTCATTTGCTCTGACTAGCTGCGGAGGCCCCAATAGTCCTGCCGGGGATGTAAGGATAACCAGTTGCACCCAGGTGGGCGGCGAGCCCGAGGCCGGTTACCGTCTCCACAACAGCACTGCAGGAACCCAGTACTACGACGCGGAGATTGTGTTTTCGGATGCGGGCGGTCTGCTTGGCGGCGCGAATGTCATCTTCGCCAATCTGTCGCCGGGTCAGTCCGTGACCGGCAAGGCTACCTCCGAGGACATCCCCGCCGGGTCGGTGACCGGCAGGCTCGACTGCCGGGTCGGGACGGTGCTCCGCAACCCGGTGACGCAGCCCTAGCCGTCCCGCATTCCGTTAGTCACCTCGTCAGGCCCAGAACACTCGCTCACTTCAATCTCAACCAGCAGAATGTTCGTGGGTCAGGACCTCATGTTTGGCCCATCTGCTCGTGCAGCCCATTCGATTTGCGTCGTTCTGGTGACGAGCAGTCCTGTGAGCTTCAACTTCCCGCTCAGAGACATCACCGAACCAAGGAGTCCAATGAAGTCGGTACTCCTTCGAACCCAAGATCGCCGCCAGGAAGCTCTTATGCGGTGGGAATCCATTTGCAAGCCTTCCTGCCGTCATTCACTCCGACGGGGGCGCTCCCAGCACCTGACGGCCGCGTCGCGGCGTGGTGTGAGCTTCGCCGAGGGGGAAGGCTACGTCGCAGACAAGGTCGTTTGGCCCGATGTCGTCCGGCTCGGCGACGTATACCTCTCGGCAAGACAGTCGGCTGCCACGCCGGGAGGTAACGTCGACGGAACAGGCGACGGCGTCGTAGGCGGCAAGGATCGCTGGATAGTCCCACTGGGCCTTCGTGATGGTCGTGTAAGCCTCTTCGTGGGCGGGCTCGGTACGGATACCGATTCGCTCGTCGGGTTGGATCTCTGGAGGGCAGGGCAGCGCGGCCTCGAGCGGACCGTCGTGCTCGGCGTCGACGACGCCGTGGAAGATCAGGGTGAAGGGACCGGTCGCGGCCGCTCCTCGCAGGCAGTCGGCAAAGGCCTTCTTCGCCTCTCGCACGAAGCTATCGGTCTCGTGCCCGTGGAGGCGCCGCTGCATGGTCATGACACGTTGGGCTGGTACGTGACGGACGTGGATCGGATACATCGGGTCGTCTCCCTGGCTGAGGGTCGCTTGGACGTGCTGCAGGAGTAACTGGCGGTCGGCGTGGCGGCGTGCGAACTCTGTTTGGAGTGCGTCCAGCCGACGGATGCCTAACTCGGCGCTTCGGGTGATGTCGTCGATAACTAGTCGGATATCGGCGAGGCTCATGTCCGCACCGCGCAGCACGCCGATGAGCTGCCCGGTGCGGATCTGTCCGATCCCGTAGCGCCGGTAGCCAGTGGCGACATCGGTGACTTCAGGCGTTAGGAGTCCAAGGCGATCATAGATGCGCAGGGCCTTGGGTGTCAGACGTGTCCGGCGAGCAAACGCACCGATCGACAGCAGCTCGTCGTCCTCCACATCCCAGATTCTCGACCATGCCCCTGGGGCAAGGTCAAGCGACCTTCACGCGGCAGGGAGAGGTCGGGTCGGGTCAGTGGGTCGGTGCCGCTTCCGCTTTACCCGTGCTGTCAACCGAACCCGTCCGGGAGTGCGGAGACATTGATGTCCACGAGGTGATCGCCGACTCGGACCGGGGTCAGCCCGGTGGCGAGCCGGGGAATGCTCAGATCTGTATGGTCCCTGCCCGTAATGTCGTTGCGATGGATGGCCTTCACGGGCGAGAGCGGGCGGTACTAGCCGTCGCAGTAACACTGCTGGTCGTCGGTGCCATCGCGGCCTTGGCCGCGAAGCCACTCGGTCTGACACACCACTTGAGCCGTGGGCCGGCCGCGTCGACGGTTTCGACAACGACGTCAACGACCCTGAAGCTCCCCTTACCTACAACCGCGACGCAGCCGACGGCACCTATTGCCGCCGCCACTGTCCCATCGACGATTGCTGTGACGGCGAATAAGTTGACCGCAGCGTCCGCATCGGGAGACCCGATCCCGCCCACGACCGCCCGTTCAACGACGCTCGCTAGTACTGGCTCGGGGCCAGTCGGGGCCTATGCCGTCACTGGACTGACCCTAATCCTGCTCGGCTCGATCGTCATCTGGTTCGCGCAGTATGACGGTCCGCTCAGATTGCCGCCCCGCTACCGGCCCAGGCATTCACGGCGGCGCTCCCATCACTCCCGGCCTCTAGCCACTCAGCCGCGTTCCCACGCGAAGCGATGTTTGGCAGAATTCGCAGGCCCCGGCCGGCAAGGCTCCTCGGGTATCTCACCTACCCGGCGATCTGGGACGGTCAGCCCACGACCTTCGGAGGCACCACTTTCCGGGATTATGCGCGAGCGTTCTGCTGCGCACTACTTGACCAATGTCAAGTTCCCTAGCCGTAGTTATGCACGGTCTCGGGGTGGTCGCGAACGAGGCGAGCGCAGATCAACATCAATTACGTACCGCATTGCAGAGCGCGGGTCCTGGCGATGATGTTCAGAGTCCGGTCACTACCTCGTCGATGGTGATCTTGAAGTCCACTTGATGTGACACGGCCGAAGTGACCTCGAGGTAGTAGCTCGTCCCGGAAGAATAGAACTTGATCCGATAGCCAGCACCCTCGCCGGACGTGCTGGCGTCCGGCTTGATACTGCCCGTCGCTTTCCCAACGACAGTCGGCTCCGCCAACGAGTTGGTTACGTACATCACGCGGTGGTCGCGCCAAGATGCAGCCGCTCCCGTCGTAGGGGAGTAGGCGGTCACATTGATCGTGAACTCGGTGGCGCAGCTCGGCTGTGCCTGCGTCTCGAACCCGGTGAGCGGCCCAGCGCTATAGGCAAGGAAATAGTTGAACCCCTCAAGGTCACCCGACGACTGAAACCCGGCGGAGGTGCCGGCGCAGACCCAGCTGACCGAGCCGTCCGCGAAACTCGGGCCGCCGACCGTTGTCGGCCAGCTCGGTTCTGTGGATCCGGTCGTCCCTCCACCGGAGGTGTAGTAGTAAAACGTGTTGTCGGCGGTGGGCTGAACGGTGCTACCGGCCGGGAATGCCGTCTTGGCCGACCACACGTAGGACAGGACACCTGTCCGTGTGCAGAGCTGGACGAGGCTATCCACCGTGGTCGCCGGAGGATGGATCGGCAGCATCGTGACCGTGCCTTGCGGAACGACCGTGCCGAAAGGGTTACCAGCATGCTCGGTGTCGAAGTTGACGAATGTCGTATTGTCGGTCAGCATCAGATTGAAGAAATCGGGGCTCGGTACGCCATCCTCGAGTTGGGACACGGTTCGTTCGCCGAATCCCAGCCAGCGAGCACCCGACGTTGTCAGGCTCACCTGCCCGGCCAAGACGTTGGCGAATCCCTTGATTAGTGCGATTCCGCCAATCGAGCAGGCCGGAGTGCCTCCTGCTGGCCCGTCGATGTAGTTGCCGCCGCCGCCCGAANNAGCCGATTGTGCCAAGCGTGGCGTCACCCTTCGCACCCACAGCTGGCGACAACGCATTGATGTCGACACGAATGTCCTCAGACTCCATCGCCCCTTGAGCCGTGAGAGTCCGGGCCGAGAAGGTCAAGTCGATGCTTTTGTTCGACGTATCGTCGGTCGCGACAAAACGAGGCACTCTCGAAGTTCAGGTACTGGCCAACCGGCAACGGTGTGCCGTCTTGCTCTGACTTGAGCCCGGTTGTCGCTGCCATCGCCGGATCCGCATCAAGAGTGGCGGCCAGCCCGACTCCGACGACGGTGGCACCCAAGCCGGCGAGCGCCCGGCGTCTATTCATAACTGGCTTGGCCCCACCCGCATCGGCGTGCTTTCCGCCGACATGATCAACCCCATCGTTTCCGTCAGGCATCGTGCTTCTCCCCTCTCGGACTGCGTTCGCGTGCTGGGTGCGTCAACTCACTCTGGGCGCCGCGACTGTCGCCAAGACGAACAGCGTCGCAGACCAAGCCCCCGATCGGACTGAGTCGGCTGCTCGAGCTTGGCCACCGGATCGATCTGAGAGGTCCGATTACCGGCTATCCGAATATCNNCCGACGCGCCTGACACCGCTCTCACTGTGTTCGCTGTCGCGCTGGACTTGACAGCCATACTATCGGTATGTCACAATACATACCGATAGCATGATCTCAACGTACCACGGGTACGCTAGATTCGAGAGAGAGGAACCGAAATGCCACATCCACGACTTGTCGCACTGCTGTCCGCTGGGGTGATGACCGCCTCTAGTCTGGCGTTCCTGGCGTTCCCGTCAGTAGCCCACGCCGATACCGACC
>PMHH01000055.1:0-183 GCA_003156595.1 Acidimicrobiaceae bacterium
GCTCCCACGTGAACCCGATGCCACCATGAATCTGGATGTTCTCGGCGGTGGCATGGAAGTAAGCCTCGGAGCAGTAAGACTTCGCCAGGCTGGCGACCACCGGAAGCTCGTCATTGTCTTCCGCCGCGGCCCAGCCGGCGTAGTAGGCAGCCGACTTGGCGGACTCGACCTCGAGCAGCATGT
>PMHH01000055.1:248-1158 GCA_003156595.1 Acidimicrobiaceae bacterium
CCTGGAAGCTGCCGATGGGCCGACCGAATTGCACCCGGACCTTGGCGTACTCCACCGCCATCTCGAGGACCCTTTGGGCCCCCCCGACCTGCTCGGCAGCTAGAGCCACCGCAGCCAGGTCGAGCATCTTGGAGACCGCCGTCCAGCCTTCGCCGTCGGTGCCGATCAGCCGNNTTGCGGGTCTGGTCCATGGTCGACAGCGGCGTGGCAGTGAAACCAGAGGCGCCCTTGTCGACCGCGAACACCGACACGCCGGCCCCGGTCCGGGCTGCCACCAGGATCAGATCAGCGGTGTGGCCGTCGAGGACGTACAGCTTCTCGCCGCTCAGCGTCCAGCTGTCACCCGAGCCGGTGGCTTCGAGCGTCACTCCACCCTCGTCCCAGCGTCCTGACGCCTCGGCGAGGGCGACGGTGGCGATGCTCGCTCCGCTGGCGATGCCGGGCAGGTACTCCTTCTTGGCCGAGTCGTCACCGGAGACCAGGAGCAGGTTGGCGGCCAGCGCCACGCTCGAGAAGTACGGGGCGCACAGCAGGGCCCTGCCCATCTCTTCGAGGACGACAATCAGCTCCACGTAGGAGTAGCCGGACCCACCGAACTCCTCGGGGATCGCCAAACCCTGCAGGCCGAGTTGCTCGGCCATCTGAGTCCACACCGCGGGGTCGTACCCCTCGGTGGTCTCCATGAGCCTACGGACCTCGGTTTCGGGGGACTTGTCGTCCAAAAAGCGCCGAACCGCCTTGCGGAGTTCTTCCTGCTCTTCACTGAAAGCGAAATTCACGCTGGTTCGTCCCCCTCGGGCACCGTTGTAGTCAACGCTCTTTCTAGTCCATAGGCTGCGTGGAATGCACTACGAAGACACCCAGGCCGAGATCCACAAGCTGGTCGTTGGGCCCATGGACAACAACGTGT
>PMHH01000055.1:1176-7212 GCA_003156595.1 Acidimicrobiaceae bacterium
CACTGGGACCACATCCAGGCCGTACCGGAGGTGCGCGACGCCGGCTACCAGGTCGGGATCACGGCCGCCGACGCGGCGATGCTGCCGTCCTACGACTTCGTCCTCGAGGACGGAGCCGTGATCGAAGTGGGCCGGCTCCGACTCCACACCATCGCCACGCCCGGGCACACGCCGGGCTCGATGTCTTTCCGGGTGGAGGGGTCGCCGGTCCTCTTCAGCGGCGACACCCTGTTCCCCGGCGGCCCGGGTGCCACCAAGTTCGAGGGCGGGGACTTCCCGACTATCATCCGATCCATCGAGGACCGCCTGTTTTCGGCCCTGCCGGCCGACACTCTCGTCCTGCCCGGCCACGGCACCGATACCACTATTGGCTCGGAGTCGCCCCACCTCCAGGAGTGGATCGACCGAGGTTGGTAAGGGGCGGCCGGCGCCCGGCGCTCAGGGTCGGCCGAGGCCTGTCATGTCNNCGCAGCATCTCGACACGCCAGCCCTCGCCTTCACTTTCGCCGTCGCGCCCGACACGTTCGACCGCGGTCTGGGAGCGTTTCGCACTATCTGGGTGCGTTTGCTCCACTGGCTGGTCTCGGCCTCATCGGATTTTGGTATTTTTTACACCATATAGATGTTTAATATACCAAAAAAGCTATCGCCCGCCCGGTCTGCCGGGCTGCCCAGCCAGCCCGGGCGTCCGGCTGCCCCCCCCCGGGCGCCAGCCGGACCGAGNNGGGTGAACGTTCGGGTGGCCCGGGTGCGGCGTCCGGGCTGACCCGTTGCCCCCGGCCGGGTCAGCCCGGCGCCCGCACCGGGGCCGCCAGGACCCCCTCAGCCTTAGGACCCGGTCAAAGGATGGCGAGGGGCGTCGACGAGTTCGAGATCGTCGGGCAGGCCCTCGACGGCTACCTTGTCTCCCTCCACCGTGACCGACACCCGGGCGCCGGCGATCGGGATACGCCCGACGTGCAACCTGCCGATCTGCTCGGGCAGGGCGGGGTGCAACCAGACCTTGCCGCGTGGCACCCAGGGGTCCAACCGCAACAACGTGCGCAGCATGAGCAACGGTGAAGCCGCCGCCCAGGCCTGAGGTGAACACGACGTCGGGTACGACACGACCAGGGGCAGCTCCATGCGCTCCAACCCGCTGAACAGCTCCGGCAGTCGGCCGCCCTGGGCGACGGCCGCATCCAACACGGCCATGATCACCCGCTGGGCCTCACGGACATACCCATAGCGCATCAGCCCGGCCGCCACGATGGCATTGTCGTGCGGCCACACCGACCCGCAGTGGTAGGAGATGGGGTTGTAGCCCGTCATCGAGGCCCCCAACGTTCGCACGCCCCAGCCGCTGAAGAGATCAGGGCTGATCAGCTTGCGGGCAACCGCATCGGCCTTGTCGGCGTCGAGGATCCCGGTCCACAGGCAGTGACCCATGTTGGATGTCAGGGCGTCGATCTGCTTCTTGTCCCGGTCGAGACCCATGGCCAGCCAGCCCTTTTCCTCCACCCAGAAATCCCGGTTGAAGGCGGTCTTCAGGGCCGCGGCCCGAGCGCGCAGGTCGGCCGAACGGACCGCATCTCCCTCCTCGGCCGCGAAGAAGGCCCGGGCCAGGTACGCCCCGTACGTATAGCCCTGCACCTCGGCCAAGGCGATGGGCGGGTCGGCCAACCGACCGTCGGCGAAGCGGACCGCGTCCGCCGAGTCCTTCCACCCCTGGTTGCGCAAGCCCCGATCGGAGGTGCGCTGGTACTCCACGTACCCGTCGCCGTCGCGGTCGCCGAAATTCTGTATCCACTCGATGGCCCGGTCGGCGTGGGGCAACAACTCGTCGACCGCTTCGCGAGCCAACCCCCAGCGCCGCAGCTCACCGAGGAGCATGACGAACAACGGGGTGGCGTCCGCGGTGCCGTAATAGATCGTGCCCCCGCCCAACGACAGGGACGACGCCTCGCCGAAGCGCATCTCGTGGAGGATGCGGCCCGGTTCCTCCTCGTTGTAGGGCTTGACGTCGGCACCCTGGAAGCGGGCCAGGGTCTGCAGGGTCCCGAGGGCGAGCTCGGGGTCCACCAGCAGCGCCATCCAGGCGGTCAACAGCGAGTCCCTGCCGAACAGAGTCATAAACCATGGGGCTCCCGCCGCCACCACGGTCCGCTCCGGATAGTCCGGGTCAAAGATCCGCAGCGCGCCCAGGTCCTCGGCGCTGCGGGCTACCACGGCCCGCAAACCCTCGTGATCGGTTTCGAGTACCGGCACGCTCCGCCGCCAGGCGGCCATGCGCTCGGCCGGCTTGGCCCGGGCGACCGGCTGGCCGCACAGCCAACGGGGTTCGATCTCGTCCTCGTCGATACCGCAGGTGAACTGCTGGCACAGCGTCCATGTCCCCTTGGAGGCGATGATGACCTCCCAACGGGCGACGTTGCCGTCGAGCACCGCCGGGTGGGAGAAGGAGATGCGGAGGCTGCGGCGGTGCGAGCCATTGCGGTGGCGGAACAGCAAGGTCCCGTCTTCGGTGGACACGTCCCGTTCACCGCTCCCGGTCACCCGGGCCTCCTTGACCGCGAACAGGTCGGCGAAATCGGCCCCGTAGACGAGCTCGACCGCGCAATAGGCGGGCTCCTCGCTGAAGTTGCGGACGACCAGATCCTCCCGCATGCCTCGTCCGACGTAGCGGCGCCGCTCGACCATCAGGTTGGAGTCGGAGCGCCCCGGCTGCGGGTGGGTGCGGGCCACGAAGGTGGCGGAGTAGGGGTCGGCGACCGCCCGGGCCAGCGCCTCGGGGGGTTGACCGTTGATCTGCAGAGCCCAGCGGGACAGGAACCGGGTGTCGCGAAAAAAGAACCCCTCGGGCGACGAGGGCGACACGTCACCGTCTGCGGCGCAGATCACGAAGGCGGACCCTTGTACGATCGTGACCCGGTCGCCCGGTCCCCCCAGTGAGACGCTCGCATGCGAGGTCCACTGATCGTCCATTGTCGCGGCAGGCTACTTGGAGAAAGAGGGCTCGCCGCGCGCCCGCCCCCTATTTTCCCCTATCCCCGTAGTGGTAATACACTTGAGCTGTGGCTCCTCCGTTGTTCGAGGTCGAAAACCTCCATGTGGCCGTGGACGGCATCGAGATTCTCAAAGGCGTCGACCTGGTCGTCGATGTCGGCCAGGTCCATGCCCTCATGGGCCCCAACGGCTCGGGCAAGTCGACGCTCGCCAACGCCCTGCTCGGCAACCCGACCTACCAGGTGACCGCCGGCCGGGTCCGCTTCAAGGGCGAGGATGTCACCGACTGGCCGGCGGACGTGCGCGGCAAGGCCGGCATGTTCCTGGCCTTCCAGTATCCGGAGGAGATCCCGGGCGTCCCCATCGCCCAGTTCCTGCGCCAGGCCCTGTCCGCCCGCCGGGGCCTGGATCTGTCCGTGCTCGAGCTGCGCGTCTCGATCATGGAGTGGATGAAGAGGCTCGGGATGGACCCGTCCTTTGGCGACCGCTACCTCAACGAGGGGTTCTCCGGTGGGGAGAAGAAGCGCAACGAGATCCTCCAGCTGGCGATCCTGGAGCCCGACCTGGCGATCCTCGACGAGACCGACTCCGGGCTCGACATCGACGCCCTCGGAGAGGTGGCCCACGGGGTGGACTTGGTCCGCCAGGCCCGACCGGAGCTCGGGGTGGTGGTCGTCACCCACTACCAGAGGATTCTGGACCGCCTGCGTCCCGATTTCGTCCACCTGCTGATCGACGGGCGGATCGTCACCAGCGGCGGACCCGAGCTGGCCAATCGACTGGAGGAGGAAGGGTACGAGGCATGGCGCTAGACGTCACCACCATCAAGAAGGACTTCCCGATCCTCGACCAACGGGTGCGCGGCCGGCGGTTGGTCTATCTGGACTCGGCTTCCTCGTCGCAGAAACCCGCGTCGGTGATCGACGCCATGGGCCACTACTACGAGACCACCCACGCCAACGTGCACCGCGGCGTGTACGCCATCGCCGAGGAAGCGACCCGCCTCTTCGAACAGGGGCGGTCGACGCTGGCCCGCTTCCTTGGCGCCCCGTCGTCCAGCGAGGTGGTCTTCACCAAGAACGCTACCGAAGCCATCAATCTGGTCGCCTACTCCTGGGGCCGGGCCAACCTGGCCGCCGGGGACGTGGTGGTGCTCACCGAAATGGAGCACCACGCCAACTTGGTGCCCTGGTTGATCCTCAAGGCGGAGCGGGGCATCGAGTTGCGCTACCTGCCGCTGACCGACGACGGCCTGCTCGACCTGACGGATCTGGACCGGGTCCTCGACGGCGCCAAGCTGCTCGGCGTGTCCGCCATGTCCAACGTGCTCGGCACGATCAACCCGATCCGCCAGCTGGCCGATGCCGCCCACGAAGCCGGCGCCCTGATCCTGGTGGACGGCGCCCAGCACGCCCCCCACCTCCCGACTGACGTCAAGGCCCTCGGAGTCGACTTCTTCGCCGTCACCGGTCACAAGATGCTCGGCCCGACCGGGATCGGGGCTCTGTGGGCCCGGGCCGAGCTGCTTGAGGCCATGCCCCCGTTTCTCGGGGGAGGCGAGATGATCCGCGACGTCCGCCTCGACGGTTTCTCAACCAACGACGTGCCCTGGAAGTTCGAGGCCGGTACGCCGCCGATCGCCGAGGCGGTGGGTTTGCACGCGGCTGTCGAATACCTGGTCGCGCTCGGCATGCCGGCGGTGCGTGAGCACGAGCGGTCCCTGACGTCGTACGCGCTGGGAGCCCTGCGTGATCGGTACCCCGACCTGGTCATCCACGGACCGCTCGACACGTCGCAACGGGGCGGGGTGATCTCGTTCAACTACAAGGACATCCACCCTCACGACCTGTCGCAGGTCCTCGACGAGTCCGGGATCTGTGTTCGGGCCGGCCACCACTGCGCCAAGCCGCTCATGCGCCGCCTGGGGGTGGGGGCCACCGCCCGGGCGTCATTTTCCGTGTACAACGACGAGGCCGACGTGGACGCCCTCGTCGACGCCCTGTCCACCGCCGACCGCTTGTTCGCCTAAACCCTGACCCTCTAGCCGGAAAGCCGCCGATGCCCGGTCTTGAAGACCTGTACCGCGAAATCATCCTCGACCACTATCGCAACCCCCGTAACCGGGGGGAGCTGCCGTCTCCGCCCGCGCACGCCGAGACGGGTTTCAACCCGCTCTGCGGGGATGAGATCACCCTCTACGTGCAGGTCGAGGGCGACCGGTTGGCAGACGTCAAGCTGACCGGGCAAGGCTGCTCGATCAGCCAGTCGTCCGCGTCGATGATGTCGACCGCCGTCAAGGGCAAGAGCCTGGCTGAGACCCGAGCCACGATCCGTACCTTCAAGTCGATGATGTCGATCCACGAGCACCGCCTCGACGGCCCGGGTGATACCGATGACGACGACTCCAGCGACGCCGACGAGGAGCCAACCGTGTCGCTCGGAGACCTGGAAGCTCTGCAGGGAGTGGTCAAATTCCCGGTGCGGATCAAGTGCGCTACCCTGTCGTGGAACACCCTGGCGCAAGCCCTGGATCACCTCGAATCCGAGGCCGCGCCCGTCTCGTAAGTCAGTCTCTGAAGGGCCGAGCACCCCCACGCCGGCGGGCGCCACCCCTAGTCCGACGGACGCCGGCGGGAACGGGGCCCGCCCGCTCGGGCCGCCTCCACCGCCTCGAAAGCGGTGCGCAACTCGACGATCCACTCCTTCTCGTTGTCGCCGACGAGGCGGACGCACCAGGCCAGGGCCTCGCTACGGCTGCGGGCCACGCCGGCGTCGATCAGGGTGTCGAGCACCCGCCGCTCCGGGAGACGGAGCCGGGTCATGACCGNNACGCCCCGGTCACGAGCGCCCCAGGACACCTTCTGACCGAAGGTCTGTTCAGCGGCCCGAGCCAGCGCCATGCGCTCGTCGCGGGTCGCCTCCCGAAACAGGCGGATGCCCGTGAGCTCTTGTCGACCGCCGGCGTGATCCTTACCGCCGCTGGTGGCGTGATCCGTCGGGCCGCCGGCGCTCCCGGCGCGGCTGCTCCCGCGGCCGCCGCCGGCGCTGCCG
>PMHH01000025.1 GCA_003156595.1 Acidimicrobiaceae bacterium
GCCGGGGCTATTGGCTGGTCGCTTCCGATGGTGGCATTTTCAGCTTCGGGGACGCCACCTTCCACGGCAGTACGGCCGGCGCCGTCGGGGTCAGCCCGGAGGGGACCGCAGCAGGTATGGCTGCCAGTCCGTCGGGCTATTGGGTGGCCTTCGGCGAGAAGCAGTCTCCGGTGCCGGCCATTGCGGCCTACGCTGCAACGCGGGGCGACAACATCACTGTCGCGGTGGTCAATCTAACCGACGGGCAGACGTACGATTACCGGCCCGGCGTGGTGGAGCATACCGCCAGTACCGTCAAGGTGGACATCCTGGCCACCCTGGAGGCGAGGGCTCAGGCGGAGGGACGAGGCCTGACCGTGCAGGAGCAATCCTTGGCCGTGCCGATGATCGAGGAGAGCCTGGACAGCGCGGCCGACGCCCTGTGGGGTCAACTCGGCCCAGGTCCGGTGTCCTCGCTGGAGCACGCGATTGGGATGACATCCACGGTGCCGGCGACCAACGGCATCTGGGGCGAGACGACTACCACCGCTACCGACCGGCTGGCCATGGTCCGGGCGGTGGTGTTCCCCAATTCGTTCCTCAGCGATTCGTCGCGCGCCTACATCCTCTATCTGATGGAGCACATAACGCCCAGCCAGGATTGGGGGGCGACGGGCGGCGTACCAGCGGGTGTGACGGTGGCCCTCAAGAACGGGTTCGCAGTCATAAACGGCTGGCAGATCAACACCGAGGGCTGGGTCGACGGAGACGGTAGCGACTACCTCATCTCCGTGCTCACCGACGCCAACCCCACCGAAGCCTACGGCATCCAAACGGTCAACTCAGTCTCCTCGATCGTCTGGGACACCCTGCGTTGAGTTGCGCCGTGGTCACAGTCGGGGGGGCTCGTAGGAGCCGGTGCCAGCCCCCACATTCAGCACGGTCCGTGCGCCGCCGAGTGCACCCCAGACCTGCGCCGCGATCCGCGGCTCGGTGCGCCGCGTCGCGGTGTAGGTGGCCCCGATGGTGTCATAGAACAGCGCGCCGGACATGGCACCTCCGTGGCTGGCTGTCACCACCCTGAACGCGTCCCGAGCGGTTTCCCATCTTCGACGCCGTGATCGATCCACCGCTTCAGTGAGAACCGATAATCCGATTCAGCTTTTCGACGGCCCAGTGCAGCTGGTCGAGGCGGGCCAGTGCGTGGCTTGCAGACTGAGGTGTCCCGCCTACCCGTTGCACGGGGGCACACTACGGCCCCAGAAGGGCGCGCCATAACCCGTCGTCGCGGCGAACGCTCGGGGCGGCAGCCGGCGGATATTCTGCGCTCCCCCGGATGGTCACCTCGCGAGGCTGGCAAGAGGGGCCCGCCGGGTCTGGCTGGCGTTGCTGGTGGGGCGCCCGGGGAAGGAGGCTCGACTTGAGCCCAGCCTTCCTGTAGGGACCGCACGGGGTCACAGTCCTGGCGTCCTGGTGATGGCTTGTCCTGCAATTTCATGGGTCTCGTCTTCGAGCATGATGCGGAAGAGGAGCGCGACCCAGGTGCGGTAGGGCTTCCAGACCTCGCTGATCTCGGCGATGTCGGCGGCGTTGGGCGGTGCCTTCATGTCGTAGGCGATCGCCGTCGCTCGAGCGAGGCGCGGGTCGGCGGTGGGCGTGAAGTCCGGATCACCTGCGCCGCGGAGAAGAATCAGTTCGGCCGAGAACGGGCCGATTCCGGGAATGGCGATCAACTCCTCGAGGGCTTGGGAACGTGGGAGTGACCTCAGCCGGGCGGCGCCCAGGGTCCCGCCGAGAGCGGCCGCGGCGACACCTCGAAGCCGCTGGAGTTTGGTCTCGCTCAGCCCCTTGATGGTGGCCAGCTGGGCCAGCTTGGCCGGGTTCGGGAAGGCGCGGACCATTCGACCGTCGACGTCGATGGTCTCACCGTGTTCCGAGGTGATGCGAGCCTTGATTGCCGCTGCCTGCACGATCCGGATTCGCTGTCCGATCACCGACCACGCTGCCGCTTCGTAGGGCGACCAGAAGCACACGGGGCGCAGGCCGGGATACCTCGACTGGAGTTGAGCGACTACCGGGTCGCGACGAGCGATGTCCGGAAAGCCGCGACCATCGATGTCGAGCGAGAGGATCCGCTCGACCTGCTCGACACCCGCCGCGATTACCGCTGGGCCGAGCGTATCGCCCCCGTGAACCGTGCCGACAATCGCACCGGTTTCCTCGTGGACGCGCACTGCCACTGGGTCCCAGTAGCCGTCGACGCAGAAGGCCATCTCCAAGCTCGCGGCTGACTCGCGGTCGTAGGCGGCTGGAGCGAATCCCTCGAGGTACCGAATCGATGCCGCCAACGAATACGGCCCCTTCGGGCAGAACACAAAGCTGGTGGCGGGACCCATCTCAGCCATGAATAGTCACGGCGTAGCCGTCGGGATCGGCGAAGGTGAAGGTGAGACCGAACGGCCCATCGAAAGGTTCGACCAGGATCGGGACTCCGGCCAGAACCATGGCATCGTGCAGATCCCGCGGATCGTCCGCCTTCAGCCAGATGGCCACACCCCACCCGAGGTGCTCGACAGCCTCAAGATCGACGAGTGGCTCCCGCACCGCGAAGGCAATGGGCTCCGTGGCGAATACCACCGCGTGGTCAGGACTCACCTGAGCACGGGCGAGGCCAAGGTGCTCGGTGTAGAAGGCTGCGGAAGCCTCCAGATCGCGAACCTGGAGAGCGATGAAGTCAGGGCCGAATGCGGTCATTGGGTGTCCATTTCTGTGAGTGGGATCAGCTAGCCTGTATCAGGTACCCTGAGACTATATCAGGTAAACTGATAGTGAGGTGAGCGTGGACCAGATCACGATGGCCAGGGTGGGCTACTTGATAAAGAGGGCGCAGACGGTCCTGCACGACGCGATGGCCGATGCCCTCGGGTCTCACGATCTCACGGTGTCCCAGTTCGCCGTCCTCACCGGTTTAGATGAAGAGCCCGGGCTCTCGAATGCCGACCTCGCTCGTCGGGCCTTCGTGACGCCACAGAGCATGCACGCCGTGCTACAAGAACTGGAGAGACTCCAGTTCGTGGTGAGGCGTCCTCATCCGCAGCACCAACGCGTCCTCCAAGCTGAACTAACTGAGGCTGGTCGGCGCACTCTGAAATCTGCGAACAATTCAGTCAACGCTATCGAGGAGCAGATGCTCCGCAAGCTCTCCAACCCGGCGAGATCGAGACTTGCCAGCGCGCTCTCGTCTTGCATCGATTCGCTCGCCGAAGCTCCAGCATCTTCCGGCGCTCGTCGACTCCGGTGATGCAAGGGAACCTGACACCGTCGCTCGCGCGAGGCCGGCGAGCCCACGAGTTCGGCCCCAGGCGGGCGCACCGTGACGACGGGAAACTCAACGCCGGGCGAACCAACTTGCCCGATCTGCCGTGCCGCGGATGTGCCGTTCGGCATTGTCGCGAAGCGCCGCGCCACGGATTCTCGATCCTGCTGTTCTGCGCCGTCTGACGTTGGCCCAGTGGGGATAGCCAGCGCCAGCACCCCTGGCCATGGGTTGGAGTCGTAAGACGCGGGGGGTGTCGTTCCCCGACCCTCAGTGTCCTAAGCCCTCGGGTTCGCGTAGCTCCCGAAGCGCGTACACACCGGCCGCCACCATGGGAGAGGCGATGAGCGCCGAGGAGATGGACCGAAGACCCGTCGAGCGGGCGCCGGCGGTGCCCGCGGCGACGTCTAGGACGTCGCTCAGCAGGCCGGCCGCGAGCCACCGCTTGAGGTCGCGGTCGGACGACGACCAAGCAGCGGCGATCGTGCCGGCGCCGACCGCTAAATCTCGGATCCCGACAGTACGTAATAACAGCGGCATCGAAGTCCCCGTGAACGCCGGCTCAAAACGGAGAAAGGTTTCCGGCTTGCCGCCCAAGGCGAGACCGGCGGCCAGGCGAACCGCCGCGATGCCGATCCCCACGGCCCACGCCCGATTGCGCATCTGGCCTATTGTAACGGCTGTTGAAGTGCCTATCCGGGTGCACCCCCGAAGCGCTCGCGTTGCGAGCATTGGCGTTCCGTCGAGCCTCACCGCCGTCTGTGTTCTCCTCTCCGCTGGGGCCCGGCTCGCGAGTCGTGCCTTCGTCTGTCGGTGCTGGTGCTGAACGCCCAAGGCGGTGGTGACGGAAGGACGTCGAGCTGCACGACTTCGGTCCCAGCCAAGCGCACGGTATTGCCATTCCGACGGTGAACATTCGGATCGGGAATGAACGATATTGTGGGCGCAGGCCACTGGCTTGAGCCTACGTCTGCTCGTAGCGGCAAACCCGTCGAATCCGCGCTGGCCCGTTGTGCGGTCAGCCCAGGCCCGAAGATGCGGGTTGATCCATACGCGCTAGGGGGGGACGGAATGTCTGGCCAGTTGGCATGGCTGTTGGAGCAGACTCGCAGGGGTGATAGACCGGATCCTTTCTCAGGACATAGAGGGGCGCCTGATCTCCGAGGCGCCCGAGATCGTTCTCGGCGTGGATGACCTTCGCGCTGTCGATGTCGTTGGTCGTTTCGCTGCGCTGTTCTACTTCGGTGTCGGCCAAGGCGGCGGCTACTCGGCCGACTGCGCCATCGCTTTGCAGATCTCACCGGGCGCCTGGAGGGAGACGAACAGCGGCGGCACCTTCGGAGTTGGTCTTGAAGTGCCGTTTCGACCGTCTCGCCAGGAGTTCGGTGGTCACTGCCTGTCGACTTTTATCTCGACTGGAATGGAGCTTCCCGATGATGAGGACAACATGGTGATGGTCCACGGGGTGGGTGGATTCGCCACCCCCGAAGTGCGCAGCATTCGGGTTCGATCACGCCGGGAGGAGAGAACCGTACCAATGGAGTCTCCCTCCGGCGCCTTCGTTGTCGTCGTTCTGGGTGGAGGGGAGTGTTGAGCTCCAGGGGCTAGATGAACGCGGCCACGACGTCGGTCCGCCAGAACACCGGCTCTAGGGCGAACGAAAGTGACGCGAGCTGGCCCTGGTTGAGCGGGAGCTACGCGGCGTGCTCAAGGACCACCAGGGCTACCGGCGGCGTGCTCAAGGACCACCAGGGCTACCGGGCCATCCAGGCCATCCAGGGGGTCGGGCCGATCATGGCGGCCATCTTCGTGGCCGAGATCGGCGACGTGACCCGTTTCGCTGACGCCCGTCATCTGTGCAGCTGGGCTGGAGTCACCCCGAGCCATCGCGAGTCCGATACCAAGGTGCAGCGCGGGCATATCACCAAACAAGGCAACGGTCTGGTCCGCTTGGCGGCCACCGAAGCCGTGGTGCGCTACCACGGAGGCGATCCGATCGCCCCGGCGTTCTTGCGCATCGCGGCCCGGCGGGGCAACACCATCGCCCGCGTCGCCGCGGCCAGAAAACTGCTCACCCTCGTGCTCTACGGCCTACGAGACGGCGAGATCCGCTGACTATTGCGGGAGGCCGTTTGAACAGGTTCGGACACAACCACGACGCGAGCTCGAGTATCGACGTGCGCCCCCCACACCTGTGGGCGAGGCCGGCGTAACTGAGTGAGCGCGTCGCGACCAGGAACGCCTAACGGGGCTCCGCCCCAGCCCGACGAGGCGGTGTGGTGGTGACGGTCGCGTCGGTGGTGGTTTTGGGGGGGCTGGGGTGGATCCCCGAGGAGAGGCCGCC
>PMHH01000180.1 GCA_003156595.1 Acidimicrobiaceae bacterium
TGTTGATGTAGGCGGCGAAAGCTTGCATGGCGTCCATGGCCCCGGTAAAGAGCCCTGGGACGGGGCCGGTCAGGGTGCTCACGTTTCCCACGGTGATCGTGCTGTTCGTGACGCCGGGAACCCCGCTGACGGGGGCGCTGGAGCACGTCTGACCGTTGGGAGCCGCCNNCTGATACCGAGACCTGCGCCCCCGGTGCCAGATCCAGGGCTTGACGTCCCTCCGGTGCCAGAGCCTCCCTGCCCGGCTCCTGGGCTGCCGGTGCTGGCAGATCCAGATGTCGACGAGCCTCCACTGGTGGACCGACCAAGGCTGTTAGTGCCACCACCGGCGGTCAGCGCGCTTCCCGCCCCTCCGATGGTCGTGAGCGAACTCAACCCGGACGGCACGGAGGTACCGCCTTGGGCTTGACCCGTTGACTGCGAGCCAGATCCACCGGAGCCCGTCTCGGCAGCAGCGGGTGTTGCTTTGCCCGCGCTCTGGGCGATGGCGAGTTGCTGCGGCGTGAGGCGGGATCCGCACGCGGCAGCTAACAAGACGACCGATGTCACAAGGACTAGGAATCGGCTTCTCGCCATTGGTTCCCCCAGAGACCGAATCAGGCAGGTCGACGCAGATTGAATATATCATCAAATGTACGACACGAAGAGTCGACCTCCCTTCCCGCGCTGAGGATCTACGCCAAGCCGCCCAATGTGAGTCCGCTGATGGCGGATCAGCCAGAGCGGTCTGGTCTCCCGGCTAGGACGAGTGCGACTCCCGCGGCGCCTTCTGCCGCAAGCTCGGGAGCCATCTCGCTTTCGATGAGGAGTGCGAGTGCCTTGGCCAGGTAGTGCCGTTGGTAAGAGACCTGATTGACGACTTTGTTCAACTCTGTCGATTCGAAAGGTAGTGATTGGATCATTACCTCGCTCATCGCCAAACCCCGCAGAACCTGAAACGGGAAGTTCCGAAGCGATGCCCGGCGAATTCCCGTTCCGGCGAACAGCTTGTTCGTCAGGCGTTTGACGTCGGCATCAACGGTCGTCCGAGCCTCGATCAGTGTTTGGCGAGCCTGCTCCGAAGTCCTTGGGTCATGGCTTNNAGGACCTGAATGAAAGCAAGATAGTCAGGGGTCCCGTAGTACCCCTCCAAAATCCGAAAGTACTGCTCGAAACGCTCGGTCAGCGTTTCCCCGGTGAGTTCCGCCTTGGCCAGATCCTCGCTCAGGCGATGAGTGCCCTCCTCGAGGACGGCGAGCATAAGGTTCTCTCGGGAACCGAAGTAGTACTGGATGACCCCCCAACTGAGCCCCGCCGTGTCGGCGATGGCGTTGGAGCTGGCCCTATAGAAGCCCTGCTCGAGGATGGTCTGGATGGCCGCGTCAATGAGCTTCCGGCGGGTCCCCTGATCCTGTGACGCGGAGCCACTTCGCCGAGTCGGCTGCGCGATCGAGGCCTTGGATGTGGCCTTCTTCCCCTTGGATGTGGCCTTCTTCCCTGGACCTCTGGCAAGCCTTTCTGGCTTCACGACACGGGAGCTTACCGTCGGCGGTTCTGTGGCAACGGCACTGCTTTCGCCTCTGTCACGCGCACCCCTTCGTCTACTCCTTGCCGATAACCACGGCACTTCGACCGGCGCTGCAAAGGACGTGCTGTGCTCCGTCAACCTGATTGGCTGCAGTCCCGCGTAGCTGCCGCACCCCCTCGAGGATGTTGTTGACCCCGTGGATGTACGCTTCACCAAGCAGCCCGCCATTGGTATTCACAGGAAGCTTGCCGCCGATTTCGATGTTCCCATCGGCGATGAAGTCCTTCGCTTCCCCGTACCCGCAGAACCCATAGGCCTCGAGCTGATAGAAGACGACCGGGGAGAAGTTCTCGTAGATCATGGCGACGTCGATGTCGTCGGGGGTAAGGCCCGTGGTGACCCACAGCTGAGCTGCGGTCGCCTCCGCTTCGGGGAATCGGCACAGGTCCGGGGCGTAATAGTTGAAGGTCACGTTGCCGTTGCAGACGTTTCCTTGCGTGGCACCTTCGATCAGTACGACGGGCTGGGGCAAGTCATGGGCCCGCTCTGTCGACGTGACCACTAGTGCCACACCGCCGTCGCTCTCCTGACAACAATCGAGGAGGCGAAGGATCGGTTCCACGGCCCAGCGGGAGCTCTGGTGATCGTCGAGGGTGATGGGGCGCTGGTAGAACCAGGCGTTCGGGTTGGTCGCCGCATGCTTGCGGGCGACGACGCTGTACCGACCGAAATCGGCGTTGGTCAGCCCGAACTTGTGCATGTAACGCTGGAACCAGAGCGAGTACATCTTCGCCGGCGTGTCCAGCCCGTAGGGCTGGTACCACCCGGTACCAGGCGTCCCCTGGCCCGGGTTCGGTTGGCCGAAGCGCCGACCGGATCGCTCGTTGAACGCCCGGTAGATGACGACGACGTCAGCGGCACCCGAAGCGACGGCCGCGGCGGCGTGCTCCACGGTCGCACATGAGCCCCCCCCGCCAAAAGGCGTCCGCGACGTCCAGCGGACATCCGTCATGCCGAGGCTGCGCATCAGATCCAATTCGTCGTTGGAGTCGATCGTGAACGTTACGAGGCCATCCACGTCAGCGGACTGGAGACCGGCGTCCTCAACGGCGGCCCGGACCGATTCGGCGGCCAGCTGCAGCTCGCTCCGGCCCGAATTCTTCGAGAACTCCGTCTGACCGATCCCGGCAACCGCGGTCTTCTT
>PMHH01000037.1:0-10939 GCA_003156595.1 Acidimicrobiaceae bacterium
GTCACCTTCACGCGTATGCGCCTTCTCCCTGGTCCGGAGCCTGGCCACCTCGGCCTCGAAAGCGGCCCGGTCGACAGCCGTGGGCATGCTCGGTCCGTTGGTCACGCCTGACTTCGATCCGCTTAGGTCGCTTGATCCATCCGATCCATCTTTCACGCCGATTCCCTTCGATTCGCAGTGTACTCAATCGGTGTTGGGCTACCTACCGCGTCGGACGCGGGATTGCCGGGGGTGTTATTCGGGATTCGGCTCGCCGCGACCGGTCATGATCAGATCATGCAGGCTCTTGTTGATATAGAAGCCCCAAGCGCTCGAGCACGCCTCGAAACACTTGAACTCCGGCACCAGACCTCTGTGGGTGAATCGCAGTTCGGTGGCGTCACCCTCCGGTGTGATGTCGAAGGTGATGTCAGTGCCGACCCACTCGTCCGGCTCCTCAGTGAAGTTGAGAAACGCCTCCTCGATATGCCAAGCAACCCGTGAGTTGGGAGTGAACTCGCTGATCTTCTGTTTGGTGTAGTGGACGTCTTCGTAGCGGTAGGTGAACTCAGAACCGAGCGCGTCTGTGTCCCCTTCAATGGTACCCGACCACCACCCGCGGACGTTGTTGATTGCCGCAAAGACCTCCTCTGGGCTCCGGTCGATTGCGAACGTGGCGGTAAAGTCACTGCTGGACATAGCTGGTCTTCCTTTCTTTGAATGATGCGCTTGTCGTTATGGAGGCCGTCGCGTTTGAGGACGGTGGTGTCGAATCGGTCGCTGCTGCGGTCGTCGCTGACGCTTTTTCAAGAGTCGGACGCACGAGGGACGCCTTGACGAGAGGTCTCCTGGGAGTCAAGAGGCGACAGCTGCTGGCTCGATGAAGGAGGCGAACTGGCGCTCGAGGGACTTGATCGCTCCGGTGCGCCAACTGAGCGCCACGTCCTCCAGCATCGGGTGCGGGAAGATCTCTTCCTCGCCGGCCTGCACCCCGTCGAGGAGGGCCCCTGCCGCGAAGTCGGCGGACACTTTTGGCACGTCGAATCCCCGGGACATCTCGGTGTCGGTTGGCCCCACCAGCACCGCGTGCACGCTCACGCCTCGTTCGGCGAACAGCGGACGCAGGTTCTGGGTGAGCGAAAATGCCGCGGCCTTGGACACCGAGTAGGACGGAATGATCGGCAGTGCGGCCAGAGATGCGATCGACAGCACGTTCACGACCGCGCCGTGGCTCTCGGTCAGAGCGGGCAGAAGGGCCTGGGTCAGGTCGTAGGGGCCGAAGAGGTTGACCGCCAGATGCGCTTCGAGGGCGGTCCGGTCGCTGAGGTCGTCGTACAACCCGACGCCGGCGTTGTTGATGAGCACGTCGAGGGAGGCGACTCTATCGGCGGCCGCCTGGATCAGCGACCGGTCAGTGATGTCGAGGACGAGAGGGGTGACTCGCTCGTCCGGATGCGTCATGGGCGTCCGGGTCCCGGCGTAGACGCGCTTTGCGCCTCTCCGCAAAGCTTCAGTCACAAGAGCCTGTCCGATGCCTCGGTTCGCGCCGGTCACCAGAATCGTCTTGTCGTGGATAGTCGTTCTCATTTTTTGTTCCTCCGTAATTTTGGCTGGTTGGTTGGCTGGTTTGAGTACGTAGTCGTTCGCTACGTCGTCCCTAATACGGCGGCATCGGATCGGACGGAAAACGTCCTCATCCTTCCGATCGTGCAGGCCTCGGCCGGCTACGAAGCCGTCGAGTGGCAGAGTCATATTCAGGGTCACGTTGAGCGGCTTTTTCCCTTCTGAGGGTCGCGAAAGGGCGGGTCCTCTGGTCGCCGCGGATGGTGGCTAGCGCCGGCAGCATGACGGCGGCGATCAGGACGAAGGTCGTGGCGTAGCCGAGTGGGATGATGAGCAGCCCGGCTGTAAGCGCTCCGGCGGCCATGCCGAGGTCGTAGGCGGCGTTCCAGATCGCGCTCACGACACCCTCGACGCCTGGTGAAATTCGGTGGTACATGAGGACGAGGGTCGCGTTTTGTAGGACACCGAACCCTGCCCCAAAGACAACAGCCCCGCCAATGACCGCTGCGGGGGTGCGAGTGGCGGCAAGACATGTCATGCCCGCTGCGCTAGTTAGCAGCCCAGGTGTCAGCAGCCGGTCGTGGCCATCGCGGTCGCCGCGTCGACCGGCCGCGAAACGGGCCACTGTCGCGCACGCGGGCTGGGCGAGAAGGGCTGTCGTGGGCACCCAGGCTGGCTGGCTTGCTGTCGCAAGGGGGAGATAAGTGACCATTACGCCGACTGCCGCAGTCGAAGTCGCGAAGACGATCGCCGGTCGCGTAAGAGCGGAGTCTCGGACGACGGCGCGCAACCGGAGGCTTCCAAGGCCGTTGATAGAAGGGTCCTCGCGTGGCAAACCAAATACGGAAGGAAGGGCGAGGAGTGTCAACATCGCGGTGGCGTCAAAGACCGGCGCGTACCCCCAGCGCGTTGCGACCCACAGGCCCGCGGGCAGTGCCAAGAGGGCCGGGATCCCGCCGACGAGCCCGACGAGTCCGAGACCTTCCCCGCGTCTGTTACGTGGGATCAGCGTGACCGTGACGGCCCCACCGGCGACCACGCAGATAGCGAAGCCGCCGCCACGAACCAGGCTGACGATGAGGATCACCCACATCCTGTGGGCAGAGGTCAGGACAATGATTGGCGCACCGAGCAACGTGAGGCCGATTCCCAGCGCCGAGCGATAGCCGACCCGGTCGATTAGGCGTGGGGTGAGCGTCTCACAGACCACACTGGCGACCAGCAGCGCGGCGGTGGGCAAGGCAGCTGTCCCGGCGGAACCGGCTCGCTTTGCGAACAGCGGCATCACCGCGAGGGGCAGGTAGAAGCCGATCGAGGTGCCCACAATGGAGACGAATCGCGTCAGTAGGGCTCGGGAGACGATGGGCTCCGGCGCTTCGCCCTCAAAACGATTCGTGGTACGAGCCCAGGCCATGACGTGATCCTAAGAAGAAACTGGATCACAAGTAAGATCCAGTTTTATGGTTGTTGAGTGGTCCGGTTCGGGGCCAGAGTTACTGTTGACGATCGATCGGGGCAGTGCGGCGGGGCTGCGCTCGCAGCTCGAGGCTCAGTTGCGCGAGGCCATCCGCACCGGTCGCCTGGCCGGTGGGGAGCAGGTTCCGTCATCTCGCAAACTCGCCCACACTCTTGGTCTGTCTCGTGGGCTCGTCCAGGACTGTTATGCGCAGCTGCAGTCAGAGGGCTATCTCACCTCCCGCGCCGGATCAGCGACACGCGTGGCTCCAACCGCGGTGGCCCGTCCGCTAGAGCGGCCGCGGCAGAACAATTCGACCAACCGCCGCCGGCACCCGGTCGCCGACTTCCGCTCCGGGGTACCCGATCTCGGTCTGGTTCCGCGCGAGGACTGGAGTTGGGCCATCCGCGAGGTGTGTCGGACCATCCCGAACAACGCCTTCGACTATGGCGACCCTGTCGGCGAGCAACAACTGCGGGACGTCCTCGCTGCCTACCTTGGGCGTGTGCGTTCGACCGCGGCCGGCGGGGATCAGATCGTGATCTGCACCGGCATGGCTCAGGCCATCGCCCTGGTGTTACGAGTTCTCGCCACTGACGGCATCGACACCCTCGCTGTAGAAGATCCCGGCGCCTGGCGCTTCACGGCTGAGCAGGCGGCCGCCAACGGAGTTGCTCTCACACCGATTGCCGTAGACCGCGACGGTCTCGATGTCACGCTGCTTGAGCGCACGGAGGCACGCGCCGTGCTGGTCACCCCGGCTCACCAGTGGCCGACCGGCGTGGTCCTCGCCGGCCACCGGCGCCAACAGCTGATCGCATGGGCCCGCGAGCGCGACGCAATCATCATCGAGGACGACTACGACGCCGAGTTCCGTTACGACCGCGATCCCGTCGGCGCTATGCAAGGTCTTGCTCCGGACGCGGTCATATCGCTCGGGACGGTCAGCAAGTCGCTCGCACCGACCCTCCGGCTCGGTTGGCTACTCGCGCCCGACCGGCTACTCGATCGATTGGCACTTGCCAAGCAGGTCGCGGATCGCGGCAGCCCCGGTCTCGACCAGCTCGCCCTCGCCAAGATGCTCGAATCTGGCCGCTATGACCGGCACCTGCGACGCATGCGCACCGAATATGCGAAAAGGCGCGAGGTCCTCGTCGCTGCCCTAGCTCTGCATGCACCGGGGGTTGCTATCACGGGTCTAGCCGCCGGCTTCCATGCCGTCGTGACGCTTCCGGCCGACGCACAAGAAAACCGGATTATCGAGAAGGCCGCCAGACGTGGCGTCGGCCTCTATGGAATGTCCAGCATGCGACATTCGGCCGGCCCCCATCAATCGCAGCTCATACTCGGCTTCGGCGATACCAGTCAGAGCGCGATTCAAGCCGGCATCGCCGCCGTGGGGGATCTTCTCTGTGGCACACCCGAATAGAACGTTCAGGTCAAACAGGTGAAACTCGCCTCGTGGCCGCGTAGCCCTGATCCCGCAGCAATCCGGCCGTCGTCTGTATACGCAAGGCCCGGGAGCCACGGTCACGTGACGACACGCCCAGGGCCTTTACTAGAGCGAATGGTCTAGAGCCAAACCGATCGCTCCAGTGGGCAACCCGTCCTGGTGGGTGGAAACCGAAGTAGAGGCGGCCGAAGATTTTCGAGAGCACATAGAACGTGAGGGCACAAAGGGTTGTTGCAGCCAACAGGACCCAGGAGCCGCTTTGCGTATTTGTCGCTGCCGGAGCAAGCCTGCCGACGGCATAGCGCGACATGAGTGTCCGTCGCCGCCCTATCGACGATTACTACAACCGTTACTACAACTCCGAGCAACTGGAGGTCTACGAGTGGACCAGGTAGACGAACGGTCCANNGGTCGGAGGTTCAAATCCTCCCCCGCCACCAATGCCAAAACTATTGTCATCACTTGGTCGTGCCCTCCGGAAGTCCGTGGTGGCCGCGAGTCGCATGTGATCACAAGCATGGGTACTTGTCATCACTTGTCATCACATTGTCATCACCCTCTTCGGTGACCAGTTGGTCTCTACGAGTTCGTCGAAGCCCGCCTGTCGTGTGTTCGCAAGATGGCCCTTCAGGCCCTCCTCTGCGGCCCGGCCGCCGGGACGTTCCACAAGGTCGGATGGTGGCCGTCGAGCGCAGCCAGAAACTGCGGCTCGGTCAACGACAGGAAGTCACCCACCGAACCGGCCCAGCCGTATCCCCGCCCCACCGGAAGATCATGCCAGGCCAGGGCCGGCAGCGGTGTCGGACATGCGTGGCACGGCACTATGACCTTCGCCTCCGGTGAGTTGCGACTAGCGGGGACCCTTTGTGCTAGAAGCCTTTGAGGGTGGGACGGGCGGCGGAGGAAGCCATCGTTTCATGAAGTCGCCGAAGAGGGGGACGGTGAAGTCGATCTCGCCCAGGCGGGGGGAGTAGCAGAGGGCGCGTTTGATGAGTTGATCTCGGGCGGGCGCCAGTGCGTTGGTGGTGCGCCCCAGCCGGGCGGCTACTTCGGCCGATTTGATGGGCCCGGGCTCCAGTTCGGCCATGACCCGCAGGTAGGCCCGTTCGGTATCGTTGGTGCGCTCCGCCCGGGCCCGGTAGAAGCCGTCGTCCAGTTCGGCGATCGCCACGGGCAGAGAACGCTCCACATCGTCGAGGGTGATCCGGGTCGGACCCTCGGCCACGTCCCAGACCACCTTGCCGAAGGCCTGGACGAAGAAGGGGTAGCCCCTGGTGACGTCCACAATGCGGCGCAGGGCGCCCTTGTCCCACCTGACGCCTTCGTCGGTGGCCGGGGTGGTCAGCGCCTCCATGGCCAGGTCGGGAGGGAGCGACTCTACGCGCGAGAACATGAACATTCGCTCCGCGTAGGTCTTGGCCTCTCCAGCCACCGCCGCCAGGGAGGGAAGACCAGCCCCGGCGATGGTGATCGGCAGGCGCAGCTGGGCGGCCCGGTGGAGGCCGACGATGAGGGCGGTGAGCGTGGGCCGATCGACGAAGTGAAGCTCGTCGATGGTGACCAGGACCCCGCTGTCGTAGTCCCGGGCCACTTCGCCGATCTCGACGAAGAGAGCGGCCAGGTCCATGGCCAGGTCTCCAGAGTCTGCCGGGCCGGGAACCGGGTCGACGTCGATGCTCAACTCGAAACCTGCTGGCCCGAAGCGGAGACTGAACGCCTTGAGAATTCCAAGGGCGAGCCGGACGCGCTCACCGATGCGACGCTTGGCGTCCATCGCGAGCAGGGCCCGCCGGAAGGCGGCGACGAGACCGGCTGCCAGGACCCCGTCCTCGTTGACCTCCAGGTGCTCGTGGAAGAAGCCGCGCCCGCCGGCGATCAACTCGAACTCATTGAGAAGCACGGNNCCCGGCCAACGAGGGCCGGCGGCCGGGAGCCGGCCCCTGGGCTGTAGGGGTTGCGAACCGGGTCCACGCCCACGAATATACCTCGGTATAGCTTCGTATAGCGATTTTCCTATTCCAGCCGGTATGGGGTGGTATAGTCAGGAATAGCGAATTCGCTATACTGGCCCAGCGGATTCGTCATTTAGTCCTCCGTCAAAGGAATGTGCCAGCCCGCCCTAGTCCAGGACCGAAGGTCATGCCACGAGCGACCACGACCTCGGGTGCCTAGCATCTATTCCGCCCCGCAAAAGTCGTTCCGTAGATGACGGCCGATCCCCAAACCCCGCCGCGCCTTCGTTTCCTTCGTTACTAGCGGTCCGGCGGCCGAGCAGGGTGTCAGACCCGTTGGCGCAAACCCTGGAAATCTGCCCCGCACCGTCCGCTGAGTGAGCAAGATCGACAGGTGCTGGAGATCCCGCCGCTGCCGAGATCACGATCCTGCTGGTCGTCGCCTAGGCGTCGAGGAAGGATTGAAGCTGCTCGCGTACGCCTGGCATGTCGCGGATCACCTCGTCGAGCTGCTCTTCGGCGTGAGCCTGCTCGGCGACCCGGAGCAGAGTGTCAAGGCGCTGCTCCGCCTCCCGGACTTCGCGCTCCTCCTCGGTACGGAGTCGCTTGGAATTCTTCTTGGCTACGTCCCAAGCGTACCGCCCCGTACCCCTCGCGCTCCGTCTCTTCGGCAGGTCGGCCGGAGCAAGGCGAACGTCGGGCAGCTGACCCGAAGGTCAGACCGTCCGAACCACGACGTGGACGCCGCGGGGACGATGTACCCGGCGGTCGGGAACATACTGCTCGGCTGTTGCTTTCGATCTTCGGGGACACCGGTCGAATACCTCAGGCCCTTGCATTTGCGTACTCCGTTTCCTGCCGTGTCTGAGCCGGCAGGAGCCGACTGCCGAGTCCGCGATGATTTCCACCTCGCTCGTACGCGATGACTGGGCCAACCGGTAAACGTCTGATGGACGACACGAACCTGAGCAGTGTCGCCGGACTAAGGGAGACGCAATGGACGTCATCAACTTGGGTGCGACGGAAGGGCTGGCGCCGGTGAACTGGGCGAACGTCGTCGAGAAGCTCGATGCCGGCTCGCCGCTGGCTCCGACGCTCACAACGCTCGCACGACGTGGCTCTCGACGGTGAGCGAGGACGGCAGCCCGCACGTGACCGCGGTCGGTGCGCTCTGGCTGGACGGAAGCTTCTGGTTCCAGACCGGATCGGGTACCCGGAAGGGCCGCAACGTCGCCCGCGACCCGCGCTGCTCGATTGCGGTGTCGATCCGCGATGCAGACGTCGTCGCCGAGGGCGAGGCAGCCCGGGAGACCGACCCGGCCACACTGCGCGGCGTACCACGGTCCGACATCAGTTTTGTTACCTGATGGGCACTCTCAGGAGAGAGCGTCCAGAAGTCCCACTGCATGTTCTTGTCTCGCAGCCCTGAGTCGGGCAATCGCTTCTGTGTATGAATGAAGTCGGAGAACTTCGAAGCGTCGCGGATGAAGAACACGGGTGTGTTGTTACCTACCAGGTGGAAGTTCCCCTCCTCCGTATAGAACTTCAGCGCGAAACCGCGCGGATCGCGATCGGTGTCCGTATAGCCCTGCTCGCCCGCAACTGTGGAAAACCGAGCAAATATGGGGGTCTGCCTGCCCGCCTCACCAAGGAAATCGGCGTGAGTGAACCACGTGACATCCCCGGTGACCTCGAAAAACCCGTGGGCGCCGCTTCCTTTTGCGTGAACCACCCGCTCAGGCACCCGCTCCCGGTTGACGTGCTGCATCTTTTGGACCAGGTAGTGGACGTGGAGCACGGTGGGTCCCCCCCTTCCGACGGTCAGCGAGTACTCGTCGCTCTGGGCGGGGATGCCTGAATCGGTCGTTGTCGAAGGTGGTCTCGACGACGTCACGTCTTTCTCCAATCTTGAGGGCGCGTCAGCGCAGACGCTGATTGACGATGAGAACACCGAACGAGCAAGGTGCACTGGATGGGGGGGCACCCAGTGCACCTTGCCGCGAGGCTGTTGCGACCTCGGCCACAGATTGTGCGGCACGAGATCGAGCCGACTGTCCGCGCGTGGTCGCTCCCCGGTTAGCCAATGAACTTCATGAAGGCCTCGTTGACCTCCTCGGCGTGCGTCCAGCCCACGTTGTGTGGCCCGCCTTCGATCGGGACGTACTCGCAGTCCTTCACGATCTCGGGAATCCGTCGTCCCGTGGCGGCGTTCGGCAAGATCCGGTCTTCAGTCCCCTGGACTACCAGCAAGGGCACGTCAATCTTGGGAAGGTCCGCCCGGAAGTCGGTGAGCCAGGTCGCCACGCAGGCGTAGGTGGCGTAGGCCGACGAGCCGGCCGCCACCTGGAAACTGGCGTTCCACGCCTCGTCGCTGATGCGGGTGCCGTGGAACTCGTCGACGTTGAAGAAGTTGTCGAGGAAGAACTTGAACCAGGCGTAACGGTCCTTGGTGATAGTGTCCTTGAAGCCATCGAAGACGCTCTGGGGGACTCCCAAGGGATTGTCGTCGGTCTGGAGCAAGAACGGTGGAATCGGCCCGAACAAGGCTGCCTTGGCAACCCGTTCTGAGCCGTAGGTCCCAAGATAGCGGGTTACCTCACCGGTTCCCATCGAGAACCCGGCCAGGATCATGTTGCGTAGGTCGAGCTTGTCGACCAGGGTCTTCAGGTCGGCGGCGAAGGTGTCGTAGTCGTAGCCCGTCGTCGGCTGGCTCGAGCGCCCGAAACCCCGCCGGTCGTAGGTGATGACCCGCTTGCCGGCCTCGAGGAGCACGGGAACCTGCTTCTCCCAGGAGTGTCCGTCGAGTGGGTATCCATGGATCAGCACCACGGGTTGCCCTGAGCCGTGGTCCTCGTAGTAGATGTCGATCGGGCCCGAGTTCTCCTGACCAACGTTGATAAATGGCATTTCGTTCTCCTTGTGCCGGACTGCAAAGCGGGCGGTCTGCCAGCTCTTACTCATGAGCCAAACACAAGGTCGTCAGTTCAGCATCAGTAGTCGGTACTACTTCCAGTTCACACGTGAGGCGACACGGAAGTCGCAATTCGGTGGCCCCTTGACAGCCTGCTGATCATTACCCCTGACGATCAGGCGTGACCGTGGAGTCTGCACAGGGTCCACGATCAGTGACGGGCCGGGCGCCGGAACCCCCTGGGTCACNNCTGGACCTCGCACGCGTCTGTTGGCGCCCTCCTAGGTTCAGGTTGTCCGAACAGGTCTCCACTACAGGAATTAGTAGCGGCTACTGAGGACCAACGGACGATGCTGCGGTTAAGTGGACCAAGCCGGGTTTGACCTTCTGCAAACGCCGCTATCTCACCAAAGGAGAGCACCATGGCATTGGCTACCACCGAAGCACCCGTCGCCGTCAGGCCCACGGGAACCCCAGCCCATCCCGCCACGGACCCTGCCGGTCCTACTGGTCGGCTTGCCACCTGGGTTGCTGCAACAACACTCGAAGACGTTCCGGCCTCTGTCCGCGATCGGGCCAAGCACCTGGTGCTCGACGGCATCGCCTGTGCCCTGGTTGGTGCGCAACTTCCCGTCTCCCGCATTGGAGTGGAGGGTGTCACCGCGCTCGACAGCGCCGGGGATACCCCGCTGATCGGCTGGGACGGTCGGGCGACCAGCGCCACCTCCGCGGCCATGGTGAACTCCAGTTTCATCCAGGGGTTCGAGCTCGACGACTACCACCCACTGGCCCCGCTGCACAGCAACTCGATCATTCTTCCGGCGATGCTGGCCGCCGCGCCGCGCGTCGGCCGTGTCTCAGGCGAGCTCTTCCTGCTTGGCGCCATCCTCGGGTACGAGACCGGACCCCGGGTCGGCCAGGCCCTGGGCGGCCTGGACATGCTCTCCCGAGGATGGCATTCGGGCGTGGTCTTCGGCCCCATCGCCGCGGCGGCGGCCGCCGGCACGCTGTACGGACTGGATGCCGCCGGGTTCGAGGACGCCTTCGGGATCGGGGCGACCCAGTCCTGTGGGCTCATGTCGGCGATGTACGAATCGATGGTCAAGCGCATGCAGCACGGCTTTGCCTCACGCAACGGCCTTACCGCCGCGGCGCTCGCGGCAGCGGGCTACGTCGGCATCAAGCGGGTCTTCGAGCGCCCCTACGGCGGCTGGCTGGCCGCCTTCGGCGAGGGCCACCGCACCTACCCCGAAGAGATCTACGCCGGCCTCGGCCACCTGTGGGAGACCGAACGGATCGCCGTCAAGGCCTACTCGGCCATGGGATTGCTGCACGCCGCCATCGACGCCGCCCTCGAACTCCGGTCAAAGGTCGACGTCAGCCAGATCCAGCGGATCGACATCGACATGGCCGAAGCCGCCTACTCCCACGGCGGATGGAAGGCTGAGCGCCCACTCGAGGTCATCGGCGCCCAGATGAACGTCGCCTACGCCGTGGCGGTGGCCCTCCTCGATGGTGACGTCCTCGTCGACCAGTTCTCCAAGAGCCGGATCAACCGCGATGACGTATGGAACTTGATCGACCGAACCCTGACGCACCACGAAAAAGCCTACGACCATCTTCCG
>PMHH01000037.1:10950-15868 GCA_003156595.1 Acidimicrobiaceae bacterium
CCGCCAAGGTCGTACACCCGCGCGGTACTGGCGACCGGAACCTGACGAACTCCGAGATCGTTGACAAGTACACCAAGCTGACCAGCCGCACCATCTCTCCCGAGCGCCAGGCAGCAATCGAAAAGACCGTCCTGAACATCGACACGCTCGACGACATCGCTCAGCTCACTGCGCTTCTCACACCCGCCGTTAAGTCACCTCTCGACTGAGCTCCTCCAAACCGACGCGGTACCCGGGTGCATTGTCCGGCGCCCGGGGCCGCCTCGGGCCTCGTCCTGCGCGCTCGTCGCCCAACAGAAAGGATCACAAATGCCCACAACTCTCGACCCCGCGACCGCCCTGGTCTTGATCGACCTCCAGCACGGTATCACCGCCCTGCCCACCACCCAACCCGCGGACGAGATCGTTGCGCGATGCGCCCGACTGGCGGACGCATTCAGAGCCACCGACAAGCTGGTAGTAGCCAGCCGGGTCGCCTTCGCCGCCGATGGCGGAGATGTAATCAAGACCCGCACGGCAGAAAGCCCCTCCAATGGCAAGCAGGTCCCGGACTACGGCGAGATCCGCACCGAGGTCGGCCTGAGCGACCGCGACATCGTGGTCACCAAGCACGGCTGGAATGCCTTCTACGGCACCGACCTCGACCTCGAGCTCCGGCGGCGAAAGGTCACCGGGATCGTTCTCGCCGGAATCTCCACCAGCATCGGCGTCGAATCCGCGGCGCGGGCCGCGAACGAACGCGGCTACGAGCTGACAATCGTGACCGACGCCGTCACCGACACGTCCGAGCGCGCGCACCTCAACAGCCTCGAGGTGATCTTCCCGCGGATCGCAGAGCTGGCCACGACCGAGGAAGTGCTGACCGGCATCGACAACCGTCATTGACCTGAGGAAACGCAAGACCAGAAAAGGAGCAACCGAAAATGAACATGCACCGAGCAGTCACCGACGCTCATTTCGACAGCAGCGAATCGACCGGGGTGGGGTCTCATCGCGTGGCGTTTTGGGTCGCGGGCGCCACGCTGACCCTGTTCCTATGCGGGGCTAGTGCTCCGAGTCCGCTCTACGCCATCTACCAAACAAAGTTCGGGTTCTCGACCACGGTGCTAACCGCGATCTTCGCTGTGTATGCGGTCGCAGTGCTGGCAGCGGTGCTGCCTGCGGGGGAACTCTCCGACCAGGTTGGCCGCCGGCCGGTGATCGTCTTCGGGCTCGGGCTCCAAATGGTGGCGACGGCGCTGTTCCTGGTCGCCAATGACGTTCCGCTTCTCTTCGCAGCTCGCGTCTTGCAGGGCATTTCTGTCGGGGTGGTCATCGGAGCGCTCAGCGCGCTCCTGGTGGACCTGCAGGATCGCGGCAGCGCATTAGGCCCGCTCGTGGCGAGCGTCGCGTCACCGCTCGGGCTCGCCATCGGCGCCCTGCTCGGCGGAGTACTCGTCGAATTTGCAGCGAGCCCATTGCGAACGGTGTACTGGGTGCTACTGGCGCTGTTCGCGCTCGCGGTGCTCGCCGTGCTGGCACTCGTCCCCGAAACCCGCAGCCGTCGCCCAGGACAGCGACTCGCTCTCGGGTTCGAAGTGCGACTCCCCGTGCGGGCGCGAAGCCCGTTTCTCGCTCTCACACCCGGACTCATTGCCATCTGGGCTTTGGCGGGTCTCTACCTCTCCCTCGGACCCAGCCTCACGGCATCGCTCTTGGGCGACCGATCGATCGTCGTTGGAGCGCTCGTCCCCACGACGTTGTTCGGCGCCACGGCGGTCGCTTCGGTGCTGACTCGCGGCTGGACCGCCCGTCTCGCGGTCGTTGGCGGCAGCCTGCTGGTGGCGCTTGGGGTCGCGATCACGATCGTCGGCATCAGTGGGAGGTCGGCTCTGCCTCTGTTCCTGGGCTCCGGGGTTGCCGGACTCGGCTTCGGCGCCGCTTTCGCCGGCAGCTTCCGGACGCTTACTCCCCTGGCGCAGCCGAATGAGCGGGCCTCGCTGATCGCTGCGCTCTACCTCGTGTGCTACTCCGCCTTCAGCGTGCCGGCCGTGATCGCGGGCATCGCCGTCACGCACTATGGCCTGCGAGACACCGCGGTCGTCTACGCCGGCGTCGTGATAGTCCTGGCGCTAACAGCAGCGCTCGCCTCCGAGTTAAGACTCAGCGCCACCACACGCCTCGAGACATCCGCCGTCACCGCGACTGCCGATGGCCGCCGGACGATCAGGCCCCAGCAAGCCGATGGGCACCGGACGATCAGGCCCCAGCAATTCGAGGACCCCGAAGGAGCCGAGAAACCGAGTGCGGGGGGTATAGGGCTGTCCCCAGTTGCTCACAATCCCTCCGAGGTCGAGGCCGCCGCCGATCATCGACTCGTCCACAGAGCCGACCCCACCAGGTAGGTGGTCGGTGCCTGTACCTGGCGTGATCCCAATGAAGGCGCCTGCGACCCGGGCTCTGCTTCGCCCGCACTCAGCGCAATCCAGGCAGTTTCGTGGCGAGCGGGATTCAGGTCGCTCACGTAGCCGGCAGCTGGTCTCCTGGGTGGGGAGCGTCCTCGGGCAGGCAGCGCGTACCGCAAGGCAGATCGACCGGTCGAAGATCTCGATCCCTACTGCCGTGCGCAATACCATCGGAGTTGCCGTCACCTTGTTCCTCGGGATCGTTTGCGGACATCCCTTGCTGGGCGTGACTGCGTCGATCGGCGCGCTCAACGCCGGCTTTGCCTCGTTCAATGGCACGTATCGCAGCCGAGCGGAAGTGGTGCTCGCGGCTTCGGTGGGTTTGGCCCTGTCGGCGTTCGTGGGTGGCACCATCGGTCACCTCGTCGGCTTCGACATCGTCACTACAGCGCTGTGGGGATTTGCTGCTGGCTTACTGGTGGCACTCGGACCAGCTGCGACTGTTGTTGGGCTGCAGTCGGTAATCGGGCTCGTCGTATTCTCCCAGTTCACGTTCACCCCGGCGGTGGCAGCCCAGGAGGCAGGTCTGGTGCTGGCCGGGGGTCTCCTGCAAACCGTCTTGATCGTGGTGGTCTGGCCATTGCGGCGCTTCCCCGCCGAGCGGCAGGCCCTGAGCGCGGTCTATGGGCAACTGGCGGCTGCGGCCCGGATGGAGGCGACCGGATCGGGCGGTCTACTCGCCCCCGGTGCATTCGACCAACTGGCCACGGTGCTTAGTCACCCACAACCGTTCGGCCGGGTGGACAGGGCCCCTCTCGACTCGCTGGCCAGCGAGGCCGAGCGGATCCGGTTAGAACTCACGGCTCTTGCTCGGGCCCGCGAGCGACTCGTCGATGCCGCAGAGACCGAAGCTGCTCGAGCGTTAGACGAGATAGCGTTGGCGTCGTCGGGCGCCCTCACTGCTATCTCGGTCTCGATCAAGGCCGGCCAAGTTCCCCTGGGTTGGGATGATGAGCGAGATCGGATCGACACCGCGCTCGAGGTGATCTCTGTCAAGGTCGACGACGGGGCCGCGTCGGGCTGGCAGCGGCGAGCCGCCTTGGAGGAAGCGGTCCGTGGCTGCCAGGCCCTCGCCGGACAACTCCGCGCCGCCATTCGGGTCGCTACAGTGCTAGCGGGCGGCGATCCTTCCGCCCTCGAGCAGGCAGCGCTAACCGGGCGACCAAAACGTGATGTCGTGGGCCGCTGGCCAGTCATTGACTTCGGCTGGGCCTCCGATCGCTTGGCGACCCTTAGGGCGAACCTGGACCTGTCGTCAGAGTCCTGTCGGCACGGTATGCGCCTGGCTGCCACGCTCGCCGTCGCTGTCGGGCTATCGCGGGCCCTACGTCTCCCGCACCATTACTGGCTCCCGTTGACCGTCATGATCGTGCTCAAGCCCGACTTCGGCGCCACTTTCACCCGAGGAATCAGTCGGGTCATCGGCACCCTCGTGGGCGCAGGGCTGGTGACAGTGGCTCTGGCTGAATTGCGACCGGGTCGCTTCGAGCTCGCAGTCCTGGTGTTGGTGTGGTGCGTCGGGGCAAACCTGATGCTGTCCGCCAACTACGCGATCTACACGGTCTGCATCTCCTCTTTGGTGGTAACGCTGCTGGCCTTCGTCGGCGAGCCCGAATTGTCGATCGCGGCCGCCCGAAGTATCTACACCGTGATCGGCGCCGCCTTGGCGCTCATCGCCTATGTGGTGTGGCCGACGTGGGCCGCGACCTCTATGCCCGAGCGCCTTGCTGATTTGGTTGTCGCCGAAGGTAGGTATGCAAAGGCCGTCCTGACGGCCTGGGCCGATCCCGCTGGTGCCGACCGGCGATCTCTGCAGCAGGCGCGGCTCAATGCTCGCCTGGCGCGCGCCAACGCTGAGGCCGTCGCCGACAGGTGGTTGTCAGAGCCCTCGCGGCCCAACGCTTGCCAGCAGGAAACGGTGCTCGGGATCCTGGCGGCTGTGCGGACATACCTCCAGGGGATCTTGACCTTGCATGCCCAGCTTCCCGCCAAAGGGCCAGCGTTCCCCCAGGTCACACCGTTTGCTGACGAGGTGGCAGAAGCGATGTTCGCGGTGGCGCAAAGCGTCAGGAGCGGTGCGCCGCACGGGCGGATGCCGACGCTGCGATCGACCCAGCTCGCCCTCGCCGAGAGGCTGAGTGTCCCCAAGCGAGACGAGCCCAGTGGCCGCCCGCTCGAAGACCGAGCGCTCATCCTGGTGAGTGAAACGGATCTGTTGACCCATTCAGTGGACACCCTCGCGCATCTGGTGGGCTCGAACCGTCAGGGCGGCAGATCGCATTGACGTCGACTCGCAGACAGGAGGGAGATGAACGANNACCAATCATCTCAGTTCGAGCATTCCAAACGGAACGCCTTATGACGTTCACGATGAAAAGTGGAACACCACCGGGTGTTCACTATGAGAAAGGAAGGCAACAGAATGAGCACAATCACCACCTCCGACGGCACGGAGATCTTTTACAAGGACTGGG